>PMPH01000021.1 GCA_003161045.1 Acidobacteriaceae bacterium
AGCGCATCCAGGCCAGTTTTTCCGAGATCAGCGCCCAGGCCCAGGAAAATTACTCCGGCGCCCGGCTGGTGCGCGCCTTTGCCCGCGAGGAGTCGGAGATCAGCCTCTTCGAGCGGCTCAATCGCCAGTACATCGCCCGCTCCCTCAAGCTGGTTCAACTGATGGGGATGCTGTGGCCCTCGCTGGAGTTCATCCTGGGCATTTCGATGGTCATCACCCTGCTGGCCGGCGGCCACCTGGTGCTCTCCCATCAGATCAGCGTAGGCCAGTTCGTGGCCTTCAACACTTACATGGTCCTGCTCACCTGGCCGATTATCGCGGTGGGATGGGTCGTGAATATCTTCCAGCGCGGCACCGCCTCGGTCAAGCGCGTTGACGAGCTGCTGCGCGCCAAGCCGGCCATCGACGACGCGGCCGCCGACCCTTCCATTCCAGACGGCGCCGTTCTCCGCGGCGAGATCGAATTCCGCGATTTGAGCTTCAGCTACGGCGGCGCCTCCGGCCAGGCGGAGGTGCTGCGCAAGGTTTCGCTCAAGATTCCCGCCGGCTCCAGCCTGGCCATCGTCGGTCCCACCGGCGCGGGCAAATCCACCCTGGTCAGCCTGATTGCCCGGCTCTATGAAGCGCCCGCCGGGTCACTGCTGATCGACGGCCGCCCGGTGCGCGACTATCCCTTGGCCGTGCTGCGGCGCAATATCGGCATGGTGCCCCAGGAGACCTTTCTTTTCAGCGCTACGCTGCGCGAAAACCTGACCTTCGGCGCGCCCGAGGCCAGCCCGGAGGCGATGCTCGAGGCCACCGAGGCGGCGCACATCCGCCAGGAGTTCGAGGAGTTTCCCCAAGGCTTTGAAACCATGGTGGGCGAGCGCGGCGTCACCCTCTCCGGCGGCCAGAAACAGCGTTCGGCCATCGCCCGGGCGCTGCTGCGGCGGCCATCCATTCTCATCCTCGACGATGCGCTGGCCAGCGTGGACACCTACACCGAAGAGCGCATTCTGAGCGGCCTCGGCAGCTATATTCAGGCCGCGACCACCATCCTGATCTCCCATCGCGTCTCGACCGTGCGCCATGCCGATCAGATTGCCGTGCTCGATCATGGCCGGATCGTCGAGTTGGGCCGTCACGAGGAGCTGCTCGCCCGCGACGGCTACTACGCCAGCCTTTACCGGAAACAGCAACTGGAAGAGGAGTTGACCGTCGCCGGATGAGGAAAGCAGGGAACAGGGATCAGGGATCAGGGAACAGAAAAAACAATTCGCACCCCAAAGAATACCGCCAACTCGCTGATTGGCTGGGTGCCTCATCCTCGCTGCGTCATTGTTCTTGTGGCTAGCGCGGGAAACCACGATCCTTGACAAACGCGGTTTGCGTGCGACCATCCCGGCTGTTCCCTGATCCCTGTTCCCTGTTTCTCAGGCATTCCATCTGGAGCCCGCGGCAGCTTCCTCATTCAAACCGCCCCGATCGAAGCCCGTTTGCCCGCGTCCAGCGGAGATCGAGTCCATCTGCGGCGGAGTCGGGTTGACCTCGGGATCCTTCGCCACCTGGCGCCAGGCGTCACGCACATTCCTCACGCAGCCGATGGTGTGCTCGAACTTCTGTCGCGAGACCGACTGCGAGGCCTGGAGAATCTGCGCGAAGACCGATGCGTAGAACTCGCTGAGCACCTGCGCCGGCCGGCCGCCCACATCCATGCGCAGCCGCGCNNAGCCGCGCTTGCAGGTGGATGATAATATCCAGCGCCCGTTTGACGGCGGCCCGCCGCGCCGCCTCGTCGCCGCGCTCGACGGCCGACGAAGCGGCGTATAAAAAGCGGATAATCCCGTCGTAGAGCGCCACCACCAGGTCAACGGCCGAAGCGCCATCCAGTGTATGTTCCTGATAACTTCCCATCGGGGTCTAACTCCTTGGTTAAGGCGCCTGCCGAATTGCCGCGGCGCCGTCAATTGTGCTCCGGGTGGCTTGTTTCCTGACGGAAAGAGCCCGATGACAGTCGCGGCCTCACTCCTCACCAATGCTAAAAACGCTCTAGCTGCTGCTCTCGTTGTATCCGGTGATCGCCGAATAGAGTTCGTTGACGCCGTCCAGCTGGGTAGGCAGCTCCTGCATGATTTCGTTGGCGCTGTTTAATTCCGCGGTCAGGCTCACCTGCTCCTTGGAGATCAGAATATTCTCCTTGGAGATGTTCGCATTCAATGAGGACTCGATACTGCTGTTGGAACTGGAGGCCAGCGACAGAATGCCGGTCGTCGAACTTGTGCCGGAGTTAGTCAGCATCTCGGAAAAATTCAAGCCCCAGCTGTTGGCGTTTTGAAAGAAGCCCGCTACGCCGCTATAGTCCGAGTTCAGCACCGAGTCCAGACTGTTGGCGTCCAGGGTCAGCGTGCCGTCGTTGTTGACGCTGATGCCCAGGCTGGTCAGGCTGTTGATGTCCGACGAACTGGTGTATTTCAGCGTCGCGGTGCTGGTCTTGGCGGTATCCAGAATGCTGGAAGTGATAGTCAGATCTCCACTGCTTCCCGCGGTATTAGAGAGAATCGACAGGCTCAACGAACCATTATTGTTGGTGATCACCGATGCCGTTACGCCAATATTGGCCGTGTTGATGGCGCTGGCCAGCCCGGCGAGATTGTTCGTTGGAGATGTGGCGGAAGCAGGCGGCACATTGACGGTCTGCGCCGTGCCGCTGCCCACCTGAATGGAAATGGAGCCGGTCAGAACATCGGTGTCGGCGCCGGGAACCGAACTCAGCGTTCCGGTGGCGTTCTGTGTGGATGTGGCCACGGCTATGGAATCGTTCAGCAGCGTGCCGCGGGTGGCCGAAATGCTGGAAGTCACCGCCAATGCCCCGCTGGAGCCCGCGGTTTGCGAGAGCAGCGAGAGGGTCGAGGAGCCGTGCGAGGTCACCACGCTGGCCGTGACCCCGAGGCCGGCGGTGGCCAGGGTGGAGGCCACGGTCAGCGTCCCGTCGCTCCCGCTGGTTCCCGAGCTCAGCGTCAGGCTTGATGACCCATCGCTGTTGGTCACCACCGAAGCCGTGAACCCAAGGCTGGTGTCCGTATTGATGGCCGAGGCCAGCCCGGAGAGCGTGTTGATGCCGCTGCCGGTGTAAATGGTGTTGGTGGCCGCGCCCGTGCTGGGCTCGGCGCCGATCACGATATTCTCCACCGTGCCCGAGCCCACCGTGACGGTCATCGAGCCGGAGAGCGTATCGCTGGCGTTGTCGACCGAAGTCAGAGTGGCGCTGGAGGTCGTCGCGCTGGTGTCTCCCGAGGCGTCCGTGCCCGCCGTGACGGTGGCGCTCAGCGTCGTCGCGGTGGCGGCGTTGATGGCCGCGGCCAGCCCCGAGAGCGTGTTGTAGCCGCTCGCCGAGCCAGTATAAAAGGTATTGGTGGTGTTGGTTCCGCTGCCGATCACAATCGTATCCGCGGTGCCAGAGCCCATAGTGATGCTCATCGAACCGGAGAGTATCGTACCCGTGCCGTCGGTGATCGCGGTCAGATAGCCGTTGGGATTCTGCGTGTTGATGCCGTTCATCAGCTGCTGCTGCAAGAGCGTGAGCGTGGGCGAGCCATAAAGCGGCTCGGCATTACCCGAGCTGTCGTTCCCCTCCTGGGTGTTCATGGCGCTGACCAGCGAGTTATAGTCGCTGACCAGCGCCTCCACCGAGCTCACAACATCGGTGTTGTAGTTGGCGACCACCACCTGCACCGGCTCCAGGCTTCCGTCCGACGCCGCGGTGCTGGTAGCCAGCAACTGGAAGGTCACGCCGGGAATGACATCGCTGACGGTGTTCGAGGCGCTGGTCAGCGAGACGCCGTCCACCGTGATGCTGGCGTCGGCGCCGGTCACCGCCGAGGTGTAGCCCAGCGAGTTGCTGGTGTCGACAATGCTCGAGCCGACCGTCAGATTGTTGGCTGTCCCGGCCATGCTGGAGACGATCTTGAGGCTCGACGAGCCGTCGCTATTGGTCACCACCGAAGCCGTTACGCCGAGGCCGGCCGAGCCGATGGCCGTGGCCAGCGTCGAGAGCGTGTTATCCGAGGAGATGGTGAGGGTCGTCGCCGTGCCCGAGCCCACCTGGATGGAGATCGAGCCGGTCAGCGTATCGCTGGCATTGGTAATCCCCATCAGGGTGGCGCTGGAGGCCGTCGCGCTGGTGCTTCCCGATGCCGCCGTGCCGGCCTTCACGGTGGCGCTCAGCGTCGTCTTGCTGGCGGCGATCGTATTGTCACTGACTGTAATATTTCCGTCCGCCCCCGAGGTGCCCGAGACCAGGCTCAAGCGCGAACCCGATGAATCGCTCAGCACCGAGGCGGTGATGCCCACTCCAGAGGCGTTGATCGTCGAGGCCAACTCGGAGAGCGTGTTGTCGGTGGAACTCAGTTTGAGGGTCAACGCGGTGCCGGAGCCTACCTGCAGCGTGATCGATCCAGAGAGCGTCGTCGAGGCGCTGGGAATCTCGGCCAGGTAGCCGCTCGAAGTCGCCGCCAGGCTGTTCACCGTCACGGTGTGCGTTCCGGCCACTGCCGTCGAGTCGGCCGCGGTCAGCGTCAGCACATTGGTATTGGAACTGGAACCCTCCTTCTCCGCCATCACCCCCGAGGCATCGGTAAGGCTGCTCATGCTGGTGGAAGGGGTCGAAAACAGCGTTCCCAGGCTGGAGATCGCCGTGTCCTGGCTCTCCAATGTGGTTAACTGGGTCTTCCACGGCGTCTCCACATTTTGTAAATTGGCTACGATCGAGGAGACCGTCGTACTCACGTCGAAACCAGCTCCGCTGGTCGGCGATCCGAAGCTCAGTCCTACCGTTCCCATCGTGACCTCCATGCGGGCTTGGAGCAGCCGGAGAACCACCCGCTGCCTGGCCAGATTGGAAAATGCTCAAAATCTTCGCTCAATCTTCGCTCTAGGAGCAACACCACCCCACAAGCGGAGCAATTTCCTTCCAGCCAAACAGTTCATCGGCTATGCGGGGATGGGGCTTTAGCCGCGGTTTCTTGAAATCCGCGCGCCTATCCGACGCATCTTTCCCTGAACGCCAAAAAGGGCGCCCGTGCGGGCGTCCTTCCTGGGTTAGCGGCTTCCGCCGGTAGGCTTTCTTCAGCTTTACTGCAGCAGCTTGGTGACTTCCTGCTGCATGCTGTTGGCCTGGGCCAGGGCGCTGATGCCGGTCTGGCTCAGGATTTCGTACTTGGACATGTTGGAGGTGGCCGCCGCATAATCGGTGGCCTGCACAGCGTTCTGCGCCGCGGTCACGTTCTCCGACTGGGTGGCGAGAACGGAGCTGACCGAGTTCAGCGTGTTGATCTGCGCGCCGACGTAGCCGTCCTGCGCCGCTACGTCGGTAATGGCCGAGTTGAGCGCTGTCAGAGCAGTCTGGGCATCTGCCTGGTTAGACAGATCGGTGCCGCTCAACGACTGGCCGGCTTTGTCCGTGTAACTGATCGTGGCAATACCGCCCGCACCGCCTGTTGTGCCTTGAGAAATTGCGGCGTCCGCAGTCTGAATTGTCGTGCTGTCCGTGACGCCAGTGCCAGCAAACCCCGACGCCGGGTCAGAGATTCCGGCGCCATATGCGGCAGTAGCGGTATAGGTCAAAGACGCAGCTCCGGTGGCAAGAGAGTTGTCGGTAAGGTTTGAGTTGATCTTTAAAGCAGGATCGGTTGCAGAGGTGCTCGCCAAAGTCAGCACACCGGCTGTGGCGTCGCCCGCCGTGACCCCGAGGGCCGCGTCAGCGTTGATATAGCTCTTCAAATTGTCGAGGCTGACAGCTCCGGTGGTCACATGGGTCGCCGCAGCCACCTGGGCCATGGTAATCGTTGTTGATGGGCCGTTGCCTACCTGGAGCGTGATCGAGCCAGTGAGGTTATCGGTGTTAGCGGCGCCTGTTGCAGTCGCAGAACCGCTATCGCTAGCCGTGGTCGGAGTGGCGCCAACGCCTACTGAACCCGTGATCATGATGCCCGTGTTGGTCAGTGCGGAGGCTGTGTCGTCGGCTGCAACGGTGCCAGCGACTTTCGCGCCCGCGATTGCGGCGGTTGTGAAGCTGGCGGTCAAACCCAAGCCCGAGCCATTGATCGCGTTGATCATTCCCTGAGCTGTGTTGGCAAAGCCGCTGGTGCCGCCAACCGTAATGTTGTTGGCCACAACCGTGCCCGTGCTGGACAGGGTATTGACAACCATCGTAGTGGTGAGACCAGCATTAAGAGTATCGCCAACGGCGGCAGCCGTGGTTTGAAGACCAGTGGCGGCATCGAGTGACAAATTGATGAACACATTGCTTCCAGTGGCGCCGCTGCTGTAAACCATCGCACCGCTGGTGTCGCCCAAGTTGGACGAAGACAGCGATTGGACGTTCAGAGAGTCGATCGACGAGCCGGCGGACGAGGAGTCGCCGGTGTAGATGTTGGTGCTGGAGCCGAAGACCGCCGTCTGGTTGTAGGTGGTCGTCGAGCCGATATTCGAGATTTCCGACAGGATCGATTGGTACTCGGAGTTGGCAGCCGAATCCTGAGAGGAGTTGAGGGTGCCGTTCGAGGCTTCGGTAGCCAGCGTCACGGCCCGGTTGAGCAGGCTTGTCACTTGCGAGAGAGCGCCATCTGCGACCTTCAAAAGGCCTACGCCTTCTGTTGCGTTGGTTGCAGACTGGGTGAGGGCCTGCTCGTTGGCCTGGAGGCCATTGACCAGCGAAAGGCCGGCTGCGTCGTCCGCGCCGGAGTTGATCTTCGAACCGGAGGACAACTGTTGCAGAACAGTCGACAAGCTGCTGCTTGTGTTGTTCAGGTTGTTCTCAGCATAGACCGCATTGAGATTATTCAGGACACCCAGGGACATGGGGTTCTCCTTGTGGATGCGTGGATTTGCGGACTTTCCCCGATAAGTGCCCCCATTTTTTACTAACTCTGGGTTGCTACTCTCGGTTCGGTTACCGCCGCATCTGTGGCCTTCTTCGGCGCAGGAGTTGCAGGCTTTACACACCCCGCATTTGTGTCCTGCCGGGGACAGTTTTACCGGCTCTGTCTTTAACTTTTTAACTTTTTCCGCCGCCTGCCGATAACCCTTGCGAAGGAGTTAGAGGCGATGATCGAACTAACCCGGCTCAACGGCACTCCGATGGTGCTCAACAGCGATTTGATCAAAACCGCCGAGGCGTCTCCGGACACCATGCTGACCCTGATCAATGGGGAAAAGCTGATTGTGCGCGAGGACTGCGCCGAAGTGATGGAACGGGTCATCGCCTACCGCGCGCGCCTGTTGACCTCGGTCGCCAAGCGGCTGCCCTCCTATGGCGATCTGCAGCGGGTCGTCTCCCTGACCAGCCTGGACCTTTCCAACCCTTCCAAACCCGCGCCAGCACCGGCTCGGCGTGACCCCGAAGAAGACCGATGACGGGTGAAAGCCGCTCTCCTCACCTGATTTTCCGCACATGATTCATCGCACATGATTCATCGCACATGATTCATAGAGGAGCTGTTCCATGGATAAAGGCAGCGTTGGCGGAGTCGTTCTGGCCCTCGCCGGCATCATCGCCGGATTGCTGCTCGAAGGCGGGAATCTGGCCCAGATTCTGCAGCCAACCGCGGCCATGATCGTCTTTGGCGGCACCATGGGGGCGGTGCTGCTGCAGTTTCCGCTCCCCACCGTGCTGGCCGCCTTCAAAAGCCTGGGGCACATTTTTTCCGCGCCCCGCAAGCACGACGACCAGTTGCTCAAACTGCTGGTCGCCTTCGCCAACAAGGCCCGCCGCAACGGCGTAGTCTCGCTGGACAGCGACCTGCAAACCATTCAGGATCCATTTCTCAAGCAGGCTCTCATGCTGGCCGTCGACGGCACCGAGCCCAGCGAGTTGCGCAAGATCATGCGCGTCAGCCTGGACTCGACCGCGGAGAACGAGGAGCGTCTCCCGGCGGTCTTCGAGTCGGCGGGAGGATTCTCGCCCACCATCGGCATCCTGGGCGCGGTGCTGGGACTCATCCAGGTGATGAAAAATCTCGACAACATTCAGGAGGTGGGCAAAGGCATCGCCGTGGCCTTCGTAGCCACCATCTACGGGGTGGGCATCGCCAACCTCTTCTTTTTGCCCTTCGCCGGCAAAATGCGCATCCGCATGCGCGACGATCACCAGCGCCGCGAAATGATGCTCGAGGGCGTGGTCTCCATTCTCGAGGGCATCAACCCGCGCATGCTCGAAGTGAAGCTCTCCGGCTTTCTGAATGACGCCCAACCGAAGCCAAAGGAGCGCGCGGCATGAGTCCACGCCCCCGTAAGAGCCACTCCAACCAGGAGCGCTGGATGGTCTCCTACGCCGACTTCATCACCATGCTCTTCGCCCTGTTCGTCGTCCTGTTCGCCTTTGCCAAGGCCGATCAGAAAAAGCAGATGCCGGTGTCGGCGGCCATCGACTCCGCATTCCGCTCCCTGGGCATCTTTCCCAACGCCGGGCGCCGGCCGGCCGCAAGCGCAAACGGCGCCGCCGGAGCCGAGCAGCCGGTCACGGCCATGAATATCGTCATGGGAGAGGATGTGCTCTCGCCCGCCAAGGTAAAGGATGATCTGGAGCAGATGCGCCGGGAACTGACGCAGGCACTCTCCAACCAGGTGGCCACGCACACCGTTTCCATCCAGATGGGCCGCGATGGGCTGGTCATCAGCCTGCGCGAGGCCGGCTTCTTCGATTCCGGCTCGGCCGTCCCCAAGCCCGAGACGCTGCCCACGCTGCGCAAGATTGCCGCCTCGCTGGGCCGCACCGCCTACGATCTGCGCATCGAGGGCCACACCGACAACATTCCCATCCACACTGCGGAGTTCGACTCCAACTGGGAGCTTTCCGCGGCCCGCGCCACCCGCATCGCCCGCATCTTCATCGGTTTGAAGGCCATCCCCCCCGACCGCATCTCGGCCGCCGGCTACGCCGAGTTCCACCCCGTGGCCAGCAATGACACCACCGAGAGGCGCGCCGAAAACCGCCGCGTCGATCTGGTTGTGCTGCCGCGCACCAAAATCAACTTCGCCTCGCCGGAAGCTGCTCATTCCACGGGCCATTGGAGCCGCATTACCGACGGCGACGCCACCGGTCAGAAGGGCCAGGGCGCACCTTCATCCACGCCATGATAGATTTTCGCGAATATAACATTTTCGGAATTGCTGTAGACCGAAACCTCATACTCTAGTGGCTTTTCCCTTAAGAAAAAGCTACATTCAATGCGCTCAAAAGGACTACATCCATTCCGAAAATGTTCTAGAGCTCCGTCGACTGGCTCTTCACCAGCGCCTGCGCCTTGGCGATGAAGCTGGCCAGCGGCATCGAGCCCTGGTCGCCTTTGCCGCGGGTGCGGACGCTGACGGCATTGGCCTCCTGCTCCTTGTCGCCGAAGACCAG
>PMPH01000019.1 GCA_003161045.1 Acidobacteriaceae bacterium
CGATGTTGTCCCAGGCCTCTTTGTCGTCGCCGCGAGGAGGGTAGTAGTTGATGCGAATCTTGTGGTAGATGTCCTTGTAGAGGTCGGGGTAGAGCTCCGGCTGGAAGATGTAATCGAGCGAACCCAGCTTCGATTCTTCCTTCGTCTTGAAGGATTCGGGATCGTCCAGGACCTCGCCATCGCGGTTGCCCAGAATGTTGGTCGAGAACCAGCCGGAGACGCCCAGCAGGCGCGCCTTGAAGGCCGGCGCCAGCACCGTCTTCATCATCGTCTGGCCGGTCTTGAAGTCCCTGCCGCAGATGGGCGCCGCATTGCGCTTCGACAGCTCCACCATGGCCGGGAAGTCCAC
This sequence comes from Acidobacteriaceae bacterium, assembly GCA_003161045.1. Taxonomy (GTDB): domain Bacteria; phylum Acidobacteriota; class Terriglobia; order Terriglobales; family Acidobacteriaceae; genus Telmatobacter. The sequence goes on from PMPH01000019.1 coordinate 350, forward strand.
CGTCAGATTCGGCGCGCCATTGGCGAAGGGCACGCCCTCGCTCAGCGCCGCGTACGCGTAAATCTGCGAGGGCGCAATGGCGATGTCGTCGTTATCGAGCCCCTTTTCGAAGGCCTCAATCGACTGATGCACGTCTGTGGCCTTGATGAAGATCTCGGTCGAAGCGCACCAGATCATCACCACCCGGTCCACGGTCTTCCTGAAGGCCTGAATGTCGGCCCGCACCTGATTGGCCAAGTCGCGCTTGTTCTTGCCCTTCTTGACGTGGGTGCCGTTCAGGCGCTTCACGTAGTACTGGTCGAAGACCGCCGGCAGAGGCTTGATCGTCTCCAGGTAGGGCTTCAGTTGGTCGAGCAGCTTCTCGTCCAGCACCTTGGCGTGGGAGGCCGACTCGTAGACGTTGTCCTCGAAGATGTCCCAGCCAGTGAAGACGATGTCCTTCAGGTCGGCCAGCGGCACAAAGTCCTTGACCCGCGGAGTGTTATTGTCGGTGCGCTTGCCCAGGCGGATGGTGCCTATCTGCGTCATCGACCCGATCGGCTTGGCCAGTCCGCGTCGCACCGCCTCGACTCCCGCGATGAATGTGGTGGCGACGGCGCCCAGGCCGACCACCATCACTCCCAGTTTGCCCGTGGCGGGTGCAATCTTCGATGCTCCGGCTGTCTGGCCGCCTTGCTCTTTAGTCCCCATTATTTCTCCTAACCTCACTTTGATTGCTCCGGATTTTCCGGCCGTTCAAGCCTTTTCAGGCAACCGAAACAGTGTANNAACTTTCTTCAGGCAACCGAAACAGTGTACGCCTTACCCTGTGCCTTCGTCTTATTCCGTCTCGTTCGCTGCGCTTACCGCATCCCGTTCGTTCACCAACGCGGCCTCCGCCAGCCTGCCGCGCCTCAGGTGTGACCAGACAAACCACGCGATCCCGGCCACCAGCGCCACCTCGACCCCCAGGTGAAAACGGTGAAATGCCGCCTGAAAGCGAGGGTCCGTGTGCCAGGCCACGCCCAGCTTCATGCCCGCGTAGGCCAGGCAAAGGTACCACGCGAACGAACCGATCGATGTGTAAACGTGAAAGCGCAGCCGCGGCATCCGCGCAATGCCCGCCGGAAAGGCGATGAAGGACTGCGCCACCGGCATCATCCGCGCCAGCAGCACCGTGATCGATCCGTACTTGCCAAAGAACCAGTTCATGCGTTCCAGATCGCGGTGGCTCATCAGCACCCACTTGCCGTACCGCTCGACCAGCGGCCGTCCGCCCCTGGCGCCGATCCAGTAGGCTAGCGCCGAGCCCAGATTGCTGCCCACCGTTCCCGCTGCCGCCACTCCGATCAGGCTGAAGCGGCCCAGGTACACCAGATAGCCGGAAAACGGCATAATCAGCTCGGAGGGCAGCGGAATGCAGGCCGAGTTGATTCCCATCAGCGCCACAATGCCGGCGTAACCGCCAAGGCTGATCACGTGGGTTACGAAGTGGACTATAAAAGCAATAATCTTTTCGCTCATGTGCACTTTCAGTATATAGGGCCGCGCCGGGGCAGTGCTCAGACCACCAAGGAAAACTACGTCGCTGGGTGCCCCACCTTCGCCGCGTTTTTGTTTTTGCGGCTAGGGTGGGAGACCACGAACCTCGACCATATCCGTGAAGGGTACGGGCTTTAGCCCGTACATAAACGCAGCAGTATCAGCGCGGGGCTTTAGCCCCTGAAGTATCTATTGCTACCATGATGGGGTAATCGAGAGAAGATTCGAGGTGAACACGTTGGCCGATCTCCCGCTTGTCCCGCTGACTCTTGAAGGCTCCTTCCTGCTCCACCAGTTCTTCCGCTTCGACTGGAAGGCGTGGCGGTCCTGCGCGGACGGCGAACGCCAAAAGATTGCCGCTGAGGCCGTTTCCGCGCTTCAGCACCTGGAATGTAAAAGCCCCACTGATGCCAATTCTGGGGCCAATCCCGGCCCCCCCGTCCAGACCGCGCTCTTCTCCCAGCTCGGCCACAAGGGCGATCTGATCCTCACCCACTTCCGCTCTTCGCTCGAAGCCCTCAACCAGGTCGAACTGGACCTGGCCCAGACCAGGCTTTACGACTATCTCTCGCTCGCCTATTCCTACCTCTCGGTCGTCGAACTCGGCCTCTACGAATCCAGCCGCCAGACCTACCAGGCCGCCTCCGCCAAGGGTTTCGAGCCGTATTCGCCGGAGTGGAAGGCCGAGATCGCCTCTACGCTCGCCCGCCAGTCCACGGCCGTGGCGGCGCGCCTCTTCCCCGCCGTCCCCGAGGCAAAGTACCTCTGCTTTTATCCCATGGACCGCAAACGCGGCGAAAAGGTGAATTGGTACAACCTTCCCCTCGCCGACCGCCAGTCCATGCTGCACGAGCACGGCCTCATTGGCCGCCGCTACGACGACCAGGTCAAACAGATCATCTCCGCCTCCATCGGTTTCGACGATTGAGAATGGGGCGTGGACCTGTTCGCCGACGACCCGGTGGCCTTTAAAAAGCTCATCTACGAGATGCGCTTCGATGAAGCCAGCGCGGTTTATGCGCTCTTCGGGCAGTTTTTCATCGGGGTAAGGCTGCCGATTGAGAAACTCGGCGGTTGGCTGAGCGGCAGTTTGTAGCTCACGATATCTGGCTTTTCGCCGGGTGCCCCATTCTTGCCGCGTCTTTGTCTTTGTGGCAAGGGTGGGAGACCACAATTCTCCACGAATGGAAAGCGGAACCTCACACCATGCCCGCAACCAAGCCCACCCGCAAACCCGCCGCGAAGAAGCAGCCCAAAGCGCCTCCCAAGAACCGCGCGACCCAGGGCCCCCTTGCCCCCGACCGCATCGCCGCTATTCTCAAGGCCCTCGACGAAGCCTATCCCGCCGCCGAGTGCGCGCTCACGCACCGTTCGCCCTGGGAGCTGCTGGTGGCGACAATCCTCTCCGCGCAATGCACCGACGTGCGCGTCAATCTGGTGACGCCAGAGCTCTTCCGCCGCTTCCCTACCCCGGCGGCAATGGCTCAGGCGACCCTCCCGGAACTGGAAGCCCTTATCCGCACCACCGGCTTTTTCCGCAACAAGGCCAAATCGATTCAGGGCGCGGCGCAGAAGATCGTCGCCGAGTTCGGCGGCCGGGTTCCCGAGACGCTCGCCGAACTCATCTCCCTGCCCGGCGTGGCCCGCAAGACGGCCAGCGTCGTCCTCGGCGTCTCGTTCGGCAAGGCCGAAGGCGTAGTGGTGGACACGCACGTTTTCCGCATCGCGCGCCGTCTGGGCCTGGCCAAAGGCGAGACGCCGCAAGAGGTCGAGCAGGAGTTGATGCGGATTCTGCCCCAAAGCCGCTGGATCAGCTTTTCCCACCAGATCATCCACCACGGCCGCGAGATTTGCGAGGCCCGCAAACCCAAGTGCGACCGCTGCAACCTGGAGCCGCTCTGCACGTCAAAGGATAAAACTTGGCAGAGTTAGCAGTGGTTGTGGCAGACAGTTTAGATTTGTGGCTTCCCTGGTCCCAAAATCGGGACCTGGGGCACCCTGCACCCTGAACTCTGAAGTTGGCAGGTCAGTGAAGCAAAATCCGCTCGACGGCGGCGATCAGCCCTGGAATGTCGGAGGGACTCGCTTCAGCGGCGGGCGGCCAGCCTAGATTCCGCAGCGTCTGGCTGGTAATAGGCCCAATGGAGACCGCCGGAACGCCCGCAAATGGCCACGCAACTCCGGCCATGCGGGCCGCTTCGGCCAGATGGGTTGCGCTCGACGAGCTGGTGAAGGTGGCCGCGTCCAAACCTTCCGCGAGGGCCCGGCGCAGCCGCTCCGGCGCGGCCTCGGGCAAGACGTTGCGGTAGGCCTCCACCACCTCGACCTCGGCGCCCGCGGCTCGCAGCGCCTCGGGAATCACATCGCGGGCCACGGCCGCCCGGAGCACCAGAACCCGCTGCCCCGCAACCTGCGCCAACAGCCCCTCGGCCAGGCTTTCGGCCACGTAGGCTGCCGGGACAAAGGCAATTTTGAATCCCGCCTTGCGCGCCGCCTGGGCCGTTGCCTCGCCCACCGCGGCCACCTGCAACCGTTCAGGCTGGGCAAATTCACTCCCTGGCGCAATCCCCAACGCCGCCGCCCGTTCGACGAGCGTCCGCACCGCATTGCCGCTGCTCAGAATCAGCCAATCGTAGCTGCCGATCTTGCGCAGGGCCGCATCCAATGGCTCCAAATTCGCTGGAGGGCGAATCTCCAGCACTGGAACCTCGACCGGCTCGGCTCCCAAAGCACGTAGCCCTTCGCTGAGCTTGCCAACCTGATGCGCGGCGCGGGTGACCAGAACCCTGCGCCCCGCCAGCGGCAGCACACTCACCGCGAGCCTCCGGTTGCGGCCTCGAGCAGCGGCCCCGCTCCGGCTTCGATCAGCCTCTGCGCCGTCCGGCGGCCCAAGGCTATGGGGTCCGCGTCCGTGTGCGGGACGCGTTCATAAACCCGCACTGCTCTCCCGCTCTCCGGCGCGGCGACGACGGCGAAAATCTCCCACGCGCCCGGCTCCGAAGCCGGCCGGAAGTGAATTCCGATGGGGACCTGGCAGCCTCCGCCGAGAGCCGCCAGCGCCGCCCGTTCGAGGGTCACGGCAAAGCGCGTGGCCGCGTCGTCGAGGAAGGCAACCGCCGACCTCGTCGCCGCGTCGCCCTGGCGGGTCTCGATCCCGAGAGCCCCCTGCCCCGCAGCCGGGCAAAAATCCTTCGGCTCCAGCCGTTCGCGGACCCACTCGGTCTTTTCCAGGCGATCGAGGCCGGCGGCAGCCAGCAGAATCGCATCGACCTGGCCCTCGGCCAGCTTGCGCAGCCGCGTGTCCACATTGCCGCGAAACTCCTGCGCCGCAATGTCGGGCCTCAGCGCCTTCAACTGCGCCCGCCTTCGCTGGCTGCTGGTGCCCACGCGCGCCCCCTGGGGAAGCGCGGCCAGATTCGCAAATCTCTCCGAGACGAAGACGTCCCTCGGGTCCACTCTCGGGGGCGTCGCGGCCAGCAGAAACGGCTCCGGCAACTCAGTGGGCAAATCCTTCAGCGAGTGCACGGCCAGGTCCACTCGTCCGGCGGCCAGCGCCTCCTCGATCTCCTTGGTGAACATTCCCTTGGAGCCAACCTGGGCGAAGGTGACCTCTTGCAGCCGGTCACCGGTAGTCTTGATCATCTCGATTTCGACCGAATGCCCCTGGCCCCGGAGCAGCCCGGCAATGTGGTTGGCCTGCCACAGGGCCAGTTGCGAACCGCGGCTGCCGATGCGCAGGTTCATAGGCGGACCGCCCCGCTGCCTTGGTTCACTACCGCTCCTTCAGCTTTCTCTTTTTCAGCATTCCCCGCGCTCACCCGGCCATCGGCCGCGGCCGTGTTCGGTTCGTTCACCTGGCCTGCTCCGGCGGGCTCCTGGCCTGCTCCGTTCTCCTGGCCGGCTCCGGCGGGCAGCGACCACGCCTCGCAGAGAGCCTCCACGCGGGCGGCATTGTTTTCGCGGGCCGCCTGTTTGAGCGCCTGCATCGGCGGATGAAGAAATTTGTTGACCAGCCCCCGGGTCAGCGCCTCGATGGCCGCCACCTGCTCGGCGCTCAACAAGCCCAGCCGGCTCTGCGCCCGGTGCAGCTCCGCCTGGCGAATCTCCTCGGCCTGCTGTTGCAAGGCCACAATGGCCGGCGAGACGTTCACTGCGCGCTGCCGCTGGTGGAAGCGATCGACCTCGCCGGCAATCAGCGCCTCGGCGCCGGCGGCCTCGCGTCCGCGTTCGGCCATGTGCGCGGCGGCCACCTGCTGCAGGTCGTCGATGTCGTAAACAAAAATTCCCTCCAGCTTTCCCATCTCCGGGTCCACGTCGCGGGGCACGGCAATGTCGATGAAGAACATCGGCCGGTTGCGGCGGCGATGGAGAAAGGCCTGGCCGTGCTCGCGGCCGAAGATCGAGTGCGGCGCGCCGGTCGAGCTGATAACGATGTCGGCCTGGCTGGCCGCCTCATAAAGCTGGTCGAATGGGATTACCTGGCCCGCAAAGCTCTCTGCCATCCGCCGCGCGCGCTCCAGGGTCCGGTTGGTCACCAGAATCGCGCCTGCCCCCTGCTCGACCAGATGCCGCGCCGCCAATTCGCTCATCTTGCCCGCGCCCACCAGAAAAACCGTGCGCCCTTCCAGCGATCCAAAGATTTTGCGGGCCAACTCCACGGCGACCGAGGCGATGGAGACCGAATTCGAGCCGATTTCGGTCTCGGAACGGACTTTTTTGGCGGCGGCAAAGGCGCTCTGCAGCAGGTGTTCGAGCTGGCCTCCCACGGTGCCCGCAGCGTGGGCCACGGCGAAGGCCTCCTTGACCTGGCCAAGAATCTGCGGTTCGCCCACCACCATTGAGTCCAGGCTGGCGGCCACGCGGAACAGGTGCCGCACGGCCTCCCCATCGCAATGCGCGTAAAGGTGAGGGGCCAGCAGCAATGGGTCCAGGCCAAAATGGCGATGCAAAAAAGCGGTCAGCCCGGCCGTGGGCGACTCCTTTGCCGCCTGCCGTTCCACTCCCCCCTGCTCTTCCACGGCGGCCAAAATCTCCACGCGGTTGCAGGTGGAGACGATCATGCACTCGGTCACGCCCGGCACGGCGGCCAAGGCGCGCGTGGTCTCCGGCAGGTCTTCGCGCGAGATCGCGATCCGCTCCCGCAGCGCGATGGGCGCAGTCTTGTGGTTCACGCCAATGAGAACCAGGTTCATCGCGGACCGTACCTGTGCACCTGGCTGAAGACGTTGGCCGCCAGCACGGCGAGCATCACCAGAAAAACCGCGCCAGCCAGATAAGCGGCCCGGCGGCCGCGCAGGCCGGCCCGGCGACGGACAAAAAGCAGGATGACGTAGACGATCCACAAGACAAACGAGGCGATGACCTTGGGGTCGCGGAAGTAAGCCGCGCCGAGGGCGGTCTCCTGCGCCAGAACCGAACCGATGACCAGGCCGACGGTCATGCAGGGAAAGCCGAATTCCAAGGTCGCGTGGGCGATGCGCTCCAGGGTGTCGAGCGGCGGCAGCCAGTCGAGCGGCGGCTGCCAACCCAGCGGCAGCCGCCAGAGCTTCTCGCCGGGCCTGCGCTTGCTCTTCAGGCGGCGCTCCTGGACGAGGTAAAGCACCGAGGCCAGCAGGCTGAAGCAAAGCGCCACATAGGCCGCCAGCAAGGCCGCGATGTGGGCCACCAGCCAGCCGATGCGCACTCCAGCCGAAGGGAAGGTATAGCGGTCCGGGCCCAGCGAGGGCACGAAAATCACGAAAAATGTAATCGGTAAAGCGAAGATTCCCAGCGAGATGGCATCGTAAAACGACCAGACCAGGAAGAACACTCCGGCCACGGCGAAGCCCAGCAGCGACTCCACCTCGCGCACTCCCACCGGCATCCAGCGATGGGCCTGGACCAGCATTTCGACGCACGATACAAAGTGGAAGAAGAAGGCCATGCCGGCCAGGTGGACGCAACTCCGGCGCCAGCGCGTCAGTCCGTGGAGCACGGCCGGAAAGACGGCGACAGAGGCCGCCGCATAGAGAATCGCCGCAACTCGGAGCCAGAGCAGGTACATTTGCTCTTCACCTTACTGTTGAAACAGACAACAGACTGTGATGCAAATCACCAAGCGGAACCGGACCCGGCTTTTGCCGCTCTGGCGCGGCTTCGTTCCCAATGCTCCAGATCAATCTTGGAACCTGCCTAAAATTCGATTTCCTGTGAAGGGTACGGGCTTTAGCCCCCGAGGGAGGTTTTTCACTACCATTTGCATTCCGGCAGATGCGGGTGCCCCAGGTCCCGCTTTTGGGACCTGGGATTCCACCATACTCCACTCTGCAAACGCCGCGGTTTCATCGCGGCCGGGGTGGAACTCGCCGCCTCATTCCGTTCTGGATCAGTATTATAGGTCCCGGTAGTTACCGTACGATTCGTTCAGAATCTCCACCGGGTGAAGAACTTTATAGGGCAGCGCCTGGTTGAACTGGATGCGGCAGCTCAGGCAGTCGCACAGCAGCTTCTCGGGATCAATCTTGACGATCTTGTCCATGAGCGGCCGCCCCATGGCCAGCGAGGCGTGGTGGAAGCCCCTCTTAAGGCCCATGATGCCCGAGATTCCGCAGCAATCGTAGGTTCCGCCGACCGCCTCGACCGAACTCTGCGGCACCAGGCCGAGCAGCTCCGCCCAGGGCTGTCCCATCTTCTGCTGCTTCAGGTGGCAGGGGGCGTAGTAGGCCATGCGGCCGGTCACCGGCCCCAGCTTCAGGTTCAGTTGGCCGTCGCGGTGCAGCCGCGTCAGGTACTCTCCCAGGTCGAAGGTATGGCTGGCGACCTTGATCCGCTTGAGCCCGTTGAGCGGGGCGAAGTAGCTCTGATCCCGGAGCAGCCCCTCGACAATCATTCTCAGCGGCAAAAAGGGGCGCAGGCCATGGGAGACCATCCGGAGCGGCGTGGAGGGCCGGTCTGGATCTAAAGGATGCTCTGAGGGAGGGGCATGAAACCCTTCGTTCAACTGCGCCTCGATGCGCCCGATGGGGATTTTGAGCACGTCGCCGCCGTATTCAGCCTGGAGCTTTTTCACCATGGCGCGAAAGTCGTCGGAAAAGTAAGCGCCGTCGCTGAACATGTCCTTCAGCATGTAGCTGCAGGTGGGGCAGGAGCAGACGATATCGTAGCCCTCGTCGATGGCCTCGCTGAGTTTTTCCAGATTGAACGCGGCCTGCTTGAAGGTGAACTTACGGTCTCCCTCCAGCAGGCTGGGCATTCCGCAGCACTTCTGCTCGGGAAGGTAGACGTTGATTCCATTCTGTTCCATCACCTCGACCGCGGCCCTAGCCACCTCCGGGAAGTAGTACCGCGCCGTGCAGCCGGCGAAGTAGGCTACCTTCCTGCCGGAGGCCTCCCGCTTCCGGTCGAGTCCGCGTTCTTTCACCCAGGCCGAAAAGCCTTCCGAGGGTATGGCGGGAAACTTGCGGGCGGGATGAATCCCCGTCAGCCGCTTGAAGAACCCGAAGGCGGTTTTATTTTCCAGAAACCGGTTGGCCAGTTGCGGAAAGGCGCCGCAGATCCTTCCCACCAGTTGCACGTCCTCGAGCACGCGCAGGCTGGGCTTCAGCCCCTCCCGCGCCACGAATCCGTCCTTTGCCCGCCGGATGTTGGCGCGCTCCCCAGGACAGGGGCACAGCCCGCACATATTGCACAGATCGACGAGCAGCCGCAGATCCCGCGGCGTGATCGGCTCATTTCCCTCATGTTCCTTGTCGTAAAGCTGATAGAGCCGATGAAAGAACAGGCAGGGCATATCGTCGACGATGTCGCGGCAGTAGCCGCAACTGGCGCACGACTCGATCACCTTGCGGGTGATGCTCTCCGGGGACTCATCCGTCATTTTTCGCCCTCACTGCGGCTTGCCTGGCCTGAACCGCGAATCCAGGACAGTGAATCCAGGCGGCCATCAGAGCCATCTGGCTGTTGACTCGCGCCCAGCCACGGCGAGCCCAGCTCCAGCAGCGGGGTCCGGAAGAACCTGAAATTGGTAGAAGCGGGAACCCATGGCGGGCTGTGGTGCGCTGGGTGCATAATTAAAGGATTGCAACTCCGCGCAAACGCTTCGGTTAAATGTGGGCTGCACACGATCGCCATGGAAACTTTCGTGTGCAACCCACCACAGCCAGCCAACTCCGCGCGAATATAAGAACTGGCGGCCGTTCTTGTAGTAGCAATTAGCCTGCCATAAAGCCTCCGCCGTCCCATTTGCGTTCACCGGCAGCGCATTCTCCTTTGGAAAATCTCTGCGCACCTGCTCCGGGGCTGAGTGCAGCGGCCTAACAGCAGCAAAAAACAGACTTTAATCTCATCAAACTGGTCTCCGGCTTCTCCGTTGCGGAGAACTGGGGTGCAGCCGCTTGATTTTGCCGGATCGCGTGGCTATCAGTGCGGGCAAATCTCGCTCAAAATATTTGTCACGATTCGTGACAGTCGCTCCATTTCGTGACAGATGTTTTGAATCAAACTGGACGAAAATCCTCTTTGAGTGAGGCGCATTCAGCAAGGAAGCAGCTCGCCGGGCAGGCGCAAAACAGTAAATTGCTTCATTTTGGAGCGTTTAGCCTACTACTTGCCCATAAATTGAGTCGCGGGGCGCTATTTTCGCAGATCCGGCAACGAGAGAACTCGGAAGGCTGTGGCTTTGGCACGATTCGTGCAGCAGAGAGGACGGCGGGCGCCACAGAGTCCCGGCTGGAGAAACCTCGCGAGGCAGCGAGGGGCATTTCCGGCGCCGGAAACAGTTCAGGGTGCAAAGCTTCATCGCTCATGTAAGTCGGTTATGAGTTCTCGCCGGGCATTCTACTTGCTTCTCTCGCGATGCAGCAACATTCTGGATGGCGAGAGTCAGCGTTACTTCTGTTTCGCAGTTTTCACCGTTGCACGGCCGGCAATTTCGAGAGAAAGCACTTCCTCTGCGGATTGACCGGGTTGCAACTGCATCAAGGAGACACTATGGAAATGGATAAGATTTGGCGTGTAAACCTGTCGGACCTGAGCGTCAAGAGCGAGCCAGTTCCGGCAGCGTGGGCTGGCCTCGGCGGACGGGCATTGACCTCGACGATTGTGGCGGCGGAAGTACCTCCAACCTGTCACCCGCTAGGACCGAATAACAAGCTGGTGTTTTGCCCCGGCTTGCTGACCGGAACGGTCGCCGCGGATTCCGGGCGGCTTTCGGCGGGCGCCAAGAGCCCCTTGACCGGCGGCATCAAGGAGAGCAATGTCGGCGGCACGGCCGGGCAGATGCTGGCCAAGCTGGGCGTCAAGGCGCTGATCATTGAAGGCCATCCGACCGACGGCAAGTGGCACGGACTCTACCTCAACCAGGAAGGCCTGCGGATCGAGGAAGAGACCGAGACCCTCGGCAAGGGCAACTACGAGTCGGTCCAGATTCTGAATGAGCGCGTCAACAAGAGAGTTGGCGTGGTCGTTTGCGGGCCCGCCGGCGAGATGAAGATGCTGACCGCGAACATCTCCGTCAAGGATCCTGACAGCCATATCCGCAGCATTGGACGCGGTGGTTTGGGTGCGGTGATGGGCTCCAAGAAGCTGAAGTTCATTGCCGTTGACGCCAGCGGCGCGACCGGCATGCCGATTGCCGACCCGGAGAAGTTCAAGGCCGCTGGCAAGGCCTGGGCCGATGCCCTGATGGCTCATGGCGTGAGCGGTTCGGCGCTGAAGACCTACGGCACCAACATCCTGATCAACATCCTGAACGAAGCCGGCGGCCTGCCGACGCACAACTTCACCGCGGGACAGTGCAAGGAACACGATGCTTTCTCCGGCGAAACGATGCACGACACCATCGTCAAGCGCGGCGGAAACCCGTCACACGCTTGCCATCCCGGCTGCGTCATTCAGTGCTCGCAGATTTACAACGACGCGGAAGGCAAGTACCTGGCCTCCGGCCTTGAGTACGAGACGGTCTGGGCCCTCGGCGCCGACTCCGGCATCGCGAATCTGGATCAGATCGCCGAAGCCGACCACATCATGGACGATCTTGGTGTGGATTCGATCGAGACCTCGGTCATGTTCGCCGTAGCCATGGAGGGAGGCGCCATTCCCTGGGGAGATGGAGCTGAAGTTCTCCGCGTTCTCAAGGAGGAAATCGCCAAGGGAACTCCATTTGGCCGCCTTCTGGGCGCCGGCACCGAGGCAGTTGGCAAAGCCTATGGCCTGACCCGCGTTCCGGTGGTCAAGCACCAGGCCATTCCGGCCTATGATCCGCGCTCGGTCAAGGGCATCGGCATCACCTATGCAACCTCGACGATGGGCGCCGACCACACCTCCGGCTATACCATCGCCACCAACATCCTGGGCGTGGGCGGACACGTCGACCCGTTGAAGAAGGACGGACAGATCGATCTGTCGCGCAACCTGCAGATTGCCACCGCCTCGGTTGATTCGACCGGCATGTGCATCTTCGTCGCCTTCCCGGTACTGGATAGCGCGGAGTGCTTCCAGTCGCTGCTTGATCTGATCAATGCGCGTTACGGCATTGCTTTGACCGGCGACGATGTGGTCGGCTTGGGCAAGTATGTGCTCACGACCGAGCATAAGTTCAATTTGGCTGCCGGCATGACGAACAAGGACGACAGACTGCCCGAGTTCTTCGAGTACGAGCCGGTTGCTCCGCACAACGCTGTTTGGGATTTCACCCCCGAAGAGATCGACAGCTACTGGAACTTCTAACCACCCCTGACACCTGGGCCGCAACGGAGATTTTTTCCCGCGCGGCCCAGGTTTTTTCATTGCAGCGTCATGTAAAATGAGCCAGAGCGCGGAATTCACCTATGCAGGTTCAAGTCAGACTTTACGCTACCTTTCGCAACGACAGATTCAACGAGCAGATGCGGGATTATCCGCCGGGCACGACCATCAAAAATGTGCTCGATGATCTGAAGATCGAGGAGTCACTGGTCGGCACGCTCTTTGTCGATTTCAAGTACGCAACCTCGGATCAGGAACTTCATGAGGGCGCCAATCTCGGCATCTTCCCGGTAGTCGGAGGAGGATAGCCCATGCCGGAAGTCTCTTTCAACGATTATTACTCGCGCCAGATTCTCTTTCGCGGCATCGGGGCCGAGGGTCAGCGCAAGCTCGCGGATGCGCGCGTGGCCATCGCCGGCTGCGGGGCCACCGGATCGGCCATCGCCTCCCTGCTGGCGCGCGCCGGGGTGGGATTTCTGCGCATCATCGACCGGGATTACATCGAGCCCAGCAATCTGCAGCGGCAGACGCTCTTCGACGAGGCCGACGCGGCCCAGTTTCTTCCCAAGGCGGCGGCGGCGGCCCGAAGGCTTTCGCAGTGCAACTCCCAGGTGACGATCGAGCCGCAGATCGAGGATCTGACGCCCGGCAATGTGGAGAAGCTGCTGGGCGACTGCGCGCTGATCATGGATGGGACCGACAACTTCGAGACCCGCTACCTGATCAACGACTACGCCATTTCGAAGGGCATTCCCTGGATTTATACCGCGGCCATCGGCAGCGTGGGCGTGACGATGAACATCCTGCCGGGCGAGACGGCCTGCGTGGCCTGCATGTTCCCCGAATCGCAGCGTGGCGCGGGCGAGACCTGCGACACCGCCGGCATTCTGAACGCGGCGGTCACCTTCATTGCCGCCAATGCTGCCGCCGAGGCCCTGAAGTTCTTCGTTGGATCGAAGGATCTGATGCGGCGCACCCTGCTCACCCAGGATCTCTGGTGGAACGATCACGCCGAGATTCCCGCCGCCACCCCCAGGGAGGATTGCCGGTGCTGCCAGCAGCGGGAATTTCCGCACCTTTCCGGGGAAAACCGGCCGCACATCTCGCTCTGCGGCAGAAATTCCGTGCAGATTCACGAAAAGAGCAAGGTGATCGACCTGGCCGGGCTTGAGCAACGGCTGGCGGCGCACGGCGCGGTCCGCCGGAATGAATTCGCGCTGCGTTTCTGGCGCGAGCCCTACGAGATGACGATCTTCCCCGACGGCCGGGCCATCATCAAGGGAACCACCGACATAGGTATTGCTCGCAGCCTGTATGCCCGGTTTGTGGGCGCCTGAAGCGCGGCCGGGTGCATCCAGGACGCGTGATTTGAATCACACTATCTCGAATCTGAGTTGGTAGTATAATCCGCTCAGGTTAGGATGTGTGCTTACGCCGAAGAATAATCTCGTTGTTCAGAGCGCATGGCAGCAGTACACTGCGGGCGCGTCGCTTGACGTCCGCCACCTGAGCCCTGAGATTGCCAGTTCCTGGCAGCGTTGCCAGAACCTGAACGTCGATCCCTTGCGCACGGCCGACAGCGAGATTGACCGCAGCGAACTCAAAGAGCGGCTGCATCAGCACCGTTCCCTCGTCAAGATCGCCCGGCCGGTGATGGAACGGCTCTACGAGTTCGTCAAAGGCACCGGATTCCAGATTGTGCTGAGCGACGAAACCGGCTACCTTCTCGACGTCATCGGCGACCCCGAGGTCACCTCCCGCACCAGCGAGAATCAGTTGTGTCCGGGCGGAAACTGGAGTGAGCCGTCGAAGGGCACCAACGCCATCGGCACCGCCATCTTCGAGCGCAAGCCGGTGCAGGTCTTCGCCTCCGAGCACTACTGCCAGACCAACCACTTCCTGGTCTGCTCCGCCGCGCCGATTTTTTCCGCCGAAGGCCAGATGGCCGGTGTGCTCGACCTGAGCGGCGATTACCGCGCCTCCAATGTGCACACCCTGGGAATGGTGGTGGCCGCGGCCGGGGCCATCGAGAATCAACTGCGCCTTCAGTATGTTACCGACCAGCTCCGCACCGCCTACCGCTACTCGAAGATTCTGCTCGATCATATGTCGGATGGGCTGATCTCGGTCGATCACCGGGGGATTATCACCGAACTCAACGCCAGGGGAGCGGGGATTTTTAGCGTGGACCCCAAGGCGGTCAGAGGGAGGCACGTCACCCAGTTGACCGATTGCCAGATTCCCATGCTCCAGCTGCTGAACGACGGCGCCGGTTACGAGGAGAAGGAAATTGTCTGCAACCGCTCGGGGAAGAAGCTTCGCAGCTCGGCTTCGCTGCTGCGCGACGACAATGGGTCGGTGATCGGCGCGGTCGCCCTCTTCCACGAGATCGACCGCTGGAGGACAGCGGCCAAGCAGCATTCCCTTCCCGCGCGCCGCAACACCTTCGACGATATTGTGGGCCAGAGTGCGGCCATGAACGAGTTGAAGCGGCAGGCGATGCTGGCGGCGGGCAGCTCCTCGACAATCCTGCTGGAAGGCGAGAGCGGCACGGGCAAGGAATTGATTGCGCAGGCCGTTCACAACGGCGGACAGAGGAGCGGAGGGCCGTTCATCGCGGTCAACTGCGCGGCCCTGCCGGAGTCGCTGATCGAAAGCGAGCTCTTCGGCTACGAGGAGGGCTCGTTTACCGGAGCCAAACGGGGCGGGCAGGCGGGCAAGTTCGAGATGGCCGACGGCGGAACGCTGTTTCTGGATGAGATCGGCGACATGCCGCTGAGCGCGCAGATGAAGCTGCTGCGGGTCATACAGGAGCGCAGAGTGGCCCGCATCGGCACCGCAATCGAGCGCCAGGTCGACATTCGCATCATCGCCGCAACGCTGAAAAACCTGAAGCTGGAGGTAAAGGACGGCCGCTTCCGCCAGGACCTCTACTATCGGCTGAATGTTCTCAGCCTGCGCATTCCGCCCCTGCGCGAACGGCGGGAGGACATACCGCAGTTGACGCAGCACCTGGTGGAGAAAATCTCGCTGCGTTTGAAGATCGAGCCCAAACAGTTTGAGGATGGCGTGCTGGAGAGATTCAAAGCCTATTCCTGGCCGGGCAATGTGCGCGAACTGGAGAATGTGATCGAGCGCGCAATCAATCTGGCCGACGACGATTTGCTGTTGCGCGCGGCTTACTTCAACCTGGGCGATCTGGATGCGGAGCCGGCGGGAGCTTCATCGCCGGAAGGGACTCCGGTGCGGAATCTGGCCGATCTGGAGAGAGAGATGATCTGCAAAGCGGTTGCCTCCTACGGAGGCAAGATTCACAAGGCCGCCATTTCGCTGGGAATCAGCCGCAACACGCTCTATCGAAAGATGAAGGAATACGGAATCGGCGACACCGCGACACCGGAGGCAGGGGCGCAGGTGGACGCGGCGGAACCGGTCACGGCAGGGCGCTAATTTCTTGAAAACGGCCGGCTTTGGTGGTTCCTGGCGGATGATTCTTGTGGTTTCGAGCGGTTAATTTCCGCAGTTCAGGCGGTTTCTCTCTTCTCTGGCCCGTAAATGATGGAATAATGCCGGAATTTCCTCGGCATATGCGACCCGACCGACCCGATGATGACCACGGCAATCAGGATGGGGAGCCGGTGGCTCCACATAAACGGAACAAGGCAGAGCAGGGAGAGCTTGACGATCAACATCACTCCCCATCCCATGTGGAGAAACTCCAGCGTGGGGTAGCCGTCGATGAAGGCCATTCCCACTCCGGTGACAATGGCGCCATAGAGCAGAGGGCGCAGTTGATCGGCGGAGGCACCAAAGGCGTGCCCACCGACTAGAATGCTGATAAAAACCAGGTGAAAGGTGCGGAAGGCGATATTCCAGACGCGCGCATAGGGGATAGTGCGCCGCCTGGCAGTGGAGCAACTCGGCGTGGAGGAATTCTCCTCCAGACTCTCTTCGTCGTCATTCATCGGTAGAACCATTATCTCCTGCCGCGCTGAGTGGGCCGCGCTCTGCGCTTCCAGCCTGCCCGTGAAGTTATAACGGCGCTACTACTGCGACCGTGTGCATTCGTAATCTCCCAGCTCCCAAAAGCGGGAGCTGGGGCACCCAGTTCTCGTAACCGCGGAACCGCTCAAATCTTCTTCAATTCGAATCCAAGCTGGCTGAGCTGCTCGCGGACCTCTGGCTCGGCGAGCAACGCTACGAATCTTCTCACCGGAGGGCGCTCGGCCCGCTTCTTGGGAATCATGAAATCGTAGTGCTCCATCTGCAAGGGCAGGAATCCGAGCCTGTACTGCCGCGCCACGGTCTCGATCGCCACGCCCCAATCCGCCCGTCCCTGGGCGACGGCGGCAGCCACGGCATTGTGGGTCTTGGCCTGGTTGGCGTATCCGGGCGGCTGCGAGCCCTTCAGCAGCCGGTCGATGAGGATGCGCGTCCCCGCTCCAGCATTGCGGTTCCGCAGCAGGCAGGCGGGGTCGGCCACGGCCACCGCGGCGGCTTCTTCCGCCGTACGGCCTTCATAACGCGCGTCGCCGGGGCGGAAAACAATCCCCTGCAGGCGCATGTAGCCCGGCACGAGCACCAGATCATCGGTGAGAAAAAGGCGGTTGTACTCGCCCGTGGCCGGGTCCATCAGGTGCATTCCGGCGATGTCGCACTCGCCGCGCTTGGCTGCGGTCAGTCCGCCGTTGCTGCCCACGTTGAGCGCCCGGACGGAGAAGCCCTCGCTCATCACGCGGCCGGCGAGCAGGTCGAGGCCGACGCAGTGGCTGCCCACGATCACCAAATCCGCCAATTTGTGGTGCGCGCCGATCAGCGTGACCTCGACCTCGGCGCCCTCGGGAACGGTCTCCGACTGCGCGTCGATGATGAAGAAGCCGTCGGCCTGGCCAAAGGCGGTGACCGCCCCCGAGCCCTTGTTCGTCGGGTAGGCAACCAGATTCCCTTCCAGCCCGCGCAGCAGCGAGGTCATCACAAACTCCGTGCGGCCCCGGTCCGAAGCCGTGCGCGCGGCCACCCGGGCCTTCACCGACTCGGGGCGTTCAGGAGGCAGTCCGGCAAAGGCGCGGATCACCGGCGCAACAAATTCATGGAAGGTGAAGATCGCCGAGGTCGGGAATCCGGGCAGAATCACGACCGGCTTTTTATCGGTCACCGCCAGGCAGATCGGCTTGCCCGGCTTGAGCGCCACGCCATGAACCACAATGCCGGGGTTCGCGAGCTTGCTGACGGCGTGATAGGCCAGATCGCCCGCGCCCTTCGAGGTTCCTCCCGAGAGCAGCACCAGGTCGTAGTTCAGACCCTGAGCGAGCAGCGCGGCAATTTCACCCTCGACGTCGCGCGCCCGGCCCAACTGCACCGGCTCGCCCCCGGCCTCTGCGACCGCGGCGGCAAAAATGGCGCTGTTGGAGTCGTAGACGCCGCCCAGGGGGCGCGGTTCACCGGGAGCCACGAGCTCGTCGCCGGTCGAAAAAATGGCCACCTTGGGTTTGCGCCAGGCGTGAATCTGAGCGAGACCGATGGCTGCCAGAGAGCCGATCTCCCGCGAGGTGACGATCTGGCCCGCGCGCAGAATGGTCTCACCCTGGGCGATGTCGCTGCCCGCGGCGGCGATGAATGCGCCCGGCGCAACGGTTCGGTAGATGTCGGCGAGAACCTGGCCGTCTTGTTCGCGCGCCTCCGTCTGCTCGACCATCACCACGGCGTCGGCGCCGCGCGGGATCATGCCGCCGGTGGCGACGATGGTTGCGGTTCCCTCCAGAACCTCCGCCTGGGGCAGAACGCCGGGCGTAAGAATCTCGGAATTGAGCCGCAAGGTGCGCGGAGCATCGACGGAGGCTCCGTTGGTGTCGACCGAACGCACGGCAAAGCCATCGACCCGCGAGCGATCGAAGCCGGGAACGTCCACACCGGCCACCACGTCGCGCGAAAGAACGCGCCCCAGGGCGTGGGCCAGGTGAACCAGTTCTTCTCCCAGCGGCTTCAAATCAAGGCACTGCCGGAACTTCGCCTCGGCCTCGTCGCGCCCGATCACTTCGAGAAATTGCTGTTGCTGCGCGGCGCGCAGCAGCTCCGAATTTGAGCGCCGTGCTGTCATAGGTCCCTGCCTTCCAGAGTATCAGCCTGGTCGTAGATGTAGACGGAGACCGGCGTCCCCGGCCGGTAGCCCTCCAGCGGAGCGGGAATCAGGACGAAGCCCTCCGCGCGGGCAGCGGCCGCCAAGCCGCCCGATCCGGCCGAGCCCAGCGGCACGGCCTCGCCAGAGACCAATCGCACCTGCGCGAGTTCAAAGTTGCCGATCGAGGAGACGATTTTGCGCCCAACCGCTGCCTGACGAAGAGCATAGGGAAGCCGGGAAGCGCGCCCCCCCAACCGGCGAATCAGGCGGCCAACCAGTAGATCGTAGGCGCAGAGGCAATGCAAGGGGCTGCCGGGAAGCAGAATCACCGGGGTCTCGCCCACCCTCCCCATTCCTGCAGAGCCGCCGGGGTGCAGAGCGATTCCATGAACGTCGAGGCTGCCCGCCGCGTCCAGTGCCAGCGGAGTCACGTCATCTGGGCCAGTGCCGGTAAGTCCGCAGACCAGAATAAGATCCGCTCCTGGCTTGGCCATCAACGCGGCCAGGGCGGATTGGACGGACTGGACGGAGTCTTCCGGGGTTGCGGACCGGGCAGGCTGCTCTGGGAGCTGTTCCGCCTCCGGCTCGATCAGGCCCCCGTCGCGGGCGATCAGTGCGCGCAGCATGGGGCCGTTGGCGTCGCCTGAGCTGCCGCCGGAGAGAGACTTGCATCCGGTGAGAATGAGCCGAACCAGGGGGCGTCGAATGGCCTTCACTGCGGTAACGCCAAAGGAAGCGAGCAAGCCGAGGTCGGTCGGCCGCAGCGGGCGGGAGCCGTCAATCAGCGCGGCGCCCGCCTTCACCTCCTGCCCCTTGAAATTCACGCCCGCGCCACGGGTAACCGGCTCGATCACCTCGATCGCCGCAGCGTCGGAACGCACCAGCCCAAAGGAGGCGATGGCGTCCGCGCCCAGCGGCATGGGAGCGCCGGAAGAGATCAGCAGCACCGAAGCGGGGTTCAATTGACGCCGGTCCTGCTGAAGGCGAAATGGGAGGGGATTGTAGCCGCCCGCGCCGATCGTCTCGGCGGATCGCAGCGCATAGCCGTCCATTTCGGCGGTGTCGGCTGGCGGCTGATCGGCGGGAGCCAGAAAGGTTCTGGCCAGAACGCGTCCAGCGGCTGCGGCAACAGAAACCTCTTCCGCATTCAGGGGTTGGGAATGGCCGTCGATCCAGCGGAGCGCTTCGTCGAACGATGAACGGCTATTGAAGCCCTCCAGCCGAACGTCGCGACGCGCAGGAGGTGGTCCATCGGAGATCAACTGCGCACCTCGGGGAATTCGTCGTCGTGTTGCATCCATCAGCCGCCGATTTGAGCCATCGAAAATGGCGTGATCGCCGATCCGGGCTCGCGCAGATGGTGCCGGGCGGGTTTGCTCACGATCACTCGCTTCAAAACAGCCTTCAACTGGCTGTCGCTGCCCTCCAGGTAAGGCTTCAGATCGGTCTCGCTATTATCAAAGAGGCAGCCCTTGATGGTTCCCGTCGCGGTGACGCGAACGCGGTTGCAGGATTCGCAGAAGTGCGACGAAACCGGCGTGATGATGCCGAGCGTTCCCTTCCCGCCGGGAATTCTGCAGAGTCTGGCGGGACCAGCCGATTGGGCGCTCTCCAATGGCTCCAGCGGATAGACCTGGCTGATGCGCTCGAAGATCTCCTGCCCGGAGACGAATGCCGAGGACCAGTCCGGCACGAGGCTGGTGGGCATATATTCGATGAACCTGACCTGATGAGGCCGGCGCACCGTCAGAGCCGCGAAGTCCAGCAGTTCACCGTCGTTGGTTCCACGCACCACTACCACGTTGATCTTCGCCGGTGGAAAGCCGGCCTCTTCGGCGGCCTCGATTCCATCGAGGACTTTGGCAAGGTGGCCCCCGCGGGTGATGCTGGCAAAGGTTTCCGGCTTCAGCGAATCGAGGCTGACGTTGATCCTGTGAACGCCCGCGCGGCGCAGTTCCGGCGCAAGCTTCCGCAAAAAAAAGCCATTGGTAGTAAGTACAAGCTCTTTGAGGCCATCGATGGCGGCCAACTCCGCCAAAAAACCCACTAAATCCTTTCGGATCAGTGGTTCTCCGCCGGTAATTCTGATCTTTTCAATGCCCAGCGAGACTGCCAGCCGCGCGATGCGGTGCAGTTCCTCATAGGTTAGTATCTCGCTGTGCTGTAACTTGTGAACGCCCTCGGCGGGCATGCAGTATTGGCAGCGAAGGTTGCATCGGTGGGTGACCGAAAGCCGGAGGTAATTAATGCGACGACCATGAATATCCGTAACGCCCATAGACAAAACCCTGCGCCCTGACTGTTATGCGAGCAATTTGACCGCCCCAGCTCTGCTCCGCAGCGAGGGATTTTGTTGCATTGCATCTCCCCGTCGAAACTTCGCCCCATACGCTTTCTGACAGCACGAGTGTACAACTCAACTCTTACAAAACGCAAGTTTTACTCTGCTGGATCGCGGGGCGGCGCAGAGTCAGACAGCACGCGCAGAAGTGTTACATTTTGAGACAAATGTTCCATCTTGCAACTCCCGATTGAGCAAACAAACGCATAGGGCCGATTCTGAAATCCGTCTAGCCGTTAACCCTTTGATAAAAAATGATAAATTCATAAAAATCGGCAATCCTGACGGAATCCGCCCTCCGCTCGACACCGGAATAGGGCTGGCAAAGCCTTTGCTGCCTGCGCCGGCAAATAAAAAGCCGCACTATTGCGAATTTGGCACGGTTCGTGCATCATAATAAGTCGCGCGCGCGGCGAAGCCCTGCTCCAGACGGTCATGCTCCAGGCGATCATGGCGGGGAATAGAGAATGCCGGTCCAGCCCTTGACGCCATCTTCGTCGCCTGCCGGGGTGCGATCAAGGCAGCTTGCAGCGCCGAAGTGGAGAAGTTATGGCCAAGGTTTTTATGATTCATCCGGAGCGCTGCACCGGGTGTCAGAACTGCCGCATGGCTTGCAGCTTCAGCCACGAAAATCAGTTTCGCCCCGCCGCGGCCAGAGTGCACGTTTTCACCTCCGAGCGGGAGGGCTACTCGGTTCCGATGATGTGCCAGCAGTGCGACGCGGCCCCGTGCATGAAGGTCTGCCCGACCGGAGCTCTTTATCGCGCCCAGGGCAGCACGCTGGTCGAGTATGCGCGCGCCAAATGCATGGGCTGCCGTATGTGCACTATGGCCTGCCCGTTTGGCAGCGCGGTCTATGACAGCGTAACCGAGTCGATCCTGAAGTGCGATACCTGTGGCGGGGAACCGGCCTGCGCGCTGTTCTGCCCTACCCAAGCCATTGAATTCATTGAGGAAAACATCTCCACCCGCACGCGAAGAAGAGCCTTCGCCGCCAAGTTCAAGTCGGCTTTCGAGGGAGCGCGGCCATGAACGGATGGAGCGGCACGATTCTGCGCGTCAATCTCTCGACCGGAACTGTCTCGACGCAGCCCACCAATCTGAAGGACGCGGTGCTCTATATCGGGGCGCGCGGACTGGGCGACAAGCTCTATATCGACGAAGTGGACGCGCGGGTTGACCCGCTTTCCCCGGACAATAAAATTGTCTTCGCGCCGGGCCCCTTCTCGGGCACCCTCGCGCCCTCGGGCGGACGCTATCATGTGGTCACCAAAGGGCCGCTGACGGACGCCATCGCCGGATCGAACGCGAGCGGCCTCTTCGGGCCGGAGTTGCGCTACGCCGGCTACGACGCGCTGATCGTCGAGGGCAAGGCTCCGGAGCCGGTTTACCTGTGGATCAAGGACGATGTGGTGGAAATCCGCAAGGCCGCGCATCTGTGGGGCAAATGGGTTCCCGAGACGACGGAGATGATCCAGGCCGAGACCGATCTCGACGCCCGGGTGGCCTGCATCGGGCCGGCCGGCGAAAAACGGGTTCTGTTTGCGTCGATCATGAACGACGTGCACTCTGCGGCGGGCCGGTCGGGGGTGGGCGCGGTCATGGGCTCGAAGAACCTCAAGGCCATCGCGGTATACGGAACCAAACCGATCAAAGTGGCGCATCCCAGGGCCTTCCGGGAGGCTATTTTGGAGGCGCGCGAGACGGGAAACAGAAATTCGGCCGGGGGCGCGGGGCTGAAGGCGTACGGCGTCGATGTTCCGCTCGACACTCTCAATGAGCTCGGCTCGCTGGCCGCGAATAACTTCCAGCAGAGCTATATTCCTGCCGCCGGCAAGGGCGATCACCTCTCCGCATCGCCCAGTAGCCCGGCTCGTCCCAGGGGCTGCTACTCCTGCGTAATGAGGTGCGGACGCATCAGCAAGGTCAAGAATCCCGGCTATGCGAGCCAAATCGCGGAGCAGGCGCAGGAGGAGGGCCTGTCAGTTGCCTTCGATCGTGGCGCCTTCGATCACGGCATCGATAACACTGCCGCCATGATTCAGAGCAATCAGATTTGCGACGAGATGGGCATGGACCCGATCTCGCTGGGGGCGACCGTGGCCTGCGCGATGGAGATGTTCGAGGCGGGCATTATCACGGTGAAGGACACAGACGGCCTAGACCTGAGCTTCGGCAACTCCGCGGTAATGGTCGATCTGACGCGGAAGATCGGGCTGCGCGATGGCTTTGGCAACAAGCTCGCGGTGGGCTCCTATCGCTTCGCCAACTCCTACGGGCATCCGGAGTTTTCGATGACCGTGAAGAAGCAGGAGATTCCGCCCTACGATCCGCGCGGCATTCAGGGCATCGGCCTGGAGTACGCCACCTGCAACCGCGGCGGATGCCACACCAAGGGCTACACGGTGGCGGTAGAAGTGCTGGGCTTCGGGGATAGCCGCGATCCTCACGCCACGGCCGACAAACCCTTCTGGGTGAAGCTATTCCAGGATCTGACGGCGGCCATCGACGCCTCCGGCGGGTGCATCTTCGGGACCTCGGGCCGGGGTGGGGAAAACTACGCGGCGCTGCTGACCGCGCTTACCGGGGTCACTTACTCGACGGAGGAATACGTCAAGGCCGGCGAGCGGATCTGGAATCTGGAGAGGCTCTTCAACCTGCAGGCGGGATTCACCAGCAAGGACGACCAGTTGCCCTCGCGCTTCACTACCAGCCCGATCAGCAGCGGCCCCGCCAAGGGGCAGATCAGCCATGTACCGGAGATGCTCACCGCGTATTACAAGCTGCGCGGATGGGATGAGGACGGCATGCCCACCCAGGAGCGGCTGCGCGAGCTGCAACTTGGCTAATGAAGAAATTCATGCCGGTGATGATGCGGAACGGCTGACCGAGCTGAGTTCCTGCCCCGTGTGCGGAAAGCCGGTGCGGCTGGCCAGCGAGGAGTTGCTGCGCACGGCCTTCGACTGCATCAAAGAAGAAACCCGCCAACTGCTCGGGCTCTGCGAACGCTGCCGGAGGCGCGAAGTGCAACGGAAGCTGATCGCCGCATCGGGCGATGGAAAAGCGAAAAAGAGAACCGCTAATCTCCTCTAAACCTGCTAGAATTGGCAACGTGTTTTAACGGAGCGAGCATCACCGGCTCGCGCGTTCTGCACAGATAGCTCTGAAGCCGCAAGGTCTTTTGAGCCGCGGTGCAGTTTGAGCGGCAGTCCGGTTTACGCGGCGTGCAGTTTGTGCATGGCACAATTTGAGAACAGTATCGTTTAAACGACAGTACAGTTTGACAGGCCGTGAGATAATTCCGGCACGGGCTTGGTCTGAAGTTAAGCGCGAAAAAGATTGGCAACCCACGAACAAGATTGGCAACTGAAAGGCTATTCCCTGAAATTCAATTCGTTGAGGTGCTCCATGAAGTTGAAACTCGCACTGGCCGCGCTGGCGGTTGCGTCCCTCTGTTCCTTTGCCACGGCGGAGGATCATCTGAAGATGTCCACGACAACCTCGACCGAGAACTCGGGACTGTTGACCGTCCTGTTGCCGCCCTTTGAAAAAGAGTGCGGATGCAAGGTCGACGTGATCGCGGTGGGCACGGGCAAGGCTCTGAAACTGGGCGAGACCGGCGATGTCGACGTGGTGCTGGTTCATGCGCGCGGGCTGGAAGACAAGTTTGTCGCCGCCGGCTTCGGCATCAATCGCCGCGACGTGATGTACAACGACTTCGTGGTGATCGGCCCGCCCAACGATCCGGCCGGCCTGCGGGAAACCACCTCGGCGGTTGATGCCTTCAAGCGCATTGACGCTACGCATTCCACCTTCATCTCGCGCGGCGACAACTCCGGCACCGATGTGAAGGAGAAGCAAATCTGGTCGGCCGCCGGCATTACGCCCTCCGGCGCCTGGTACCGCTCGGCCGGGCAAGGCATGGGAGAGGTCATCAACATGGCGACCGAGTTGCGCGGTTATACGCTGGCCGACCGGGGAACCTATAACGCCTTTCGCCATGGAAAGACCGACCTGGTGATTCTCTATGACGCCAACCGCGGACTGGAGCGGCCCGGCGCGCCCGCGCCCCGGCTTACCGTCGATCAGGTCCTGGCCCGCGCAGGCGCCAATGGGCTCTTGAACCCCTACGGCGTGATCGCGGTGAACCCGAAGAAGTTTCCCTGGGTGAAATTCGATCTGGCCATGAAGTTCGAGGACTTCATCACCGGGCCCGAGGGACAGAGCATTATCGCCAACTACCACGTGCAGGGCGACCCAGTCTTCTTCACCTTCAAGGAGAAGTAGCGAGTGGGTTTTATTTCAGATTCACTCCGGGAGGCGCTGGCTCTGATTCTCGCGGGAGACCGCGAGGTCTTCACCGCCGTCCTGACATCGCTCGATGTTGCCGTCTGGTCGGTGATCTTCGCCTCCATTGGCGGCGTTCCAGTGGGCATTGCCGTGGCGCTGGGCAAGTTCCCGATGATGGGCGCGATTCGGGTCTTGCTGAACAGCCTCATGGCGATGCCGACGGTGGTGGTCGGGCTGGTGGTGTACGGATTTCTCAGCCGCATGGGGCCGTTTGGCTCGCTGGGGCTGCTGTTCACGCCGCAGGCCATTATCATCGGCGAGACGGTTCTCGCCATGCCGGTGGTGGCAAATTACACCGTGGCGGCGATTCAGGGGGCCGATGAAAGGATTCTTCCCACGGCCCTCACCCTGGGCGCCAGCCGCTTTCAGAGCCTCTGCCAGTTGACGCGCGAGGTGCGCTTCGGGGTCGTCGCCGCGATCATCGCGGGCTTTGGCAGAGTGATCGCCGAGGTCGGCGTGGCGATGATGCTCGGCGGCAACATCCGTTTCTTTACGCGCACCATGACGACCGCCATTGCGCTGGAGACCAGCAAGGGAGAGTTTGCCTTCGGCTTGGCCCTGGGCGTGATCCTGATGAGCGTTTCGCTGGCGGTGAATATCTTCCTCACACTCGCGCAAGAAAGCCACAGCGCATGAGCATTGCAAAGTACCGACTCAGCTCCATTCAGGCAATGCATGGCAAAACCGTCAGCCTGACCATCGATGAACTTAGCATCGCCGCCGGAGAGCTTCATCTTCTGGCGGGCTCCAACGGCTCGGGAAAGAGCACGCTGCTGGGCATTCTGGCCTTCCTCAACAAACCGCAGCAGGGAACGGTCTATTTTGACGGCACGCCGGTGAGCTGGGAGCCGAAAGAGTGCGCTGCCTTGCGCCGGCGGGTCACCTTGCTTCACCAGACCCCCTACCTGTTCTCCGGCACCGTGGCCGCCAATGTCTCCTTCGGCCTGGTGGCGCGCGGCGTAGGCAAGGAAAGCGCGCAGAGCGCGGTGCGGGAGTCGCTGGAACGGGTTGGCCTGGAGGGCTTTGAATTGCGTAAGGCCCGGCAGCTCTCCGGCGGTGAGAGCCGTCGCGTGGCCCTGGCGCGGGCCTTGGCCTGCAAATCCGAGGCGCTGCTGCTGGATGAACCCTTTGCCAATGTGGACCGGGCCAGCGCCGCCCTGCTGGAGTCCGTGGTCGCTTCTCTTGTGGCCGGCGGCATGACCGTCGTGATTTCCAGCCACGACGAGCTTTTAGGCGCCAAGCTGGGAGCCAGGGTGATCCGCCTCGAAGACGGAAAGCTGGACGGGACGCCAGGGCCATCGCCATCCGAAGAATTTCCGCGCCAGACAGGGAGAGAGAATGCCGTCTCTTGAAGAAGCACGCCGCTTGATTCTCGAGCGCGCTCATACGCTGGGGAATGAATCGGTCGAGTTGATCGATTCCATGGGCCTGGTCACCGCCAAGGAGATTGCCGCGCCGTGGCAGATGCCGATGTGCGACAACTCGGCGATGGACGGCTTTGCCGTGCGCCGGGCCGACTGCCAGGACCAGGCCCGTCTGCGCATTACCGGATTCATTCCCGCCGGCTCGCTGGAAGAGGTTCAGCTCGATCCGGGCTGCGCGGTGAAGGTCATGACCGGCGCGCGGATTCCCGCCGGCTGCGATGCGGTTGTTCCTTACGAGCACACCGAAGGCCGCGACGAATTTGTGACCATCAAGGCCCCGGTGCGCGAGCATCAGCACATTCGCTTTGCCGGCTCGGATCTGCGCTGCGGCGAGATCGTCCTTCCGGCGGGGACTGTGATTCGCGCGCCGGAGATCAGCATGATGGCCTCGTTCAGCATGAGCCACGTGACGGTTTTTCGCCGCCCCAGGGTGGCGATACTCTCGACGGGCGACGAGTTGGTCGAGTTGGGCGAGCCCGTCGTGCCGGGCAGGATCGCCGACAGCAACGGAGTGGCGCTGGCGGCGATGGTCAAATCCTCTGGCGCGGTGGTGGAGCTGCTGGGCATCGCCCGCGATACGCACGCCAGCCACGTCGCCAAAATGAGCCTCGGACTTCAGGCCGACATCTTCATCACCTCGGCCGGAGTCTCGGTTGGAGATCGCGACCTGGTGCGCGAGGTGCTCACTGAAATGGGCATGGAGCAGGTCTTCTATTCGATCGAGGCGCGGCCCGGCGGCCCCACCACCTTCGGAGTCAAGGGCGACCGGCTGATTTTTTGCCTGCCGGGGAACCCAGTGGCGTCGATGATCGTTTTCGACGAACTGGTGAAGCCCGCAATCCTGAAGGCAATGGGTTATAAACGCATCCTCCCGCCGGTGATTCGCGCGGTTTTACAGGAAGATGTGGCCAAAAAACCGGGTCTGGCCAAGTTTCTGAGGGTTCGGCTGGAGCCCGGCGGCGAGAGATTCCTGGCCTATAGCTCGGGCGCGCAGACCACCGGAATGCTGAAGACGCTGGCGCGCGCCGACGGGATTGCCGTGCTCCCCTCGGAGCGGTCATCGTACAGCGCCGGCGACGAAGTGGACGTGCACCTGATTTCAGACCACGTGCTCCGGCTTGAAGCGTAGAGCTGAAGACTGCTGCGCTGCCGGGGCCAGAGGCAGGGTGAAGCGGAAGGCGGCGCCGGAGCCGAGTTCGCTTTCGGCCCAGATGCGTCCGCCGTGGGCCAGGACGATGTGCTTGACGATGGCCAGCCCGAGGCCCGTGCCTCCAGACTCGCGGGAGCGGGCCTTGTCGATGCGGTAAAAGCGCTCGAAGATGCGCACGAGGTGCTCGGAGGCGATGCCGGGGCCGAAGTCCTGGACGCTGAATTCGACTTCAGAGGCAGGGTTGGGGGCAGCTTCGGAGGCGGTTTCAGCTTCCAGCAGCCGCGCGCCGACCCGGATTCGCTTGCCGGCCTTGCCGTACTTCAAGGCGTTTTCTATCAGGTTGCCGAAGACCTGGTTCATGGCGTCGGGATCGGCCAGAACCAGCGAATCGGGCGCGCCCGCCGATTCCAGCTCCACGCCGGCGTCGGCCACGATGCCGCCCAGCGACTCGATGGCGTCCTCCAGCAGCGCGCTGGCCCGCGTAGGTTGAAGCGCCAGCTTGTAGTCCGGGCTCTCGAGGCTGGCCAGGGCAAGCAGATCCTCAGTAAGGCGGTTCATGCGGGTGGCGTTCTTGAGGATGATGCCGAGAAACTCGCGGGTGGTTTTGGGATTGGACCGGGGAGCCTCGACCAGCGTCTCGACGTAGCCCTGGATGGAGGTCAGCGGGGTGCGCAGCTCGTGGCTGACGTTGGCGATGAAGTCGCGGCGGGATCTTTCCGCGGCCTCGACGCGGGTGACGTCATGGAGCACGGCCAGCGCGCCGCCGGTGGGCAAGGGAGCGGCGTTGATCTCGAAGACGCGGCCGGGGACGAGCGAGCTGGCGCGGCCGTAACGGACCCCACGCTCGTCGAGCGCCGCCTTCACACAGGCCAGCAGTTCGGGGTCGCGGACGGAGTGGACCAGCGGCCGCCCGATGCGAATCTGCGTGCCGGCGATGCGCTGCATCTGGGCGTTGGACCAGCAGACCAGCCCCTCGGAGGTGATGGCGACCACCGCCTCCTGCATCGCATCGAGCATGGCGGCCAGCTCCCGGCAGCGACTTTCCATTTCGGCAAAACTCTTGCCCAGCCGCGCGGCGGCCTGGTTCAGCGCGGCCTCCATGGTCGCGAATTCATCCAGGTTGCGGGCAGCGGTGAGCCGGGCGCTCAACTCGCCATCGGCGATGCGCCGGGCAAAGGCGGTTACGCTCTCAAGCCGCACGCGCAGGCGCCAGGCGATCCAGGCCGCCAGCGGCAAAGCCACGGCCAGCGCGATCAGGCCAGCCCACAGCGCCGCGCCGCCCAGCAGAGAGAGGCTCTCCGCGGCCGTGAGCCTCGTTCCGCCGGCAGAGAGCAGGCGGCTGAAGAGAAACTCCATCGCCACGGCGTAGACAAACAGCGGCAGAACGAAGAGGCCAAGCAGCTTGGTGAAGAGTTTGCGGGTCAAAGCAGCCTACTCGCTCTTGGGAAGCTCGAAGCGGTAGCCGGCGCCGCGCAAGGTCTTCAGGTAGCGCGGGTTTTCCGGGTCGACTTCGATCTTCTCGCGGATGCGGCGCACGTACACGTCAACCGAACGGGGAGTGACGAAGCGGGCATCGCCCCAGACGGCGTCCAGCAGGTGGTCGCGGCTGAAGACCCGGCCGGGATGGCGCGCCAGATAGTCCAGCAGGCGGAACTCGGTGGCCGTGGTGGTGGTCAGTTCGCCGCGCACCTTCAACTGCATCGCGTTGGCGTCGATGATGACCTCCTCAAAGCTGATGACCGAGGGCGTGGTGGGCCGTTCGAAGCGGCGCAGCACGGCCTTGACGCGGGCCACCAGTTCGCGCGTGGCGAAGGGCTTGGTGATGTAGTCGTCGGCGCCCAGTTCGAGGCCGAGCACACGGTCGTTTTCGGCGGCCCGCGCGGTCAGGAAGATGATGGGAATGGTGGAAAGCGCAGGGTGGGCGCGCAGGCGGCGGCAAACGTCCAGGCCGTCACCGCCGGGCACCATGATGTCCAGCAGAAACAGCACTGGCGCCTGGCGCTCGGCGTCGGGAATCAGGTTGGTGGGAGTGTGAAAGAGCCTTGCGGCGAATCCTGCGGCTTCCAGGTGATGCTGCACCAGCCGCGCGATGTCGGCGTCGTCTTCCAGTACGAAAATGGTTTGGCTCAACCGGTCTGCCCTCGCCCGGCGGCCGTTCAACTTCAGATGCGGAGGCCGCACGGAATTATTAACAGAGTACTGCACGCAAGCAAAGAGATTGCAAACGCTGTGTGAATTTGACCAAATTGCAAAACTTTCAGAAGCCTTGCAGCCGCGCCGATCCGCGCCGCAACGACAAACGCCTTCCATGATTTACGCTAAATGCGCGGGCCCGGCCTTCACTCTTCCGAGCGCCCTGAGGGAGGCTTGCGTGACCTGGATCATTTTGCTGGTGGGAGTGCTGGTGGGCGTGCTTTCCGGCGTGGTGGGCATCGGCGGCGGCATCATGTTCGTTCCCGCGCTGATCTGGCTGCTGGGCATGAGCCAGCACAAGGCCCAGGGCACCTCTCTGGGCGCCTTGCTGGCCCCGGTGGGCCTGTTTGCCTTCTGGGAGTACTACCGCAAAGGCAACGCGGACGTGCGCGTGGCGCTGCTGCTGGCTGCGGATTTCCTGGTGGGCGGCTACTTCGGGGCCGCGGGCGCGCAATACATCTCGGAGTTCTGGCTGAGGCGCATCTTCGCGCTGACGCTGATCGCCGTGGGCGGACAGATGCTTTTCAACCGCTGAGAACCGGCCGGGCCTCAGGCCGTGGCGGCAAAGCGCAGGCGCACATAATCGGCGGTCCAGTTCCCTTCCTCGTCGCGCAGAACCGGCGCCAGCAATGCGACCGTCTCCTCGACCACCGGCTGCCGAAGCTCCTCGGGCAGAGCATCGAAGGCGCCGCGGCAAAAGGTTCTCAGCCAGCCCTCCATTCCACTTGCCGGCAGCGGCGTGGGACGCGGCGTCAGCGCGATGCGCTCCACTTTAAAGCCGTGGCGCTCCAGCCTCCGCGCATAGGAAGCGGGGGTGGGATAGTAGTTTTCGCCGCCCTTCCGGTCACCGTAGCCGTAACGCGCGAGCACGGCCGCCAGCGCCACGCGAATCGCGGCAATGTTGCCATGGCCGCCCATTTCGGCCACAAAACGCCCGCCGGGCCGGAGTACGCGCCGCACCTCGGCCAGCATCGCGTCCTGCTCCCGGACCCAGTGCAGCGCCGCGTTGGAGAAGACGGCATTGAAGGAGCAATCGGCAAATGGCAGCGCCTCTGCACTGCCTTCGCGCGCATCGATTCCCCGCGAGCGCGCCGCCGCCAGCATCTCCGGCGAGGCGTCCACGCCCACCACGCTGGCGCCGGTCGAGACCAGCCGCCCGGTCAGTTGACCGTCTCCGCAGCCCAGGTCAAGAATCTGCTCCGAGGGCTTCGCATCCAGCCATTCGAGCACTCCGCCGGCCAATCCATGCACGAATGCGCCATTCTTTTCATAGTCCAGCGGATTCCACGTCTGCTCCATTCCCTGCCTCCACTCTCAGTGTGGCAAACGGGGAAAAATAACGCAAAGTTATTCTATTTTTACTTTGAATAAGAAATTTTTATAGAGAAAATGGCTGCGAACCGAAACCTAAAAGCGCCTCAGATCGATTGCACCGGCACGAGGGTCAGATCGTCCACCAGCCCCACTTCCCTCTGTACAAATGGCTCGCCGTAGCGCACCCCGGCCAAGAGGCCATAGTGGCGCGCCTCGGCGAAGGTGCGCTCGCGAATCTCCTCCTCGGGCACAAAGAGTCCGCCACCGGCGGGCTGGTTGGCATACTGCGAGCGGTAGGCCATTAGCGACTGGTAGCGCTGCTCGATGAAGGGGGTAATGTCCACGATGAAGCTGGGGCGCACGTCGGCGTAGAGGCTGGCGTAGACGATTTTGAAGGGGCGATGGGGCACCTGCGGTGCGGCCAATGGCGCCTGCGGCGCGTTCAGAGCAGGAGCCAACGGATGCGATATTGCAGGCGCCATGGTCAGGCCGGAGAGAAAGCAGGCCTCGTAGCCCAGCGCGGCGACCGTGGCGTGGTCCGGGTGGCGCGCCTGCCAGTAGGGCAAAATGACCACGCGGGGACGAAGGAGCCGCAGTACACGCACAATCTTGAGGCGATTTTCGAGAGAATTTTCGACCGCTCCGTCGGGCAGATCGAGCGCCTGCCGCCAGCCAACGCCCAAGAGGCGAGCGGCTTCGGCGGCTTCGCGGGCGCGTTCTTCCGAGTTGCCGCGGGTTCCGGCCTCGCCTTGGGTCAGATCGAGAATGGCGGTGCGCAGGCCGCGTGAGGCCATGCGCAGAAGGGTTCCGCCACAGGTCTGCTCGACGTCGTCCCTGTGGGCGGCGATGGCCAGCACGTCGGCGGACGAAGAATCAGGGACGGAATCGACGGTCGGGAAAGGCATTATAGATGGCTCCCGATAAACGAACGGCGGCCGAGGTTCGTGCTATCCCACCCTAGCCGCAAAAGTTGCAAGAAGCAGGTCCTTCGACTCCGCTCAGGATGACAGCGGCGAGGGTGGGGCACCCAGCATTTGTGAGGCATCCGGCTCGGGGTTGATTTCCGTCGAAACCACTCCCTCGCGACGCGCCGATCAGTAGTCGGTATTGTCGCTGTCGGAGGTCGCGTCCACGTAGGCCACGTCATAGGCCGTGCCGGTTACCGTCACATTGTCGTTGTTGATCGCCGAGCCGTCCACGGTCGAGTAGATGTACACCTGGCCGCCCTCCGCCGTGTAGATCTTGTTCAGGCCGGTGACCGCGGCAATACCGGTGGCGTCGCCCGGAGTGGACTCGATCAGGGTCACGGTGTTGGTGGAGGTGTTGAACATCGTGAGGCAGCCATCGTTGTAATCGTAGGCTGCAAGGTTGTGGGCTCGTTCGCCGCTGGTGCATCCGGTCATGCCGATCCAGAGCGTGTTGTTGTCGGCCAAAATCATGCGGCTCGTTCCGCCCGGGGTGCCGTCGCTGATGGAGACCGCCGGGACCGAAATCTGGTTTGTGGAGAGGTTGACCACCGTCAGATAGCCTCCCCAGTGGCTGTCGGACATCCATTTCTGGCCCACAACGTACAGCGTGGAGCTGTCGACCAGGGCATTGCTGGCGCCGCCGGGAATGGGGATGGTGCAGCCGGTCGCGCCGCTGGTGCAGACTGCGCTGGAGGAGTTCACCGTAGGCAGCGAGCCCGAGGCCTCGCCGGCGAGGAAGATCATCGGCGCCACGGGCAGCGGCGTGATGGAAGCCATTGTTCCGCTGCACTCCGGTCCGCAGTTGAGCACATAAGCCGTTCCGCCGTCGGCGGAGAAGACCGCCTTGACCGGCCGGTCGAAGACCAGTGCGGTTTTACTGGAATCCCGCGCCTGGAAGAGGCACCAGCCGGGCGCGTTCAGCGGTTCGCAATCCACCGCGCCGGTTGGCCAGGTGGTTGATCCGCCTTTATAGGCGAGGGTCTGGGCGGCCGTCAGCTTGAGCGGATAGTAGGCGTAATTCGAGTTCTCGGCGAAGGCCAGGGCCACCGAACCTCCCGTATTCACGCTCAGATGGTTCAGCTTGTCGGGAGCGCTCAGCGTGTAGGTCACGGCACTGCTCGACGACTGGTCGACCACCGTCAGCGCACCGGTCCCCTGGCTGGTGGCAAAGATATAGGACTGGTTGCGCGTGATGAAGATGCTGGAAGAAAGGCCACTGAGGCCGCTCACGGTGCTGGAGGACTTCTCCGTGGCGTAGTTGATGAGCGACAGGCTGCCGCTGCCGGAGCTGTAAACCGCGCCCAGCTCTTCCTCGGGCATATTCTGAATGGTCGTGGGCAGCGAACCGGAGAACCCGGCGATGGAAAACGCCGGACTCGTACAACTGGTGCTGTTGTACTTGCAGCGAATGTCGTAGTAGGCGTCCACGAACTGCAGCGCGCCGCTGGAGGCGGCGCTGGGATTCTGAATGGTGATCAGGACACGATTGGCCAGCCCGCTGGGCGGCAGCGTCCGGCCCGCAAAATAGGTAGTGGAGCCACAGCCGGCCAGCCCGGCCGCAAAGAGCAGGGCCGCGGCGGCGCTCATCCAAATGCTTCTGTTGTTCAAAATCCCTTACCTCGACAAAAAGCGCGGATTATACTGCGCATGATGCCCGCGGCCAGGGCCGCGGCGTGGACAACGTGAACAAATCGACGGCGATTGCCGTCCTGGCAGACAAACGGCAACGAGCGGGCAAACCGTAAAACGAGCGGGCAAACGGTAAATAGACCGCTTCAAAACTCATCCCAAAACCGGCGCAGCCCAAGTTTATGACTCCCGAAGTATAACAAAGCAGCCCCCGCCTGCTGACGCATCAGGCCCGCGTGGCTTAGCATGAGAATAGAATGCCATCTTTTGCCGACATCTTCGCCAGCCGCCCCGTGCTCGCCGACGGCGCCATGGGCACGGTCCTCTACGCCCGCGGCGTCACCATCAATCGCTGCTACGACGAGCTGAATCTCACCGACCCCAGCCTGATCCTCGCGGTTCACGAGGAGTACCTGCAGGCCGGCGCGGAGATTCTTGAGACCAATACCTTTGGCGCCAACCGCTTCCGGCTGGGCCGCCACGGCCTGGCCGGGAAGGTGGCCGAGATCAACGCCGCCGGGGTGCGGATCGCCCGCCAGGCCGTCGAGCACCTGAAGGACAAGCAGGCCGGAGAGGCCTGGGTGGCCGGCGCGCTGGGTCCGCTGGGAGTGCGCCTGGAGCCGCTGGGCAAGACCGGCCTCGACGAGGCTCGCGAGGCCTTCGCCGAGCAGATTCGCGCCCTGGCCGAAGCGGGCGTGGATTTCCTGGTCATCGAAACCATGCCCGCGCTGAATGAGGCCCACGAGGCGCTGAAAGCCGCCCAGGAGACCGCGCCCGAACTGCCCGTGCTGGTGATGGTCACCGTGGACGACGAGACCAACTGCCTGGACGGCGCCTCGCCAGCCCAGGCGGCGGCGCTATTGACCGAGTGGGGCGCCGGGGCCATCGGCGTGAACTGCTCGACCGGCCCGGCCACGGTGCTGACCGCCATCGAGGCCATGCGCCCGGCCACCACGCTGCCCCTGGCCGCCCTGCCCAACGCCGGAATGCCGCGCGCCATCGAGGGGCGCAACATCTACCTCTGCTCGCCGGAGTACATGGCCAGCTTTGCCCGCAAGGCCATCTCGGCCGGGGTGCAGTTTGTGGGCGGCTGCTGCGGCACCACCCCCAACCACATTCGCGCCATGCGCTCGGCGATGCGGGCCATCGACGCGCAGGCCCGCGTCGAGGTCACCGGCAAGGCTCCGGAACTGACGACCGAGACGCCGCCAGCTCCTCTGGGCGTGCGCTCCCGCATCGGAGCGCTCATCGAAAGCGGCAGTTTCGTCACCCTGGTCGAGATTGTGCCGCCCAGGGGCATCAACTGCGTAAAGGAGATCGAGGGGGCGCGGCTGCTCTCCGGGCTCGGCGTCCACGCCATCAACGTCCCCGATTCGCCGCGCGCCTCGGCCCGTATGAGCGCGCAGAGCCTCTGCATCCAGATTCAGCAGCACGCCGACGTGGAGACCGTCCTCCACTACACCTGCCGCGACCGCAATCTGCTTTCGATTCAATCGGATCTGCTGGGAGCCTCGTCCATCGGCCTGCACAACATTCTCTGCCTGACCGGCGACCCGCCCAAGCTGGGCAACTACCCGGACGCCACGGCGGTCTTCGACGTGGATTCGATCGGCCTGGTCAACATTGTGCGACGGCTGAACTACGGGCTGGACATCGGCTCGAACTCGATCGGCGCCAGCACCAACTTCACCATCGGCGTGGCCGCCAACCCCGGCGTGCCCGACATCGAGCAGGAACTGCGCCGCTTCGCCTACAAGGTCGAGGCCGGGGCTGAGTATGCCATCACCCAGCCGGTCTTCGACCTTCGCCTCTTGGAAAACTTCCTCAAGCGCATCGAGGAGCATCGCATTCCGGTCATCGCCGGCATCTGGCCGCTGACCAGCCTGCGCAACGCCGAATTCATGAAGAACGACCTGCGCGTCTCCATGCCCGAGGAGATCATGCTGCGCATGGCCCAGGCCGACTCGCCCGACGCCGCCCGCCAGGAGGGCATTCTGATCGCCCAGGAGATGCTCGAGGCGGTGCGTCCCTTCGTTCAGGGAGTGCAGGTCAGCGCTCCCTTTGGCCGCTACACGGCTGCCGCCGAGGTGATCGCCTCGGTGCTGCCCCAAACTCTTCCGGAGTAACCGCCATGCCCTCGTTTGAAGACTCGCTCAAGAAGCTGGAAACCATCGTCGATCAACTGGAAAAGGGCGACCTAGCCCTGGAGGAGTCGCTCAAGCTCTTCGAGGAGGGGGTAAGCCTCTCGGCCGCCTGCAAGTCCGAGTTGGACGCCGCCGAGGGCAAGGTGCAGATGCTGGTCAAGCAGCGCGACGGCTCGCTCAAACCGGAACCGTTTCTGACCGAAAAGCCCGTCTGATGACCGAGAAAACCTTCTGATCTGACCTACTATGCTGTTTTGATCTGGCCAGGAAGCCTTTCTGGGGCGGCAAAAACAGTCCGCACCGCTGGAATCCGCCTGGAGCCAGCCAGTTTGCCGGCCCGCTGCCCTGCCGGCTTGCAAAATAGCTGCGTTGCTAACTTGCTGCTTTTGAGCGAAGCAAGGGGGCTTCCTCTGTGACGAAGACGGCCGTTCCCGCTCTTTAATGCTTTCCAATCTTCCAAGCTCTTCGCTGGTCCGCCAAGTGCCCCGTTTCTGGACAGATTTCATCCCAGGCCGCGGCAAACTTGCGCTGCCCCATTGCAAGGAGCGCCACTTGCCCCAAATTCTACCCATCCGCCTCACCTATGCCGAGAGATTTCGCTGCATCGGCTCCGCCTGCGAGGACACCTGCTGCCAGGGCTGGAGTGTGCCCGTCGACCAGGCGGCCTATGAAAAGTTCCTTCAGCTTCCAGCCAGTCCGCTGCGCTCGTTGATCGAAGCCAGCATTCTGACCGCGCCACAGGGTGCGGTGGACGGGAAGGCCTTCAAGCCCGCCAGCTTCGCCCAAATCCGCATGAACGGCCAGAACCGCTGCCCGCTGCTCACCGAAGAGAGCCTTTGCCGCGTTCAGGCGGAGCTGGGCGAGGGGTTTCTGACGCGCACCTGCGCCACCTACCCGCGCATTGCAAATTCCATTGGCGGCATCGAGGAGACGGCGCTGACGCTCTCCTGCCCGGAGGCCGCGCGGCTGGTTCTTCTTGATCCAAAGCTGCTGGCGCCAGTCCGGCTCGCTCAGAAGGGATTGGCGGCCGCCGGTCAGGCCCGTTACGCGCCCGCGGAAGCCGCCGCGGGGGATGGGTTGCCCTCGCTGCTGCCCTGGTTCCGGCCCATTCGCCAAGTGGTGCTGGCGCTGGCTGGCAATCGCGCCTACCCGCTCTGGCAGAGGCTGTTTCTTTTGGGCGTCTTCTGCCGCCGCCTGGACGCGATTGCCAGCGGTGAGCTGCAACGGAGCATTCCGGACTTTCTTGGCGATTTTGAAGCGACGGTTGCCTCCCGAGCGCTGCTAACCGCCATGGAGACCCTCCCGCAGGAATGCGCCGCCCAGTTGGATGTGGTGCTGCGTCTGGCGGGAATGCTGCTGCACCGCTCCAATGTAAGGCCGCGCTTTGTGGAGTGCGTTCAAGCCTTCACCGCCGGCATCGGCAACAGCCCCAGCGCAACCCTGGAGAGCCTCGCGGCCCACTACGCCCAGGCGCACGACCGCTATTTCGAGCCCTTCCTGCGCCGCCATCCGCACGTCCTGGAAAACTACCTGGCGAACACCATCCTCCGCTGCCGGTTTCCCTTTGGGCGGGAAGGCGCGCAAGCGGGAGCGCCGCTCTCGATGACCCGGGAATGCGCCCTGCTGACGGCTCAGTTTGCGCTGGTGAGGGGATTGCTGATCGGCGTGGCGGGCTTTCATGGCGAAGCCTTTTCCGCCGCTCACGTTGTCCATACGGTGCAGGCCGCCAGCAAGCACTTCGAGCATCACCCGGAGTTTTCCCGCCTGGCCTATGAACTGCTGGTGGAAAGCCGCATGGACGGCGCGCGAGGGCTGGCCATCCTGCTCAGAAATGCAGAGCCAGACGCGGCTTCCAGAGCAGCTAGGCCAGCATTGCCGGAGATGCACGCTCCGGGGCCACGGGAGGGAAGAGAGGTTACGACGAGCTTCTAGCTTTTAGCTGCTAGCAGCCACGAGCCAGAAACTATTCCCGGTTCTCTGTCCTTTTGCTTCCCTTCCCTTTGGCCAGCC
Organism: Acidobacteriaceae bacterium; assembly: GCA_003161045.1. Classification (GTDB taxonomy): domain Bacteria; phylum Acidobacteriota; class Terriglobia; order Terriglobales; family Acidobacteriaceae; genus Telmatobacter. The sequence goes on from PMPH01000019.1 coordinate 38,234, forward strand.
GCGCCACCACGGCCAGCTCGCGCAGAACCTGCGTGATCGGACGGGCTGGCGTGCCCCAGAAGACCGTTCCCGGCTTCAAGCCTTCGTTAGTGACCGTCTTGCCGCTCAGCACGCCGGCCTGCCCGCCCAGAATCACGCCGGGGCCGACGTGCGCGTGGTCGCCTATACCTACCTGCCCGGCGATCACCGCGCCGCTGCCCACCGTGCAGGAGCCGCTGATGCCCACCCCAGCCACCAAAATCACGTCCTCGCCGATCTGGCAGTTGTGGCCCACGTGGACCAGATTGTCGATCTTGGTTCCCCGGCCGATCTTCGTCTGCTCGAGCGCTCCGCGGTCGATCGTCGAGTTGGCGCCGATCTCGACCTCGTCCCCGATCACGAGCCTTCCCTGCTGGGGAAACTGCGTATAGGCGCCGGTCGCCGAGTCGCGGACGTAGCCGAAGCCGTCGGCCCCGAGCACCGCGCCCGCGTGGACGACGACCCGGTTGCCGAGCGTGGTTCCGGGATAGAGGACGGCGCGGGGGTAAATGCGGCAGCCCTCGCCAATCTGTACGCCCTGGCCGATGACCGCGCCCGCCTCGATGCGGCTTCCGGCGCCGATCACGGCGTTTCCGCCGACCACCGCGCCGGGACCGATGGTGACATTTTCGCCGAGCCGCACATGCGCACCGACGACCGCCGTGGGATGAACTCCGGCGGCGGACAGCGCGGGAGCGAGCAGTTTGGCCGCTTGTGCGAACCAGAGCCGCGGCTGAGCAGCCGCGACGACGCACTTGATTGACGGGCTGGAGCCGGCTTGCGGGCTAACCTCGACGCCAGCGGCGGGCAGCACCACCATGCCAGCCTGGCTGGCCAGGGCCTTGGCGGAGGAGGCCGCATCCTCGGCAAAGACCAGATCCGTGGCACGGGCCAGATCAACCGAGTTTACGCCTTCGACTGCTTGTCCCGGCTCTCCCGCGACCAGTTTGCCGCCCAGGGCTTCAATCAGTTCGCCCAGCTTCATGCGAATCTCCACTTGTGCACGGTAAAAATCCTCAGTAGATCCCGGGCTCGCCCGCCGGGCGGGTCTTCCAGCGGCGGTGAATCCAGAGCCACTGGTCAGGATAGCGTCGAATCCAGGTCTCAGTCACGCTGGCGCATTGCTGCGTGGCGGCGATGATGTCGGTCTCTTCGTCGCCGGTCTGCTCGAAGACGAGCGGCGGGCCAAAGTGCAGCACGTAGCGGCGTTCGGCCGCCTCCCACATCATGAACCCCGGCAGCACGGCCGCGCCGGTCTTCAGGGCCACGCGGGCCAGCCCCGAGGCGGTGCAGGCCGGTTTTCCGAAGAACTCCACGAAGACGCCCTGCGGCGGGGTCATATTCGTGTCCATCAGAATGCCCACGGTTTGGCCTGTGCGCATGGCGGTCAGCAGGCCGCGGGCAAAATCGCCCTTGTCCAGGACGCGGTTGCCGTGGAGGCAGCGAATGCCGTTGACGAACTCGTCCAGGCGGCGATTGTCGAGCCGGCGAATGACCATCCCCATGGGATAGCCCATCAGCGAGTGGTAGAAGCTGGAAAGCTCCCATGCGCCCAGGTGGCCGGTGAGGACCAGAACGCCTTTGCCGCGGGCCTGCGCCGCCAGATAGTTGTCCAGTCCCTCGGTGCGCATCCAGCCGTGAGTGTTCTCCGGCGTGTAGCGGGTCATGCGGCAGAACTCGACCAGTTGCCAGCCGAGATGGATGTAGACGCCGCGGAGGATGCGGTTCCGTTCGTCAAAGGGAAGCTCGGGCAGGGCCAGCTCAAGGTTGCGCACGCCGACGCGGCGCAGACGGCCAAAGGACCAGTAGACGGCGAAGGCGAGCCCACCGGCCAGCAGGCGCGCCAGCCCGCGCGGCAGCCGCCCCAGGGTGCGCGCCACGGCCAGCACGAGCCAAAACTCGAGATTTTCTCGCATCTTCAAAGGCAAACTTTAAGTTTAGCCTCCCGGAGCGGATTTCACGACGCAAAACCAGCAAGGGGCGGTCCATTGGACCGCCCCTTGCCTTTCTGCGCTTTGCATGAATGCTACTGGCGGTGTTTGGCCTCGATGAAGTAGTGGGCTACCTCGCGAACAAACGGAATTGCTCCGGCCGGAACCGGCACGTCGCCCTTGAGAATGGACTCGAAGCTGTTTGGCGCGCCGTAGTAGATCTCGGTGTCTTCCATGTTCTGGCTGACGCTGGTGCCGTCCAGGTCAATGCCGGCAAACAGCCCCCGGTTGCGCGAGTAGCTGAGCAGCTCGGCGCCCATCTTCCAGTCGGTGGAGGCCTGGCTGGAGCGGCCCACCGGGCCGGCCGCCGCCGAGGCGTCTCCGCCGATCTTGAATTTGCTCTTCAGCAGATCCTGGAAGCCGCGGTCATTGACGGCCACCAGCACCAGGTCGGTGGACTGGCCGCCTATTTGAAAGCCGAAGGAGCCTCCGGCCATGCGAATGAAGACCGGTGCGCTCCAGCCGTGGCCGGTGCGGCAGGTGACCACGCCCTGGCCGTACTGTCCGCCCCAGATGAAGGCTCCCTTCTTCAAGCCGGGCACCACCCCCACGCAGGTGGCCTGTTCCAGAATGTTCATCGGAATACTGTTGTCTGGAGCCATCATGATCTCGCGCACCACCGCCTGGGCGGCGTCGATGCGGGCCTGCAAGTTCTCCCGCGAGGAGGCGGCGAAGCCAGCCGATGGAAGCATGAAACAGAGACAGATCAACGCAAGCGTCTTTTTCATATCCAGATCCTTTCCACTCCGCGGTTCACGAACGGCGCGGGTTGTTGCATCGTCGAAGATGGTTTCCAGAGGAACAGCGCGCGCTTTCAGACAGGCTACCGCATTCCAGCTCCGGGACACAGCATAAATTCCTGGCAGCCAGAATGGCGCCACTCAGACAAAATGTCGAGGCGGTGCTCCCGTTGAAAGCGGGGAGTGCAATGGAGCAAGATCAAGACTGAAGTAACCAGTCTTGATTCTGCTATGCCAAGTTGGACGCGGGGGAGGGCCAAAGGTTTGAAACGCCGCAGAGCGATTTCGCGCTAAATCAAGAAAAAAGAGGAGTTCCCAGGCTTCATGAAAACATGCGGCCTGGGAACTCCTTTCCCCAGATCTGCGTTGTTTCTGTAAACCATTCTGTGGAAAAACACAGATTTCTACAAGATTACGTAAGGAGTATGGATTTAAGTAACCTCATCCGTTAACTTATCAGTAACGGGCTGCGGGCCATCGGATTGCGTCCCAGGGACCGAACGGCGGCGGCGCTCACCCTGACGGCGGTCGCCCTGGCGGCGATCCCTGATGCCGGCTGCCTGCAATAGCGTGGGGTTCGAAGCGCGCATGAAGAGATCGATGCGGTTATCCGCGCCGGTTTTGCGCATCAGCCGACTGACATGAGCCTTGACGGTGCGCTCCTCGATGCCCAGTTGGCGGGCAATCTCGCGATTGGAACAGGCCATGAGAATCAGTTCGAGCACCTGGCGCTCGCGGTCGGTCAGGCGAAGAGGGGCATTGGTGAGGCTGGCGTCGGAGGTGCCGAGCAGCCGGTCGATCAGTTTGGAGAGCAGCAGCCGCGGGGCCCAGATGGAGCCGCTGGTGACCGCTTCGACGGCGTGGCGCACCGTCTTCGGACCGGCCTTCAAATCCAGGTAGGCGCGGGCGCCGGCCACGATCAAATCCATAATCAGCTTGTCGTCCCCCTCCGGGCCAATGACGATCAGCCGCAGGTCGGGACGCCGGCGGCGAATGGCCTCCAGGGTCCCAAACCCTCTGGAGGGAGAGAGCAGGTCCACGACCAGGTAGGCCAGCGAGGAGTCGGACAACAGCTCTTCGAGCGTCCCGTAGACCGGAAACAGTAGAGCGTAGCCCTCGCCGGGCCCTTCTTCGAAGACGCTGGCCAGGCCCGCCAGGCGGAGGGGCTCATCGGTCAACACTCCTACGCGAATCGACTCAGCGTTGCGGATCGAGCCCATGACGCGCCTCCCGACTGATTGCAGCAGAGTTGCGTTTCGAGCGAAGGCTGCTCCACGGCCTCCTCATCCCCACACAGGACATACCGCCTGCGCACCGGCCCCGCCGATTTTCTTTCCGGACACGCTACAGCTTTGGAAGCACGATCCCCTGTTGTTTCTGGTACTTGCCCTTGCGGTCGGCGTAGCTGACCTGGCAGGGCTCATCGGAGCGGAAGAACAAAATCTGGCACAGCCCCTCGTTGGCGTAAACCTTGGCCGGCAGCGGCGTGGTGTTGGAGATTTCCAACGTCACGAATCCCTCCCATTCCGGCTCGAAGGGCGTCACGTTCACAATGATGCCGCAACGCGCATAGGTTGATTTGCCAACGCAGATCGTCAAAACATCTCTGGGAATACGAAAATACTCGACGGAACGGGCCAATGCAAAGGAATTCGGCGGCACGATCACAAAATCTCCCTGCACCGAGACGAAGGAACGCTCGTCGAAGGCTTTGGGGTCGATGATGGTGCTGTTCACATTGGTGAAGATCTTGAATTCGTCGGAGACGCGCAGGTCATAGCCGTATGAGGAAAGCCCATAGGAGATGACGCCGGTGGCCACCTGCTTCTCGCTGAAGGGCTCAATCATTTGGTGGTTGATGGCCTGTTCCCTGATCCAACGGTCACTCTGAATCGACATGCGTCTCCTATTTCCGGCTCGGGCTTGCCTCCGGATGCAAATATGTTCGGGTCAAAAAGAATTTTACCGGACGAAGCCGCAAAATGGCGCGGCGATCTTCCCGCGAAAGGCGGATAAACCGTCTGAAGGGGCGGAGCAAAGGCTTCCCAGCCCCCGGCAGCGGACTTTTCCCAGCGGAAAAGCGTACCGGAAAGAAATTCTTTCCCGCCAAAGAAATTCCTGCTCTCCGCAGTGTTCCATAAAAGCTGCAAAACCTGTAGCATCACTACCGTAAGTCGTAGTACAGTCTATAAAGTTGCGCCAGCGAGGTGCCCTTTGATTAAGCAAGACATCGTCCATCATGTGATCGAGCGCACGGGTCTTCCCCGCGCCAAGGCAGAGGCTGCGGTGGATACGGTCTTCCAGGGCCTCAAACAGGCTCTGGCGGCTGGCGAGCGCATCGAGTTGCGCGGCTTCGGCGTCTTCAGCGTTCGCGCCCGCAAGACCGGCATCGGCCGCAATCCCCGCACCGGCACCGAGGTCAGCATTGCGCCCGGCAAGGCGGTGCGCTTCAAACCCGGCAAGGAGCTGCACACGCTGGAGGGCGACACGCCCGCCAAGTAGAGACGGGGCGGCGATGAAACTCATGCGCATATTGTAGCCCAACTGGGCTACAATATGCGCATGGCCATAAATGCCGTTGTCCGCTCTCGAATCAGCGTTGAGGTGAAAGAAAAGGCTACCGCTGTGCTCGAAGAGATGGGTCTCACGGTTTCCGACGTGATGCGCATCGTTCTGACCCGAGTGGCAAGGGAGAACGCTCTGCCCTTCGACCTGAAGCCCAACAAGCTCACGCGAGAGACCCTGCGCAAGACCGCCCAGGGCGTAGAAGTCCATCAAGCCAAGGATGCCGCCGATCTCTTCAACAAGCTGGGCATCTGATGCGCTCCCCAAGCTATTCCAGCCAATTTCACCGCGACGTGAAGCGGCTTCAGAAGAGAGGCAAAAACCTCGAAAAACTCAAAAACCTGATCGAGCTTCTACTCGCCGGGCAGCCCTTGCCGGCGCAATACAAAGACCATCTGCTCAAACTCAATTGGGCAGGATATAGGGACGCTCACATTGAGCCCGATTGGGTGCTGATCTACTTCGCTACCACTGAAAAGGTACACCTGGAGCGGACAGGAACACACGAAGAGCTATTCGAGAACGATTGATGCCGGTTGCAGGTACTTCCAAGTCTTAAAGGCGAGGCCTGGGGCACCCGGCTGCGTGGCCGCGCTTCAAGCGTGATAGGAGAGATGATCGGTTTTGGACAGCAGAAAATCGCGCAGGAAAAGCGGGTACAGCAGGGAAAGCTTCGTGTACTGATCAGCGAGTTGCTCGGCCGCCGCGCTGCCGCCTGACTCTTGCGCCCGGGCGATGGCCGCGCGGTGAAGGTGCAGTTCACGCCAGTCCAATGCATTGCTGAAGTCAATGCTCATCGTGGTGCTGGCGCAGACGGTCCGTTCCTCGCAAACATTGGCCAGCATCCGGTAATCTCCCGCCTTCGCACCGCCGGCGCTAGCGTCGGCGAGAAATTCAAATCCCTGCTGGGCGGCGTAGGCCAACGGGAAACCTTCAAAAATCCTCCCATAAAACTCGCCAAACTCCGTGGCCGCTTCGGCGCGATCGGCCAGCGACTCCGCGTCGGCCTGTAAGCTGGCCGCGGCCTCGGCAATCTTCGCTTCGCCGCCCTCCAGGCGCATGATCTTGGCGAGAACGTCGCGGGCAAAGACCTGCGGGCCGTTGAAGATGTCAAGAGAACCGCCGGCGCCAAACGCCTGATGGACAAGATCGACGGGCATGGCGACGCGCACGATTCGCGTCAGCAGAAAAATCGCCGAAGCGAGCGTTCCCGGTATCAATAAATCGATGAAACGGCGGTGCGTTTGCGCCTCCAGTTCCGACGCATCGGCAAGATCGGACGAGCGCCGGATGAAACCCTCGCAAATGGCAAAAATCTCGCTCCGCAAGGCGCCAGGATTGTCACCATTGTATGCGGCCAGGGCAATGGCGCCAATTCTCGCGGCGTCATCCGCATCGTTGACCACAATCGACTTCGCGAGTGAATCGAGGTAATCGCGCAGCAGGGTGGGCGGCGGGCCGGACTCGTCGATGACGGGCAACGCCGCCGGATCGACGCCCTCCGGAGGCGTCAGGCTGAAACGCCCGCTTTCGCCCGCCCTCATGTAGGTAGTGCGCGCCCCCTTGCGGAAGGCAAACCACTGCCCCGGAGCCTGGGCCATCACCTGATCCGATTGCCAGGCTCTTTCAGGCCCCTCCGGGCCAAAGCACAACAGGTAGCGCGCCAGGGAAATGGCCGTATACTTTGGCCCCGCCGCCTCCGGGAGATTTGTGCCCCTTGGATTCATGCCGGCTGGGCTCCTTTCAAGCTCAATTCGACTTGCAGGGTGACGGCCGCGGCAATCCGGCGCGCCTTGGCCTCGGGAAAGTTGTCCCGCATCAGTTGCTGAGCGGCTGCCGCCTCGCCCGCCGACAGGAAACTTTCAATGTACGACGGCTCGATGGCCGCGCCAAGCTCTTTCAACGCCTGGCTGGCAAGATCGATTTGCTGAACCTGCTTCTGCCCCTCGGTCGAAGCCTCGGCCGCAGCCTCGGGGGAGACCGCGTGTTCGACCTTTTTCAATGCCGCGCCCAGCGCGTCGCCGATGGCGTTGCCGATCGCCTCTTCGCCCTTTTCAGCGCCCTTCTTCTTGAGCGTTTCCCATAGCCAGCCACTGGCCGAACGCACGAATCCAAAAAGCAGTTGACCGGCGTAGATAGCGGTAAGCGAGAGCGGGTCAAAGTGCCTGGCTTCGTCTCGCGCGGTGATGTAGACGCTGTCGCGCCCGATGGCGCTGGTGATCGACGAGCGCATTGCCTCGGCATCGCTTATGCTCATCTCCGGCTCCTCGCTGATGGATTGGGCGCCAGACGGCGCGGTTCCGGCAGGCTTCCCCCAGTTGGCCGTCATATTAGCAGAACGAAGCAGAGTTATCGTCAAAAAATATCTTTTGGGGGAATGCGCCCGACAAGTAAGGGCGGGGGCTCCATCCGCGCCGTCATTCTGAGCGAAGCGCAGCGGAGGCGAAAGCCTGCCCTGAGCGAAGCCGAAGAGAACCTGCGTTTTGACCTTTTGTGGACCAGGGTGGGAAACGATGCCGCTCACTCGACCTGTCGAAGGCAGTTGGCCCCACCGCAGGTGGTTGGCCCCACTGCATGTGGTGGTCACATCAGGCGCAGCGCATCCACGTCCACAATCAGGTTGCGGCGCGGAATCTGGGCGGCGTCGGCCTGGGCCAGCATGCTGCGCAGGGCGGCGTTGAGCGCCCGCCGCGAGCTGGCCTTCAGAATCATGTGGAAGCGGTAGACTCCCTTGATGCGGGCGATGGGCGCGGTGCAGGGGCCGAGCACCCGCACAGCTCCGCTGTTCTGGCTTTGGACAAGATATTTGCCCAAAATAGACGACCAGCCGGCGGCTTCTTCGAGTTTTGGCGATTGCACCAGCACATTGGCCAGCACGCCGAAGGGCGGGTAGTGCATCCAGCGGCGGTACTTCAGCTCGCGCTCGACAAAAGCCTGGTAGTCGTGGGTGCTGGCGGCCAGGATGGCGTAGTGGTCGGGGTAGTATGTCTGCACCACGACGCGGCCGGGCAGCTCGCCCCGTCCGGCGCGGCCCGAAACCTGGGTCATCAACTGGAAGACCCGCTCGGCGGCGCGGAAGTCGGGCATCGAGAGCGAGTGGTCGCAGCCGACGACGCCCACCAGCGTGACGCCGTGAATGTCATGGCCTTTGGCGATCATCTGCGTGCCCACCAGCAGGTTGATTTCGCCCGAGTGAAGACGCGTCAGCAGGCGCTCCAGGTCGTAGCGGCCGCGCACCGTGTCGCGGTCCATGCGGCCGATGCGCGCGGAAGGGAAAATTTCACCCAGCCGGACCTCTCCTTGTTCGGAGCCCGCGCCCAGGTAGTACAGGTGCTCGCTCGAACACTTGGGACAGCGCGCCGGGACGGTGCGGCGGAATCCGCAGTAGTGGCATTCCAGGCGCTGGCCTTCGCGGGCCAGGCCGGGATCGGCCTCGCCATTCACCGAGGCCGGCGGCTTGTGGTGAGTGAGCGCGATGGCGCAGTTCTCGCACTCGAGCTTTTCGCCGCAGGCGCGGCAGATGACGGCAAAGGAGTAGCCGCGGCGGTTGAGCAGAATCAGCGCCTGTTCGCCGCGATCGAGAGCCTGGCGGGTTTCGTTGACCAGCGCGCGGGAAAAAAGCTGATCCTGGCCGGTTTCCTGGAATTCGCGGCGCATGTCGACCAGTTCGACCTCGGGCAGCGGGCGGTTCATCACCCGGTCCCGCATCTCGATGCGCTGGTACTTTCCCAGAACCGAGTTCTGCCAGCTTTCGAGCGACGGCGTGGCCGAGCCCATCACCACCACGGCCCCCTCGATCTTGGCCCTCATCACGGCCACGTCGCGGGCGTTGTAGCGCGGCGTCTCCTCCTGCTTGTAGCTCTGGTCGTGCTCCTCGTCGACCACAATCAGGCCCAAATGAGGCGCGGGAGCGAAGACGGCCGAGCGAGTGCCGACGACGATCGGAGCCTCGCCCCGGCGGATGCGCCGCCACTGCTCGCTGCGCTCTTCGGGCGTGAGCGCGGAGTGCAGCAGCGCGACTTTTTGCCCGAAGGCCGCGTCCAGCAGGCCCACGGTCTGCGGCGTGAGGCCGATCTCGGGAACCAGCAGGATCGACGACAGGCCCCGGTCCAGCGCCCGCTGCATAGCCGCCAGATAGACGGCCGTCTTTCCCGATCCTGTGACGCCATGAAGCAAGAAGGGCTGAAATCCCCCCAGAGCCGCCGCTAGGCTGGCCAGGGCCTCCATCTGCGTCTCGTTGAGCTGAAGCGGACCGGGCTGGCTTTGCAAACCGCCCAGATGAAAAGCCGCCGGCCGTTCGTCGATGCGGACAAGCCCCCGCCGGACCAGGGTTTGCAGCGTCGAGGCGGGCATATCGCGACGCCGCAGCTCGGCCAGCGGCAGTTCATTGCCGCAGGCCGCCAACTCGGCCAGAATGGCCTGCTGCTTCTGGGTCAAGGCGGGCAGCCGCGCCTCGGGAATCAGAACGGCAAACCGCTCCATGCGGCGCGCATCGCGCTCGACGGCCGCCGACTCGCGGGCAATCCACTTTTTGCGCGTGAGGCCGGCCAGCACTGGCAGCGTGGCCGCCGTCGCGGTGCGCAAGGTGGAGACCTTCACCGGCTCGCCCGAGGCCAAGCGGGCCAGAACGCGGCGCTCCAGGTCCTGCTCCTCGGCGGAGAGCTTGCCTTTGCGCTTCGAGCCGCCCTTTGAAGCTGTGGAATAACCCGGTTTCGTGTCAGGGCACAGCTTCAGACGTGCGGGTGCCCCAGGTGCGGGGTCCCCACGGACGGGTCTTCGTCCGTGGGGTGGAGGTCCCGATTCTGGGACCTGGGAATCAACACACTCCGCCAGCACGTCACGGCCCAGGTCGGTGATGCGGTAGTAGACGGTGCGCCGGACCTCGGCCATCAGCGGCAGCATTCCCCGCAGCACCTCGCCCTGCGGGGCCAGGTAGTACTGGGCCATCCACTCGGCCAGCTTCAGCAGCGATTCGCTCAACAGCGGCTCATCGTCCAGAACTGCCTCAAGATAGCGGACCTCGAAGTCGGCCGGAGCCTTGACGTTGGTTCCGGTCACCACCCCGATCAGTTTTTCATTGCGAAAAGGAACGATGACCCGCGCCCCGCGCCGCGGACGCTGCCCCTCGCGCACCCCGTAGGTGAACGCACGGTCAAGCGGCACGGGCAACGCGACTTCGCAGTAAGAAGGCATGGGCGGCAAGAATCAGTGTAGGGGAAAAGAATACGCTGGACGGCCTCCAAGTAAATTTCGCCTCGATTCGGCGATTGCAATTCCGTCCACAGGCAGTACAATTCCTGCGATGGCTCCCGGAGTCTCCGCGAACGCCTCTGCCTCTTCCGCTGGTTCGTCCAGGCCGGCCGCTCCCACCACGCTGGTCATCGACATTGGCAGTTCCGGTCTGAAGGCGATGCTGCTGGACTCGGCCGGCAGGCCGGCCAGCGAGCGGCTGCGGGTCGTCACTCCGGCCGTGCCCACCCCCGAGGCTTTGCTGGAAGAACTCGATGGATTGCGCAAGCTGCTGACGAACTTCGATCGCGCCTCGGTCGGTTTTCCCGGCGTCGTCAAGTGTGGCGCCACCTTCGGAGCCGTCCACCTGCATCCCCTGTGGGCCAAGGGCTTCCCGCTGCAAGAAGAACTGGAAAAGCGCTGGCAGAAGCCGGTGCGGGTGAGCAACGACACCGATCTGGCCGGCTATGGGGTCATCTGGGGCCAAGGCGTCGAGCTGGTGCTCACACTGGGCGACGGGTTGGGCAGCGCGCTGTTCACCAGCGGCCACCTCTGCCCCGGCCTGGAACTGGGCCGGCACTCCTGGCGCAAGCAGGGTATGACCTACGAGGACTACCTGGGACGCCGAGGCCTCGACAAGTTCGGCCAGGCGCGCTGGAATGAATTCCTCGCGTCCGCGATCCAGCAGACCGCGGCGCTGTTCAACTGGGACCGCCTTTACCTGGGCGGCGGCAACGCCAACAAGATAGTCTTCACGCCGGGCAGGAATGTGAGCATTCTCCCCAATGAAACCGGGCTGCTGGGGGGCGTAATGCTGTGGCGGGATCAGGGCTGAGCAGGGCTGACGCGCGGCCCGCGTTCATTCCGAAACCGCTCTAATTCGGCTGGCGCGGCTTGAAGTGGCAGGTGCCGCCGGCCAGCACCGGAGTCCAGATGGTGGGATCGGAGGGCTGCTCGCTGGAGCCCAGGAAGAGAATGCCGTCGGGCGCCAGGATGCGGTGAATACCGGCCAGCAGGGGCCTGCGCGTCTCCTGCGAGAAGTAGAGCATCACGTTGCGCAGGAAGATGACGTCGAAGCGATCGTCGCTGCGGTTGAAGGGCAACTGCGGCGCACAGAGGTTGGCCTGACGGAAGTTGCACAGCTTCCTGATTTCCGGTTTGACTACCCAGTCCTCGCCGGCATGGTCGAAGTAGCGGACCACGGAACGGGCAGGCAGGCCGCGGTTGATCTCGATGCGGTGATAGCAGCCGGCCTGGGCGCGCGCGACCACCTCGGCGCAGATGTCGGTGCCCTCGATGCGGATATTCCAGCCGTTCAGCAGGGGAAAATGCTCGTGCAGGAGCATGGCCAGGCTGTAGGCCTCCTGGCCAGTGGAGCAGGCCGCGCTCCAGAAGCGCAACCCGCGCGCGGACCGGCGGGACTCAATCAGTTTGGGCAGCAACTCGGTGCGCAGCAGCTCGAAGGGACGGCCATCGCGGAAGAAGCTGGTTTCATTGATGGTCATGGCCTCGGCGATGGCGCGTTCCAGGGCCGGGTTCTTTCTGAGCTTGAGGTGCTGCACAAGCTCTTCCAACTGGGTCATGCCCTGGTTGCGCAGCAGCTTGGTGAGGCGCGTCTCGAAGAGGTAGTCGCGCGACGGATCGAGCACGTTTTGCGAGAGGCCGAAGACCAGTTGGCGAAGATAGCCGTAGTCGACGCTGGAGGAAGTTTGCATGACTAGACCACCGCTTCCCGAAGCTCACGGGCTTCCGATTGCGTCCGGCTGGCGAGCCGGAGGATTTCAGGGGCAATCGCGTTCAGAGGCAGCACCTTATGCGCCAATCCCGCGTTGGCGACGGCGCCCGGCATTCCCCAAACCGTGCTGGTCGCCTGGTCCTGGGCCAGAACGCTGCCGCCTTGTTCACGAATCGCGCGGCAGCCCAGCATTCCATCCGAGCCCATGCCGGTCAGCACCACGGCCAGCACGCCCGCTCCGTAGACCGCGGCCACCGAGCGGAAAAGCACATCGACGGCGGGGCGGCAGTGGTTTTCCGGCGCGCCCTGATGCAGGCGCAGCGTGGGCGGCGAGCCCGCACGCGAGGCCGCGACTACCTCCATGTGCCAGTTCCCCTTGGCGATATAAACGGTTCCAACGCGCACCGGTTCGCCCTCGACGGCCTCCCGCACCTGCAATGGACAGCGGCCGTTGAGCCGCTCGGCCAAGAGCCTGGTAAACAATTCCGGCATGTGCTGCACGATCAGGACCGGAAGCGGAAAGCTGACCGGCAGCGCGGGGAGCAGAATGTCCAGGGCCGCTGGACCGCCGGTCGAAACGCCGATGGCCAGCACCACCGGGACCGACGAAATCGGCTGGGCCTTGGGCAACGGCGCCAGGGGAAAAACCAGCGGCGTGCGCGGTGTGCCCGGGAAGGCTGCCTGTGGCGGCGGGAGCTGCACGGTGAGGGCCTTGATCTTGGGAATCAGTTCCCGCGCAAGCGCGCGCATGGCCGCCTCGCGGCCGGCTTGCCCGGCCGGCTTGGCCACATAGTCGGAGGCGCCGCCGGCCAAGGCCTCGATGGTCACTTTGGCGCCGCGCTGGGTCAGCGAACTGCACATGATGACCGGCATTTTGTGGCCCCGCGCGCGCAGCTTTCTGAGGGTGACCAATCCGTCCATCACGGGCATCTCCACATCCAGCAGCACCAGATCGGGGCGAATCGTTTCGATGGCGCTCAGGGCCGACTCGCCGTTGGCCGCGGTGCCGGCCACTTCCAGGCCAGCGCCGGTGCACACCACCGAGCGCAGCAGACTCCGCATCACCGCCGAGTCGTCCGCAATCAAAATTCGGGTCTTGCGGCCAGAGGCCATCGCTCAGGCCTCCATCAAACCGAGCATGGCCAGCTTTTCCGTCAGCGCCTCGTCGTCGAAGGGCTTCATCAGGTACTCGTCGGCGCCGGCATCGAGGGCGCGGAGAATGAAGTCGTTTTCCGCCTCGGTGGTCACCATCATGACCTTGACGTTGGCTAATCCCTGCGCGCGCAACTGTTGCAGCATCTCCAGCCCGTTCATCACCGGCATATTCCAGTCCACCAGCGCCAGATCGAAGGGAAGGCCAGCATTTAACTGCTCCATGCCGGCCTTGCCGTCAGCCGCTTCCTCGCACTCGATTCCCTTCTCTTCGAGCAGGCCGCGCAGAAAGCCCCGCACGAAACGGGAATCATCGACAATTAAAGCACGCATGATCACCTCCAGACAGCAGTGGTATAGAGCTTGTTCAAGCTTGGGCCGCCCCCAGGCGCATGGGGTCCAGTTGCTCCGGGTTCAGCATCACGAGCAGACTGTCCTTGAGCTTGTACGCGCCGGCAAACAAGGCCCTCCGGCGCCCATCCAGAATTGAAGGATTGGGCTCGTGATCGGCCGACGAGACGGTCAGCACCTCGCCAACCGAGTCCACCAGCAGGCCAAAGCAGCCGCCGGAACTCTCCAGAACCAGGATGTCCTGCGGACCGTCCTTGGGCGGCATGTCCAGCAACTGGCGCAGGCTTACGGTGGTCAGCACATCGCCGCGGTAGTGAACCAGCCCACCGACAAAGACCGGAGCCAGCGGAACCGGCTGCGGCCGCGCCGAGCCCACAATCTCCAGAATGTGGGTAATGGGCACACCGAACAGCGCCGACCCCAGGCGGACCGAACACATCTCCACCAGCGCCGCCGTTTTTTCCTTGCGACTGACTGCCATTGCCGCAGTACTCATGCCACTGTCTCCTCTGTCTGGCTCCACTCGGGCGGAGCCTGTTCCCCGGCGGGCAGCGGAGCCACGCCGCCTAGGTCAACCACGCCTGTCACGCGGCTCTTGAGCAGCGTAACGCCGCCTGTGCGCTGACTGGTTCCGGCCTCGAAGAGGTCGCCTCCGGCGGCCACGTCCAGAACATGAGAAACCGCAACGCCCACGTGACGATTGCCCTCGCGGCAGACCACGACGATGATCTGCGCCTCGGGATTGCCCTGGGCCGCATCCAGCACGCCGCCCGAGTCCTCGACCGGCAGCAGTTGCCCCTCGAAGTTGAGCACCGGGCGGTAGCCGATGTACTCGATGCGCGAGAGCGGAAGCTGCTCGATGCGCAGTACGTCGCCCAAGGGCACCGCGGCCTGGCGCCCCGCGGCCTCCACCAGCAGGTACTCGAGGTTTTTGGCGGCATTGGCGCCGGTTTCGCCTTCCACCGCGTGCGCCGCTTCTTCTTCTTCGCGCATGGTCACGCCGGCCTTCATGGCGATCGAGCCGGGGTCGAGAATCAACGCCAGGTCGGCGTTGCCCAGCACGGTTGCGCCGGAGAAGAGGCCGATGTCCTTGAGCACCGCGGAGAGCGGCTTGACGACGATCTCCTCGGGATCGGCCAGCCCGTCGACCACCAGGCCGAAACGGCGGCCGTCGGCGTCCAGAACGGCGATGAAGTTGTCCCTCTCGGTGACGATCTTGTGCTCGGCGCCGGGCATCAGCAGCCGGTCCAGAAAGACCAGCGGCAGCAGCTTGCCGCGCAGCCGGTAAAGGGGCGCGCCTTCAATCCACTCGATGGCCGCCGCGGCCTGCTCGGGCGGAATATGCACCAGCTCCGAGAGCGCCCCCTGGGGCAGCGCAAAGCTCTGGTTGACGCTGCGCACGATCAGCGCCGGGATGATGGCCAGCGTGAGCGGAATGCGCATGCGCAGCGTGGTGCCCTTGCCGGTGCGGGAGTCGATCTCGACCTTGCCGCCGATCTTCTCCACGTTGGTCCGGACCACGTCCATACCCACCCCGCGGCCGCTGACATTGGTCACCGCCGCGGCCGTCGAGAGACCAGGCAGGAAGACCAGTTGCAGCAATTCGCGCTCCACCAGATGAGCGGCGCGGTCCGGGGTAATGAGACCACGCTCGATCGCCTTCTGGCGCACCCTTTCAACATTGACCCCGGCTCCATCGTCGGAGACCTCGATGACCACGTGGCTGCCCTCCTGGGCGGCCCGCAGCTTGAGGGTTCCTTCCGGGTCCTTGCCCGCGGTCTGGCGCACCTCGGGCGGCTCGATGCCATGATCGAGCGAGTTTCTTACCGCGTGCGTCAGCGGGTCCTTGATGGCCTCGAGCAAACTCTTGTCCAGCTCCGTGTCCTGGCCCTCGACCTGCAGGCGGACGCGGCGGCCCAGCGATTGCGACAGGTCGCGCACAATGCGCGGCATCTTCGAGAAGATATTCGAGACCGGCTGCATCCGGGCCTTCATCACGCTCTCGCGCAGATCGGCCGTCACCATGTCCAGACGGCGCGAGAGCATGGTCATATTCGGATCGGCCGAGGTGGCCTGCAAGACCTGGTTGCGGGTCAGCACCAGCTCGCCCACCAGGTTCATCATCCGGTTCAGCAGGGTCACGTCGACGCGCAGCGTGCTCTCGGCGGCGGTTCCCTGGATGCGCGGCCGGGCAGCGTCGCTCTCGGCCTCCGCGGAAACCTTGGAAGCTGGCGCTGCGGCAGGAAGCGGCTCGGGCGGCTGCACGGTGGCCGAAACAACGGCGGCCGGAACAGCAGCGGCCGGGGGCGGCGTCGCCAAGGCGGCGGGCTGGTCGGGCTCGGGCTCTGCTTGCTCGGGCTCGATCTCTGCTTGCCCTGGCTGGATCTCATCCTGAGGCGGGGGTGCGGGCGGCGCGGGTGCAGGAGGAGGAACGGAAGCGGGTGCGCTGGAGGCGGATGACGCGCCAGCCCGGGCATGGACCGGCTTCTTGCTCTGCGCCTGCGCCGGAGCCTGCAACTCTATCAGGCGGCCAATCAGAACGGCGTCCTCGCCTTCGCCCTCGGCATCTTCCGCCTCGATCGTCTTGAGGATGGAGCGCAGGCCATCGAGCAGTTGCAGCAGGCCGGTGATGATCTCACGGTCGGCGCTCAACTTGCCCTCGCGCAGCAGACCCAACAGGTTTTCTCCGGCATGAGCCAGCTTTTCCAGCCGTTTGAAGCCCAAAATCCGGTTGTCCCCTTGATTGTGTGCACTGAACGGAAGATCTCCGCCAGCAGCTCCGTATCCTCGGGCCGCTCTTCCAGGTCGGTCAGACAGCGCTCCATGCGGTCCAACCCCTCCTGGCTCTCGATCAGGAATTCCCTCGTCAATTCATCCATTGCGTCCACTCATCCGCCCGGCCGGAATGACCTTCCCCGGCACAGCGAGCACTCAAGCCCTTTATCGGAAAGATGAGGCTCAACTTGAGGGGCAGAGTTTTGCAGGACGATCAGAAAAGAGCGATCGGGCGTGGAGGGAATAGGAAAAGGGATTAGGGATTAGGGAATAGAAAACAGCCGGTGGAGAGCCCCGGGCCGCGATTCTGAAAACTGGTTGCAGTGACTTGCTCCCCGTTGTATAGTCCGCGCGGATGCGATAGCCTCAACTCGAACGCTCGAAGCAGATCGGAGGATTCATGAACGATCCATCCGCAACCGAACCGGGTAAAGCTAAGACCGAAGCCGGTAAAACCGCGACCGAAGCCGGCCGAGCCGCCACGGAGCCGGAGCTCTTGCGCCTGCTCGAAATGGCGCACGAGGCCGCCCAGCGCGCCTACGCTCCCTACTCCGGCTTCCGGGTGGGAGCGGCGCTGCGGCTAACCAACGGCGCCATCGTCACCGGCGTCAACGTGGAAAATGTGAGCTACGGACTGACGATCTGCGCCGAGCGCTCCGCCCTGGTCAGGGCCGTCTCCCAATTCGGGCCGGAGATTCGCGTGGAAGCGGTCGCCGTCGCCAACCTGAACGCCGCCCCCAGCCCGCCCTGCGGCGCCTGCCGCCAGGTGCTCGCCGAGTTCACCCTGCCCGAGGCAATGGTGATCTTCCCCGCCGCCGACGGCCCCCGCGCCATGCCCTTCCGCGAACTGCTGCCCTTGGCCTTCGAGATGAGGGCGAAATGAGGCGCAGAGAACGAAGGCTCTCCCCAAACGGGAAACCCTATACGGGAAATCGATCAGGAAACTTAGGAAGGCTGGAAAATCCAGGATGTGAGATAATGCCGCATGGCGAGTCCTCTACATGTCGAGAGGAAGGGCTTTCTTCCGAACGTCACTCAGCCGGCCAATCCTGAGTTGAAGGAAGCCGACTTTGAAGTAATGGGCACCAACGCCAAGAAGGATGCTAGCCAGTTCACGAATCCTCGTACGGCCACGCTGGACCAGGTCAATCCCAAGGCGGCAGGTGGATTGAGTAAAAAAGGACGCTTGATCGGACCGGCTCGCGAGATGATGCGCTACCGGGCTCTCATAGATCGCACGGTCGATGTTTTCGGCGACGAGATCAAGGCTTCCCGCTGGCTGTCTCTTCCGAACCGGGATCTCGACGGCCAGACTCCCCTTCAGGTTGCCCAGAAGAACGGCTATGATCTCCAGGCTATCGAGCCTATCCTCATCCGCATCGAACACGGAGTCTATTATTGACTCCTGAAGACCAATCGCTCGACCCGGAATTCTTTCTAGCCCACCAGCCGTTTACGCTCTACCGGCTCGCCAGAGCAAAATACGCCAACCTGTCCGGCATTGGCGCGGCACTTGCTCCTGGCCGCTGGAATAGCTCTGGACAGGAGGCCATCTACACCTCAACAGAGGTCGGCGTTCCTGTTCTGGAGATGCTGGCGCACACTCCGAAAGATTTGATTCCCTCTAACCTGGCTCTGATGAAGATACGGGTCTCAGGACAGTGGACAGCACACAAGAATGCCCTGTTCGACGCGAAGACGAGCGGTAGCCTATGGATCTATCGGTCTATTGCCGAAACAAGGGATGATTTCCAAAAAAGTCAGCATTGGTTTCCAGGTGGTGACAACCCTTTCGCCGTCGCCGTCCCCTCGGTGATCGTTCCGGTGTGGAATGTCGTCCTTTATCCAAAAGGGATTGGCTTCTGGGATCATGTCTCGCTGGAAAGCATCGAGCCATTTCAGTTCGATCCTCGACTGTTTCCGGAAAATACACCTGTCGAAACCGCACAGCAGTAATCCTTCAGCTAGAAACTGCCAAACTGGGAGCGGCTCCAAACCGGAAGCGGCTCGCGCCGCTCCCGGTCTGACTGGTTTTCAGGCGGCTTTTACGCCGCTGCCATTTTTACGATGTCCGCCGAGCGAACCCGAAAGTGCTTCATGTGGATCGACAGGGTACGCTCGATCTTGCGCAGGTCGTTGCGCTCGGACGGTCCGGCAAAGGTCGAGGCCACGCCGTGCGCCGAGGCGCGGCCGGTACGGCCCACGCGATGGACAAAGTCCTCGGCCATCTTGGGCATGTCGAAGTTGACCACATGCGCCACGTTGGCCACGTCAATGCCGCGAGCGGCGATGTCGGTGGCCACCAAGACGCGGTGGCGGCCCTCGGAAAAGCTGCGCAGGGCCTGGTTGCGCTGGGCCTGCGAGCGGTCGCCGTGAATCTGCGTCGCCGAGTGCCCCGAGCGAACCAGCCGGCGCGCCACGCGGTCAGCGCCGTGCTTGGTGCGCACGAAGACCAGAAAACTTCCCGTCTCCGCGCCTAGCAGGTGCTCGAGCAGCTCCTGCTTTTTGTCCGGCTCGACTTCGAAGGTGCGCAGCTCGACGTTCTCGGCCGGCTTCAACACCGAGCCAATCTCGATGCGGGCGGGGTTATTCAAGTACTTGCGCGCCACTTCCTTCACCGGTCCTTCGAGGGTGGCCGAGTAGCAGAGGGTCTGGCGCGTGGTCGGCAGCGTGGCCGCAATGCGGGCGATGGCCGGTTGGAAGCCCATGTCGAGCATCCGGTCCACCTCGTCCAGCACAAGAATCTTGATTCCGTCCAGCCGGACGAGCTTGCGCTTGAGAAAGTCCTCGAGACGGCCGGGCGTAGCGACAATCAGGCGCGCGCCGCGGCGAATGGCCTCCAGTTGCGAACGCTCGGCCAGGCCGCCGACCACCAGGGCCACGATCTGCGAGGAGTTGGCGCGAATGGAGATAAAGGCTTTCTCTACCTGCATGGCCAGCTCGCGCGTCGGAAGCAGGATGAGAGCATGAGCGCCCCTGCCCTCGGTCTTTTGCATCATCTCGACGATCGGGATGAGGTAGCCCAGCGTCTTGCCGGTACCGGTCTGGGCGGTGGCCAGCACATCGCGGCCTTCGAGAGCCGGGGGAATGCAGCCGGCCTGCACCGGCGTGGGGGTTTCAAATTTATTAGCTGCCAGGCGCGCCAAAAGGGCGGCCGAAAGAGAAAACTGCGAAAACTGTGTTGCCGAAATAGAATCGTTTGCTAATGTCGTCAAAATTAAGTCATTTCCTATGGGTCCCGGAGCCGCCAGAACTGCTCGCAGCCTGCAATCGGAACCGGACGGGGAGGCGCGCGCACGAAGATTGCTCTGCGCGGACCTGCTTGCTCGATTGGCGTAAGGGAGAACCGAAAGTCAAATCCAAGACTGGCCCAGCATTCAAGGGGAGAACGCCGAAGGCCCGGAGCTGCCGCACGCTACTTCATCGCCAGACGGCACAACGCCGGCCAGCACCACACTCCCTAGCACTCAAAATTGAATGCGTTCCCCGGCTCATGCGCGTCTGTTCCCGTTTGGGAATGCTGAGGCGGCTGGCCCTGGACCAACTTATGGTCTTCAGGCTGAGTTACCGGGTGGGAGACTCAAGTGGTTACGCTGTAGGGGCTTGGGGGAAATCTGTGCCAGGCAAAGTTGCCTTTATGGGGCAATCCGCCGCTCACGGCCAAATCACTGAGCGCAAATACAGTGTAGCACGGTTGGGCTTTTAGGCTCTCGGCAGCCGTATAGAGCACTGATTTCGGTGCAGCTTGAGTAGCAAGGCGGCTTGCCCGGCGATGAGACTCAGCTCATCTGACCGGCAGGAATCTCGATCCTTCCCGGCCATCGGCTTGCCTCCTGGAGGCCAGCCAACACGTAAAATGAGCTTCAGGGAGAACGAATGCCGCAAACGCGCCCCAAAACGCCACAAAAAATGACCGGCCCCACCGGAAAGGCCGGCATTAATCCTGCCACGAAAGCGGAAGCGGCAACCGAAGCTAACGAAACCCTCGATCCCACGGACTGGACGGGCTTTCGCGCCCAGGCGCACCTCATGCTGGACGACATGCTCGGCTACATTGAGAAGATTCGCGAGCGTCCCGTCTGGCAGCCCATTCCCGAGGAGGTGCGGGCGCGCTTTCGCACTCCCGTGCCGCGGCAGGGCGAGGAGCTGGCCCAGGTTCACGCCGAGTTCATGCGCGAGATTCTGCCCTTTGCGCAGGGCAATGTTCATCCCGGCTTCATGGGCTGGGTCAACGGCGCGGGCACGCCGGTGGGCATGGTGGCCGAGATGCTCGCCGCCGGGCTGAACGCCAACCTCGGAGGCCGCGATCATATTCCGGTCGAGGTCGAGCGGCAGGTCGTCAGGTGGGTGCGCGAGCTCTTTGAATTTCCCGAGGGCGCGAGCGGATTGTTCGTCACCGGAACCTCGATGGCCAATCTGATCGCCGTGCTGATTGCCCGCGACGCCGCGCTGGGCGTCGAGGTGCGCGCGCGGGGAGTGGCCGCCGACGCCAGGCGGCTCGCCGCCTACACCTCGAACGCAGTTCATGGCTGCGTGCCCAAGGCTGTGGACATTGCCGGCATTGGCAGCGACGCGCTGCGGCTGATCCCCACCGATGACCGCTGCCGGATCGACCTGGAGGCGCTCGAAAAAGCCATTCGAGAAGATCGCGCCGCGGGCTTTACGCCTTTTCTGGTGGTGGGAACGGCCGGGACGGTGAATACCGGAGCGATTGACGATCTGGCGGGGATTGCCGGGGTTTGCCAGCGGGAAAAGCTCTGGTTTCATGTGGATGGCGCCTTTGGCGCGCTGGCCAAGCTGGCTCCCGACCTGGCTCCGAAACTAAACGGAATTGAATGCGCCGATTCCGTGGCCTTCGACTTTCACAAATGGGGGCAGGTCCCCTACGACGCCGGTTTCATTCTGGTGCGGGATGCGGTGGCGCACCGGAAGGCCTTCGTCTCCCCGGCGGCTTACCTCAAACGGGCCTCGCGGGGCCTCGCTGCCGGCTCACCCTGGCCCTGCGACTTCGGGCCGGATCTCTCGCGCGGCTTTCGCGCCTTGAAGGTCTGGTTCACACTGAAGGCGCTGGGCACGGAGCGGCTGGGAGCGGCCATCTCCCGCAGTTGCGCGCTGGCACGCTACCTGGAAGGCCGCATCAGGGAGACGCCGGAGCTGGAGTTGATGGCCCCGGTGGAGCTGAATATCGTCTGCTTCCGCTATCGCACTGAAGACCCGGCGGCCCAAAACTCCAGCCCGGAAGGCCTAAGCCCTGAAAACTCCAGCCCGGAAAGCTCCAACCAGGTCAACGAAGAGATTGTCGTCCGGCTGCAGGAGGCGGGCGTTGTGGCTCCATCGACGACGATGATCGCGGGCTGCATCGCCATTCGCGCGGCCATCGTGAACCACCGCACCAGCCGCGCGGAGATCGACGCCCTGGTGGACGGCACGCTGGCGCAAGGGCGCGCTCTTCTGGGGCGTGTTCCACCGGCGCAGGCCGGGAGGCTGCCGGAAAACCGGTTACCGGCCGCCTCCAACTCTTCGAGCAAAAGCTGCCCGGAGCAGGGGCCGCACACATTTCAGTCAGAGTAGGAAGCCCTTACTCCCGCTCTTCCAGCCGCGCCGTCACCTGCTCGACCAGGCGATCCAGCTCGGCGGTACTCATTTCCGCGGCCGGGCTGGCCAGTTCGGGATAGAGGCGGAAGCGGGCGTCGGGCAGCCCCATGCGCCGCTTGAGCGCCAGAATCTCCCGGATTTTGTTCTCGGGAATGAAGTTGAGTGGCTCGCCGATCTGTTTGGCGACCAGGTAGGTCTTGCAGCAGGCGTCGAGAATCTCGGCCAGGTGCTCAGCGCGGGTCACGGTGTCGGACCAGCAGACCACGCCATGGTTTTGCAGCAGGATCGTGTTGTGATCCTGGACAAAGGGCAGCACCGTATCGGCGAAAGCCTGTGTGCCGGGGGTTTCATAGGGCGCCACCGCTGGCTGGCCGATGAAAATCTCGTACTCGGTGATCAGCCCATTGGGAGGAAACGTCCCGGTGACGGCGAAGGCCGTGGCGTAAGGCGGATGGCAGTGCACCACGGCGCGGGCCCGGGGGTTGGCCTTGTAAATCCCCAGGTGCAGCGGCAGTTCGCTGGTGCGCGCCCGGTCGCCGGCCAGAATATTGCCATCCAGGTCCGAGAGGCAGATGTCGGCCGGCTCCATGTCGCCCTTGCTCACCATGGTGGGCGTGCAGAGCACGTAGCGCGAGCCCAGGCGGGCGCTGATATTGCCGCCGTTGCCGTCCACGTACTGCCGCTCCCACAGCTTGCGGCCAACGCAGACGATTTCGGCGCGCAAGGCATTGGCTTCAAATGAGTTGGCCAGCACCAGCGGAGAGTCCTCTTCGGCCTTCGGCGCGCGCAGAACCTCGACCACGGCCTGCACCACTTCCCTCACCTGTTCAGCGACCTCTTCAGTTCTCTGCTGCATGGCTGACCTCGCGCTTGAGCTAAAGCATTTCGGAATTGCTGTAGACCGAAGCCTCGCACTCAAAAATACTACGTTCATTTCGAAAATGCTTTGAATGACCGGGAGCCGGCAACTGCCAGCATTTCCCTCTGCCACCGGTATTTCCCTCAGATTATATAGAGCCCCGGCCGGAAAACTGCTTCTACAGCCGCGGCGGCAAATAAGATGGCCAGCCGAGCGCTGAAATGATGGGAAGAAAGGCTGGAATGAGCTACTCTAAAGGCGCGGGAAGGTGGCCAAAGTTGCAGTTCAGCAGCTTGCGCCAGCGGCTGATAAGCCCTTCAGCCGCAGATTTAAAACCAGGAGATTCGGAATGATCGACAGCATGCGCAGCAGCTTTGCACCCCGCATCGCCGTTTTTGCGGCGGCTCTCCTGTTTGCCGCCGCACTCGGCGCGCAGACTCAGGCCGCGCCCAACGCGCAGACCCCGTCCACGCAGAGCCAGGAATGGAAAACCTACAGCTTTCCCGCGGATGGATTCAG
This sequence comes from Acidobacteriaceae bacterium, assembly GCA_003161045.1. Taxonomy (GTDB): domain Bacteria; phylum Acidobacteriota; class Terriglobia; order Terriglobales; family Acidobacteriaceae; genus Telmatobacter. Next base: position 61,763 of record PMPH01000019.1, read on the forward strand.
CGCCGCGTTCCCCCCCGAGCCGGCTTTGCAGAAGAAAAATGTTCCCACTGACGCCGGCAACTTCGAATTGCGCGCCTATCTCGCGCAGGATGGTCAGGCCGCGGTCTTCGTCGGGGTTTGCGACTACGGCGCGGCGGTCGCGGGCAGAAACCCCAACACCGTGCTGGACGGCGCTCAAAAGGGGGCCATTGACAACGTCAGCGGCCACCTCACCAGAGGGAAAATAATCACCTTCGGCATCTATCCCGGCAGAGAGTTTGAGGCCGAGAATGACACCATGCACTTCTACGCGCGCATCTACCTGGTGGGCACCACGCTCTACCAGACGCTAGCCGCCTCACCGCTCGGGCAACCATACGCCGGCGCCACGCGTTTTCTCGACTCATTCCAGTTGATCGCGCGCGTCAGCGGCGCGGCAACCCCTTAATCCAGAATCTGCTCACAGGGCCGGGCCGGTCAGTGTTCGGCGCGCGGGCCGGCCGGCGTCACCGCCAGAACCCGGCAGCGGTGTTTGCCGGCCGCGCTCCAGGCCAGCGCCATCTCGCTCTCCATGTAAGCGCAATCGCCGGCCTCGAGCACCTCGTGCATTCCGCCGGCATCCAACTGCAACTTTCCTTCCAGCACGTACACTAGGCCGCTGGCCTCGCGGCAGGCGTCGGTGGCGCAGCAGGCGCCCCCGGCGGGAAACTCGATCATCTGCGCCACCAGCCGGACGCCTTCAGCCGGCGCATTCAGCGGGGTGGTCTTCACCGGCTCCAGTCCGCGGCTGTTGCCTAGCAGGTGGGCCTTGCGCGTGATCGAGAGCGTGTGCCGGGCGGGCTCGGAGAAAAAGTAGCTCATGCCCACGCCGTAGACCCGGCTGATGGTGGCCAGCGTGGGCAGCGTGGGGATCATGCGGTCGGTCTCCAGTTTGGAGAGCAGCGCCGTGGAAAGCTGGGTCTCGGCCGCCAGGCGGGAAAGCGTGAGCCGCTTCTGAGTGCGCAGCGAGCGCAGCTTCATCCCGATGCAGTAAGGTTCAAGGGACCAGTGGGCATAGGAAACAGTCTTGGACATGGTGGACTCCCTTTTCTCAGTTTGCCAGCCTCCGGCCTTGCACCGGCTGACGAATTCATGAAGTTTTTCTGAAGTCTAAGGAGCCTCTGCACAAGTCGATTCGGTCATGTTTTGAAAGGGCGTGGCTTTAGCCCCTGAGGGAATGCATTTTCGATAATTTACGTTCCCTCCGTGGCTAAAGCCATCCTTTCATCGCTGGCGTCTTGCGGCACGGCTAAAGCCGTGCCCTTTCAAAACAGCCGCTTCAGCAGGGCGATTCCTAACTCTGCCCGTTTCCCATCCGCGCCACGCTGAACTGCGCCCCGGCAAAGAGGATCAGCCCCGAGATATAGGCCCAGAACAAGAGGCCCACGGAGACATAAAACGGCCCATAAAGCGCCTTCAGGTCCATGAGCGGCAGCACTTGCACAAAAATCAGTTTGGCCCCGAGCCAGATGATGCCGGTAAAAATCGAGGTGCGCAGAACATGCCGCGCCGGAATCTTGCGGTTGGGCAGCAGCCAGTAGATCGAAAAGAAGAACAGGATCGAGGCCACGCCGGTCGAGACGGCCAGCCACATCCAGCTGATGCCTTGAAAGAGGAAGTTGTCCGTGTGGTGGAAGAAGAGAAAAGTCAGCAGTCGCCGCTGCCAGGCGCTGAGCAGAATGCTGATGAGCGCCAGCGTCACCATGAGGATCGCCAGCCCGAAGGCGACCACCTGGTTGGCCAGGTAGTTGCGGCTTTTGGTCACGCCCCAGGCCTGGTTCAACGCCACCTCCAGAGGCAGAAAAATGCCCGTGCAGGCGACCAGAATCATGATCAGCGAGAAGACCTGCACTCCTTGGTGCGAGGCTGCGGCAGCCAGGCTGGCGGCCACAAACTCCTGGTTCGAGGGCAGGAAGTAGTGCACCATGTCGCTGACCACGCTGACCATCATCGCGGAGTGGAAGATGGACCAGGAGAGCGTGTAAAGTAGCACAATGAACGGGATGAACGAGAGGATCGCATTGGCCGCCACGCTGAAGGCGTAGGTGTGCACCTCGCTGTCCAGCAGGTAGCGCACCAGGGCCGTGCCGTCCTTGCGCCAGCGGTACCACTTGGACTCTGTAGCCGGTTCCACCACATCGACCGCACGGACGCCCTCGGCTGCTGCTTCGCCCTGAGTCCCTGAATTTGAAACTTCCACCACGTGTAACCCCTTTTCTTCAAGGCATTTTTCGAAGGCCGCAGAGCCGCCAAGAGTGCCACGCGGCAGTTGCGGCCTCACTTTATACTGACTCGAAAAATACTTCAGCCAAACCGCTGTCGCCAGCACTCTCACACGCGCGGCGCAACTTTCGGATGGCCTTTTTATAAAGAATAGCCTCTTGCGCGCCGCTCCGCTCCCACCCTCACCCGCGAGGTCAAGATTTAAGGAAGCCCCGCACAAGTTATTCCGGCAATGTTTTGAAAGGGCGTGGCTTTAGCCACGCCGGTGGAAGCATACGTGAATTGTCGGGCTTTAGCCCTTGAGGGAATGCAAATTCAATCACATCCATTCCCTCGGTGGCTAAAGCCACACCCGATTGGCTTGTCTTGCGGCACGGCTAAAGCCATGCCCTTTCAAAATAGCAACTTAAGCAGGGGTCCCTTAACGATTTTCAAGGCTCTGCTGCCAGCAAAGCCTCTCCTGAACACAGCCCCAGAATAGCCTCGCCAAATTTGTCTGCCTTGGCGGGCCCCATGCCATCGACTTCCAGCAATTCCCGTGTGTTTTTCGGTTGCCTCGCCGCCAGCGCCGTCAGCGTCCGGTCGTGCAGCACCACAAACGCAGGGACTCCCAGCTTTTTGGCTTCAGCCGCGCGCCACGCCTTGAGACGGGCGGCCACAGCCTCCTGCTCGGCGGTCAGAGGCGCCGGCGCGCTGGCTCCAGCAGCTCCCGCCGAACTGGTCTTTGCCGACAGCTTTCCCGAGCCATGGTTTTTAGCTGGGGCTTTTTCAGCGCGCCCGGACTTCGTTGTCCGCCCGCCAAACTCCTCGGCAATGCCGTCACCGATCAACAGATTCAGTGGCGTTCCCGCCCGCAACTCCAATCCCGCCGCCGTCAGCAGCACCTTGCGAAAACGCTTCACTTCGCCATCTTTTTCGTACTCGGCTTCCTGAATTTCGATCAATCCGGCGCGCACCATCGCATCCAGCAACCCATCGAAATCATTCCGGCTCAGGCGGCCCACCGGGTCGAGATTGCGTTGCAGCGTTCCCGCGGCCCTGTAATCGACTCCGCGCAGCTCGTCGGCAATGGCTTGCGCCAGTTCCCGTTCGACCGCCGTCGCCCGCCGGAAGAGCCTCAGCACCGCGCCCGCCGGGTCGCACACATCGCAGATTCCACAAGAGCGGCTGGCGTCCGCCACGTCGCCAAAGTGGCGCACCAGGGCCGCCATGCGGCACTCGGACGACGTGGTAAAGCGTAGCACTTTCTCAAATTGCTCGGCCCGGAACTGCGCCTGAATCGTATAGCTATTCTTCCAGCCCGTGCCTCCCAGGGTGACGTTGCCGCCAAAATCCACCCGCGCCCCGCCGTGAATCTCCAGCTTTTCGAGCGCCCGGTCGAACTCCTCCTCGCTCAACTTCGAGGCTGCCCGCAAATCCTCGACCGGCTGCGGCTCCTCGCCGAGCGCCTTGAAGACCTGCTGCAAATGGCTGACCGGCGGATAGTCGCGGTGGAGAAAAAAGTCGTGGGTCCGCTGGTCGGCGTAGCTGTGCATCAGGTAGGTCCGGCTGGGAGCGCCGTCGCGGCCCGCGCGGCCAATCTCCTGGTAGTAGCCTTCGAGGGTCGCGGGCAGCCCGGCGTGGATCACCGTGCGAATATCGGCCTTGTCGATGCCCATTCCAAAGGCGATGGTGGCCACCACGACCTCCAGTTCGCCGGCCTGAAAGGCGGTTTGCACCCGCTCCCGCGTCTCCGCCTCCAGTCCGGCGTGATAAGCCGCAGCGGGGATCCTGCGCCCCGCCGAAAGCGTCAAGGAGAGTTCCTCGGCGAGCCGCTCGGCATTTTTTCGGGAGGCGGCGTACACAATCGCCGGCCGCCGGGCGGGATCGGCCAAAAGACGCGCAATCGCGGCGGGCCGCGCCGGCATCGCCAGCTCTACTACTTCGATCGCCAGATTGTCGCGCCGGAAGCCGTGAATGAACTGCGCCGGATTCACCATCCCCAACTGGGCCACAATGTCGGCCTGCACCGAGGGGGTCGCCGTAGCCGTCAGCGCCACCACCGGCGCCGGGTCATCGCCCGCCCGCAACTCCGGCAAGTACTGGCCCAGCATTCGGTAGTCAGGGCGAAAGTCGTGCCCCCATTGCGAGATGCAGTGCGCTTCGTCAATGGCGATGAGCGCCAGCTTGCGCTTGGCCAGCATCTCCGGGAAACCCGGCACCCGCAGCCGCTCCGGCGCAATGAATAGAAATTGCAGCGTTCCTTGCAGGTAGTCCACGCAGGCTTGCCGCGCCACCGAGCGTTCCAGCCCAGAGTGAATCCGCGCCACTTTGAGTCCCAGCGACGTGAGATTGGCCGCCTGATCGTCCATCAGCGCAATCAGCGGGCTGATGACCAGCGCCGTTCCACCTCGCGCCAACGCTGGCAACTGATAGCACAATGATTTTCCGGCTCCGGTCGGCATCACCAGCAGCAGGTCGCGCCCCTCGATCGCCGCCTGGCAAACCGCCTCCTGCCCTGGCCGAAACTGTGCAAAGCCAAAGACCGACTGCAACAGCTCAACCAGCATACCGGGATTGGCCTGCGCATTCGAATTGTGAGGAGTCGTCAAAAGATGAGCGTCCGAGGCATGAAGAAGCGGCACGCAAGGTGCGGAGTGCATCTTTCAACTTTACAGGAGTGCGGCTTGAGCTTCGCAGCGGCGAAAGCGGAGTACAAGAAATTGCGGGCCAGAGAGGTTCTCCGGCCCGCTTCTTGCGGCGTATTGCCGCCGGGTTTCGCTACTTTCCCAGTTTGTCGAGGTCGAGGTTGAGCTCGAGGACGTTGACGCGGGGTTCGCCCAGCAGGCCTAATGTCCGGCCGGTAATGTGCTGCCCGATGAGTGCGCGGAGGCTTTCTTCGTTCAGATTGCGGGCCTTGGCGACGCGCGGAACCTGATAGTAAGCGGCATCGGGGGTGATGTCGGGGTCCAGGCCAGAGGCCGAGGTCGTCACCAGGTCGATGGGAACCGGCTTGCCGGGGTTATGAGCGGCCAGCTTGTCGATGTCGCCCTGAATGCGCGAGACCAGCGTCTTGTTGGACTGGGCCAGGTTAGAGCCGCCAGAGGCGGTGGCGTCGTAGCCATTGCCAGCAGCCGAGGGGCGGGGATGGAAGTAACGGTCGGAGGTGAAGCTCTGGGCCAGCAGCTTGGAGCCGATGACCTGGCCATTCTTGAGGATGAGGCTGCCGGCGGCCTGGTGGGGGAAGACCACGCTGGCGATGCCGGTGACCACGAGTGGATAGCCCAGGCCCAGAAGGACGGCGGTGACGAGGGTAAAGAGAATGGATGTCTTCCAGACGGAGTGCACTTTGTTTCTCCTTCAGGAGCCGGTTAAGCCCCCGCAAAACCTTACTCAGTGGCAAAAGCCTAACTTCTTTTGCCGGAGTGGATGTACGGGCTGAAGCCCGTACCCTTCAAACCCGGCCAGAAATTCCTTACGCCAAGTGCAGGGCCACCAGGAACATGTCGATGGCCTTGATGCCGATGAAGGGTACGATGATGCCGCCCACACCGTAAACCAGCAGGTTGTTGCGCAGCAGAATATCGGCCGGTTTGGGTACATACTTGACGCCCTTGAGGGCCAGCGGAATCAGCGCCACGATAATCAGCGCGTTGAAGATGACGGCCGATAAAATGGCCGATTGCGGGGAGTGCAGGAACATGATGTTGAGCACTCCCAGCACCGGGAAGACGCCGGCGAACATGGCCGGAATAATGGCGAAGTACTTGGCCAC
>PMPH01000072.1 GCA_003161045.1 Acidobacteriaceae bacterium
CTACCGCTGAGTTAAGCGCCCCCCGTGGGAACTCCAACGAGGGCTGGCTAGAGACAGGCCAGCAGGGCATCCCGTAGATTAGAGTAACACCAGCGAGGCTTTGCGGCCAACCCCCGGTGTCCAAATGGGATCGGCCAAGCCCCGCCCGTCAACCCGCGATGCGCTGGAAACCATGATGCGCTGGAAATTCAGATCAATCCGACCAGCAGTCCGCTTCCTGCTGGACGGGAAAGCGGCACTGCGCGCGACTCCGGGGCTCGACGGCCCGGAATTTGCGAGGTCTGGTCTGGCCGCAGGCCCTGGTTTGATTCTGGACTCAGGTTTCGCCGGTTCGGGCTTTCCGGGTTCTGGTTCCAAGGGTTCGGGCTTCGCGGGTTTGGGCTTGGCCAGTTCGGGCGCAAATGGCCTGGGCCGGGGCAGCTCAGGCCCATCTGGAGCGGAATTCATTGCCCTGTCCGCCCGAGCGGGCGACGGCCGCTCCGGCGAGCGCCCTGGCCTGCCCGCAAACGAGGATTCCGGCCCGGAAACTCCATACTCTGCGCAACCTTCCGGCCCGGATGGGGTTCGAGAAGACATGGCAACCCTGGTGCTGGACAACACGGCCTTGGGAGCTGGCCGGAGCGCAAGACCAACCCCGGAGAGTGGGCCGGGCCCGGCCAGCGATGCGGCCATCATGCTGCGAGTAGCAGCGGGAGATGAAGCGGGATTCACCTACTTGGCGGAAAAATTTCACCGTCCGATTATCCATTTTCTTTATCGGATGGTGCGCAACCAGGCCATTGCCGAAGAACTGGCGCAGGAGGTTTTTCTGCGCGTCTACCGCTCGCGCCAGAGCTACCGGGCCGAGGCCAAGTTCACCACCTGGCTCTACCGGATCGCCACCAACCTGGCGGTGAATTACGCGCGCGACCACCGGCACGAGCGGGCCGCGCAGAGCGTTTATCTGGACGAGCCGGACGAGGAGAGCGGCACCAGGCCGGATGTGGCCGACGATGAGCCCTCGGTGGAGCAGCGCCTGCTGCGCAAGGAGCGGATGAAGGCCATTCAGGCGCATGTGATGGCCCTACCCGAGCGGCAGCGAATGGCGGTTTTGATGCACAAGTACCAGGAGCTGGACTACCGCGAGATCGGGGAGGTGCTAAAGCTGAGCGAGTCGGCGACCAAGTCGCTGCTCTTCCGCGCTTACCAGACGCTACGCGACAAGTTGAGGGGTTTTGTTTGATGGCGAAGTTTGGATTTGGTTTGACCACGAATTCTGGATTGGTTTGACCACGATTTTTTTGCAGCGGAAAGAGCCGGAATCGGCCGGCGGGAAGCGAGGTGGGAGCGATGGAACGGACACTCAAGAACGAGATGAACTCCAGGTGCAGCGGACTGGACCCGAAGTTGGTGGAGTTGCTGCTCGATCCGGCCGCTGCGCCTGCCGCTTTGCCGAACCCTGCCGCGGCTTTGCCCGACAAGCTGCAAGCGCATCTGGCCGGGTGTGAGCGCTGCCGCCGGGAGCTCGACGAACTGCGGGCGACCGCGGCTCTGCTGGATTCCTGGGAGTCTCCCGAGCCGAGCCCTTACTTCCTGACCCGGCTAGAGGCTCGCCTGCGAGCAGAGCGCGAGGCTGAGCCGGCCGGCTGGCTGCAAGGCGGAATTGCCCGGCTGCGCGCCCGCTTCGCCTACGGGCCGCGGACCCATCTTCGTCCGCTGGCGGCCATGGCGCTGACCGTGCTGTTGCTGGTGGGCGGCGGGGCCTACCTGAACGTAACCGATTGGCTCCAGCCGCCGGCCGCTCCCGGACAGGCAGCCGTGGTGCGCGACCTGCAAACCATGGACAGCAACGCCCAACTGCTGGACCAGTTGGAGGCGCTCTCCAGCAACAACGAGAACGGGAACTGAGGCAGTCGAGTCAATTCTGGAAGCAGGAGCAGTTGAACGAATTCGGGAGTATGGGCGCCTTCTGGAATTCGGGAGTATGGGCGCCTTCTGGAATTCTGGAGTATGAGCTCTCAGTTCTTCGCACGTTTTGCGAAGGGTGGACGGCAAGCGGCGGGAGAGCGGGAGAGATGTTGGCCAGAGCACACAATGCGAAACGGTTGGGCTGCGCGGCGATCATGGCGGCGACTGTGATTCTTTGTGTGCCGGCGGCCTGGGCTTACGGTTCACACTCGGACGGCGGCGGCGCGTTCCAATTCGCCTGGTGGCAGGGCGGCAGGACGCAGGCGGCAAGGCCGGGGAATGAGAGCCGTCCAGCCGCGCAAGGCCTGGGCCGGCCGCAAGCCAGTAACCCGCAGCGTCCGGCGCCGGGCTATCCGGCAACCGCGCCCCATTCCGCTTATCCGGGTTCAGGTTATCCCGGTTCCGGCTACCCGAATTCCGGCTACCCGCGCCCGGCTTACCCCGGTCCCACGTACCCCGGCAGACCCTATTCGGGTACTCCTTATCCGCGCGCACCTTATGTGGGCGCGCCTTATGTAGGGCGGCCAGGCCCTTCCCGCCCCGCTTATCCGGGCTATGCGCCTGCTCCAGCTCAGCCGGGCCACCTGGGCGAGTGGTTCAACCAGCACCGCAACCTGCCCGTCGAGGAGCAGGAGCGGGTGCTGCGCAGCGATCCCAGCTTCCACCGGCTCCCGTCCGCCGAGCAGCAGCGGGTCATCCAGCAGTTGCAACAGGTGAATCAGTTGCCTGAGCCGCAGCAACAACGCCGGCTGGGCCGTGCCGAGATGATCGAGCGTCTCTCGCCCCAGGAGCGAATGCAGATCAACCTCTCCGCGCGCCGCTGGGCCACCCTGCCCCCGGACCGCCAGGCGATTGTGAAGCGCGCCTTCCAGGATCTGCGCCGGGTTCCGCTGGAGCAGCGCCAGACGGTGCTCGATTCCAGCCGCTACCAGGGCGTCTTCAGCCCCGAGGAGCGTGGGATTCTTTCCGATTTGCTGCGCGTCGAGCCCTACCAGCCAGCGCGGTAAGAACCTGGACTGAACCTGTCTAAAACCCGGCTTGGAGGCGGGTGGCCTGCCCTTGATCCCCTAAAAAGTGAGGGTGCCCCGTCCTTGCGCTTTTTTCCTGCGCAAGGGTGGGAAACCACGAACCCCAAGGCGCGCAAGCGCCGACTGCCGCACCGCAGGTGCTCAGTCCGCCACCATGCACTCCCCGGGCAGAATCGGCCGCGTTCGCGGCAGCAAACCGCGCCAGGCAGCCAGGCCCATCAGCGTCAGCGCGCCCGCAAAGGCTCCCAGCTTGACCAGGTTGGTCGCGCCGGTCTGCGGCAGAGCCTTCCACAGCACCAGCAGCAGCGTCTGCGCCGCCGTCACCGCCCAGACCGAGCCGTAGAAGTAGCGCCGCTCCGTGCCCTCGCCCTTGGTTGAAGGCCCCACGCGCGGCAGCTTGCCCGCCGCGCCCATGAGCAGAATCACCGCCGCCAGCGGCAGGTAGGCGTAGTTGTAAATCTGCTTCATCTGCCAGACGCCGGTCACGGCGGCGATCCCCAGCCCGGCGAGATTCAGCAGGGCGTAGCTCAGCACGGCATTCCACGCGAAGGTGTAGCAGACCTTCCGGTAGAGCGGATTCGGCTTGTCCTCGTCGAAGCGCAGAATGTAGGGCCCCGGCTCGGCACCCGGCAGCCGTCCGCGCAGAACCCCCACGCCTGTACCCACCAGCACCAATCCCAGCCACGCCGAGTTCCGCCAACTGAAGCCATGCGCAAAGAGCGAAAACGTCAGTGGACCGGGCGCAAGAAAGAAGACCCAGATCCAAATGGGCCAATGCGCCAACCGGTAGAGGCGCGTATTCCGCGTCCGCATCTTCCGTTCCTGGGCAAACTCCACCTTCCCTCTGTATTCCATGCAAACAAGCCTCGCAGAGCCGCCGCCAGCGCGTCAATCCGCCCTGGGCTACAATGGAAGATGGGCCAAGGCCAATCTTTTTTAGCGCACTGAGCGCAACCTGAGCAAGGAGCTTCCAACATTATGGCGATTCCCGCCACCCAAATGCGTCCCGGCATGATCATCAAGCACAAAGACCAACTGCACCTGGTCTTCAAAGTCGAGCACCGCACCCCCGGCAACCTGCGCGCCTTCATCCAGGCCAAGCTGCGCAACATCCGGACCGGGGCCATGTTCGAGGAGCGCTTCCGCTCCGCCGACTCCATTGAAAAGGTGGTGGTGGACGAGGTCTCGATGGAGTTTCTCTACAATGACGGCGACGACTACTACTTCATGAACCCGGTGGACTTCGAGCAGACCGTGCTCAAGGGCTCCACGCTGGGCGATGCGGTCGAGTACCTGACGCCGAATCTGCAGATCAAGGTCAGCTACCACGACGGCAACGCCGTGGGCATCGACCTTCCCCCGTCGGTCGAGCTGACCGTCGTCGAGACCGAACCGGGCCTCAAGTCGGCCACCGCCTCCAGCGTCACCAAGCCCGCCAAGACCGAAACCGGCCTCGTCGTCCAGGTGCCCNNGAAAAACCACCGCTGGTTGGCGGTGGTTTTTCGTTTTGACCGGGGCGAATGGCTTCTATACGGAAGCTAGAAGCCCGCCTCGGGCAATTTGACCAGCTTGGCTTCAATCAGCGCCTCGATGGTCGCGAGCGCCTCCAGCACCTTATCGGAGACCGGCGCGTCCACCTGCACTACGGCCAGCGCCTTGACCGGCTTGGGGCCCGTGCGCTCGCGGCCCAAGGCGAAGTTGGCGATGTTGACGCCGTGCTCGCCCAGGATCGTGCCGATCTTGCCGATCACGCCCGGAACGTCCAGGTTGCGGCAGACCAGCAGGTAGCCCTCGAGCGGCGTCTCGATGTCGATGCCGTCAAAGGCCAGCAGGCGTGGCTGCTCGCCGCGGATCACCGTGGCCGAGGCCTGGCTGGTGCCCGCCGCCGTGTGCAGTTCGAGGGTCAGTACGGTGGCCGCGCCGCCGCGATCGCTCTCCTGCTTCTCCTCGTGGAGGCGGATGCCGCGCTCCTGGGCTACCGCCGCCGCGTTGATGCGATTCACATTCTCCGAGCCCTGAAGCAGCCCGGCGATAGCCGCGTTGCGCACCAGCTCGGTTTTGGCCTCGACCAGCGTGCCGCCGTAGACCAGGTTGATCGCCTCAAAACCAGTTTTGCCGCCAGCCTTGCCGCCGCCCGCGCCCGCCTGCGCCAGGAAGCTGCCCAGCCGTCCCGCCAGGTCGATGTACGGCGCCAGTTGCACGTACTCCTCGTGGCTCAGCGAAGGCAGGTTGATGGCGTTCTGCACCACGCCCAGCTTCAGGTACTCGCGCACCTGCATGGCGATCTGAATTCCCACCGCCTCCTGCGCCTCGGCCGTCGAGCCGGCGATGTGCGGCGTCAGAATCACGTTGTCCAGCGCCGCATAGGGCGAATCCTTCAGCGGCTCGGCGGTAAAAACGTCCAGCGCCGCGCCGGCCACCTGGCCGCTCTTGAGCGCCGCGATCAGCGCCGCGTCGTCGATCAGCTCGCCGCGCGCGCAGTTGACGATGCGCACGCCCTTTTTCATCGCCGCCAGAGTTTTAGCGTTGATCACGCCGGTGGTCTGCGGCGTCAGCCCCACGTGCAGCGAAATGTAATCCGAACCGGCGATCAGCTCCTCCAGCGAGCCCAGCTTGATGCCGTTCTCCCTGGCCACGGCCGCCGAAACAAACGGGTCGCTGCCGATAACCTCCAGCCCAAAGCCCTTGGCGCGCTTGGCGACCTCCAGCCCGATCCGGCCCAGTCCCAGAATGCCCAGCGTTTTGCCGCGCAGCTCCATGCCTTGCAGAATCTTCTTTTCCCACTTGCCGGCGTGCATGCTGGCGTTGGCCGCGGGCACCTTGCGCGCCAGGGCCAGCATCAGCCCAAGAGTCAACTCGGCCACGGCCACGGCATTCGCGCCCGGCGTATTCATCACCACAATGCCCCGCCGCGTAGCCGCTTCGGCGTCGATATTATCCACGCCCACCCCGGCCCGGCCAATCACGCGCAGCTTGGGAGCCTGCGCCATCAGCGCATCGTCCACCTGCACCGCGCTGCGCACCACCAGCGCATCGGCATTGGCCAGCGCGGCCGGCAATCCCTCCGGCAACTGGTCGTGCGTCAGAACTTCCCACCCCGGCTCGGCCGCAAACACGGCCAGCGTTGCCGGAGAAACCTTCTCTGCCAGAACGATCTTCATTGCGTCTCCCTTGCCTTGGCGCACAGATTCATAATCGTCAAAACGGATGCCGTGCTGCTCGCACAGAATCTCGAACATCCGCACCACCGCCACGTGCGGCTTGCCCTCGCCCCGCTCGTACTTGGTGAGCGAATTGGCATGAACCCCCAGCCGCTCGGCCATCTCGTATTGATAGAGGTCAAGCTGCTTGCGCGCGATCAGCAGCTTCTCCCCAAAACTCAGTTCGGCCATGAAAACAGCTCCTAGCTTTTAGCTCTTAGCTTTTAGCTAAAAGCCCGGCCCTCCACTCACAATTGGGTGCCCCACCCTTGACGCGTTCTTTGCGTCAAGGGTGGGAGACCATGAAACTCAACCAGTAAACGAACCAGCTAAAAGCTAACGGCTAAAAGCTAACAGCTAGTTCTTCGCTGCCTTCGCGTAGACTTCCTGCGCCGCCGCCACGCCCTGCCCGTAAACCACCGGCAGCCCGAGCACGTCTCTGGCAATGTGCTCTATTGCCCCCATGAAGGCCACCGTATCCAGGTAGTCGAAGAAGCCCAGATGCGCCACGCGGAAGATCTTGCCCTTCATCGTGCCCTGCCCGTTGGCGACCACCAGGCTGAAACGCGCCTTCAACTCCTTGACAACGTCGCTCGAATCCTTCCCCTCCGGCACCAGCACCGCCGTTGCCGCCGCCGACGGAGAAGTGGGCGCGAAGAGCGTAAAGCCCAGCGCCACCAAACCGGCCCGCGTCGCCTTAGCGTTCACCTGCGCGTTGTCGATCAGCGCGATGCGGCCCTTTTCCAGGTCTCCGCCCGCCTGCCCGGCAATGTAATCCAGCGAGGCGCCCATACCGGCAACCAGCGCCACAGCGGGAGTGTATGCCGTCTCGCCCTTGACCTGATTCTTCCGCTCCTTGCGCAGGTCGAAGTAGTAGCGCGGATTCTTCGAGGTTTCCATCGCCGCCCACGCCTTCTCGCTCACGCTCAGATAGGCCAGGCCCGGCGGAATCATCAATGCCTTTTGCGAGCCGCCGATCAGCACGTCAACGCCCCAGCCGTCCACGTCGAAGGTCTGCGTGCCCAGGCCCGTGATGCCGTCCACGACCAGCAGCGTCCCGGTGCCCTTGACCAGCTTGGCCACTCCTTCCACATCGTGAGTGACCGCCGTCGAGGTCTCCGAGGCCTGCATGAAAATGGCCTTATGCTCCGGCTTCAGAGCCGCCTTCACCTCGGCCAGATCGAAGGTCTGCCCGTAGGGCTTCTCCACCACGTCCACCTGGCAGCCAAAGGCCTTGGCCAGGTCCGTCCAGCGCTCGCCAAACTTGCCCGCCGTCAGCACCAGCACCCTATCGCCCGGCGAGGTCAGATTCGAGACCGAAGCCTCCATGGCTCCCGTGCCGGAGCACGACAGCAGCAGCACGTCATTCTGCGTGCCCACAAAAACCTTCAACTGCGCCAGCACCTTCTGGAAAAGGGCGCGAAACTCCGGCGTGCGGTGGTGAATGTCGGCCGCCGCCATGGCAAACTGGGCTGCGGGAAGCAGCGGAGTCGGACCGGGTGTGAACAAGCGCGTCTTGTGAATCATGATTTCTCCTCGTTTCTCGCCGGGGCCTGTGGGGGATATGTGAACCCACGCTGGACAGGTTCTTCGCAATATGGGAGCGGCTCAGTATCCCCACGGCCTTCCGTTAACCACAGAATACACACTTTTGTGGTTTATGTGAATAATATTGTGCGGGAGTTTTTGCGGAGGTCAAAATGGAACCCAAGCCCAAAAACGGGAGCGCCCCGCTCCCAGCTCATTCCAACGCCAGGGATCTTGCGGAAGATTATGGGTTCTGGGTTGAAAACAGGTAAAAAAAGAACTCTAGGCTTCCGATGCGAGGAACTGCGCTGCCCAAAATCGCATTCCCTCGCCCACCAGCTGCGTCCTGACCCAAATTGCCTCCAAGCAGTTCAACTCTCCACGGCACTGAGCGCGGAGAGCTGAACTTTGATGCGAGCAGGGAGAGGAACTACCGCAAAAACAGCAGGTTAACGGTGTCCACCACCACCACCACCGCCGGAGACGCCTCCGCCATGGAATCCACCCTCACCGCCATGGAATCCACCCTCACCGCCGTGGTAGCCGCCACCGCCGTGGTAGCCGCCACCGCCAAAGCCATGGCCGCCATAGCCGCGTCCTCCATAATAGTAGCCGCCGCCCCAATAGCCACCCGGATAGAAGCCAAAGCCGAAGGGGCTCCAGTAGGGGTACATTCCGATGAAGGTGTAATCCCACATATACGGATCCCAGTACCAGCCCGGATAGAAGCCCGCCATATCGCCGTACTCACCGGCAATCTGGTTGTTGGCCTCGGCCAGGTACTGCGAGCGCAGCCTGCTCCAGGCGTAAAACTCGTCCTCGGCCTTGCCGGTGTCGAATTTGGCAGGCTTCCCACTCACCCCCACTGTCAGCGCGAGTTCGTGGTGGCCCTTCACCTCTATGCGCTTCCCTTCACCGTTATGCACCTCGGCCTTGCCCTTGAAGACCATGGCGACCGCCGGAGCGGCAGTGAACTCGTAGTAGCCGGTCTTCATCAACTGCGTCGCCACGCCGCCATCGATGACCTCCAGATCGTTTGCGGGGTAGATTTCATCCACTTCCACCCCCGCCCGGCCACGCAGAAGCTCCACCTGGGTCAGCGTAAGGCCGGGCGAGATCATCCTCACCGCGCTGTGATCGTCCAGGCGCAAAAACACGCCAGGGGTCAGCAGAATCTCCGCCTTGCCGTTCTCCGTGGCAAGAACGTCGCCCGCATTCAGCTCGGTGCTACCCACGTCCTTCACATTCAATTGTTTGTCTTGCAGATGAGCCACGCCCTCTATATAGTTCAAGGTGCCGGGGCGGGCTGGATTGGCGCCAAAGGCCGACGCGCATAGCACTCCTATGCCGAGTAGCGCAATCGTCTTCCACCAGTACCTCATCGCCGTATACCTCACTCTTATAAATGCGAAATTCCAGAAAAAGTTTCTTCTGCGGCCCCCAGGCCGACCAGTTGAGTTGCGCATGGTGAAAAATGAGAAGATTCAGCCGCTCGCCCCTGATTTCATGATTTCCCAGGCGGCGCTTTTCGCCTCTCTCCAGAGAGTTTACCTCTAGCCCCTTCAAGGCGATACACTTTCTCATAGGGGCTGCACACCGGCCCGGAATACAAAAGGCAAAAAACGGAATACGAAAGGCAAAAAATCGTGAGCGAAGCAGGCGCACTCGAAGCCCTCGTCAACCAGCAGGTCATCAAGGCCATGAAGGCGCACGACGCCGAGCGCACCACCACGCTGCGCCTCATCAAGAACGCCCTCAAGAACAAGGCCATCGAAAAACGCGCCATGCTCACCCCGGCCGAGGAGCAGCAGGCGCTGGCCACCATGATCAAGCAGCGCCGCGACTCGATCGAGCAGTTTACCAAGGGCAACCGGCCGGAGCTGGCCGCGAAAGAGGCCGGCGAGATCGCCGTCATCGAGGAGTTTTTGCCCAAGGCCCTGGACGAAGCCGGCCTGCAGGCCCTGGTCGCCGAAGCCATGGCCGAAGTCGCCGCTGCCAGTGGCAAAGCGCTCACTCCCAAGGAGATGGGCCAGGTCATCAAGGCCGTCCAGGCCAAGCTGCTGGCCGCCAGCCTGCGCGCCGAAGGCCGCATGGTCAGCGAGATGGTCAAAAAGGCGCTGGCCGCGTAGGGCGTATGAATTGGGAACCGCTCTAAAATAGGAAGAGCGGCAGGAAACCTTCCCCACAGAGAATCGAGCAGAGACCGATGTATGAAATTTCCGTGGAGGCAGATTTTTCCTCCGGGCACTACCTCCGCAACTACAAGGGCAAGTGCGAGAACCCGCACGGGCACAACTACAAGGTTCGCGTGACCCTGGCCGGAACAGAGTTGGACGAGGCTGGGCTGCTCGTGGACTTCAAGCGGCTCAAGCAGGTGCTGCACCCGATCGTCGAGTTTCTCGACCACCACATGCTCAATGAACTGGAGCCGTTCATCATGCCGAACCCCACGGCCGAGAACCTGGCGAAGTACTTTTATGAACAAACCCGCGAGCAGCTCGCCGCGATGACCCAGGGCCGTGTGCGCGTGAAGGAAGCGACCATCTGGGAGACGGATACGACCACGGCTACTTACTACGAGTAGGCTGCCCGAACGGCGTTGCGCCCGCTAGTGGTTGGTCGAGGCAGGTTGTGTCGCGGGGGCTGCATTCTCTCCGCCCGCGGCGCCAGCCAAGGCAAAATTGGGGCAGTAGCCCGAACTGCCCTCATCGTGCTCGACGGTATCGTTCGAGGCCCGCCTGTATTATTTGAAATCAGACCGGGAATCGGGAAGTTCCGTCGCGCATGATTCTTTTTTTCTACAATTTCGCCCTGCTCGTGGCGCTGGTGGGCGCTGCCCCCTGGTGGCTCTTCCGCATGGCCACCACGCGGAAGTACCGCGAGGGGCTGCTCGGACGGCTGGGCCTGATTCGGCCGAAGCTGATTCAACGAGTCCCGACTCGCCTAGACCCGGCCCGGCCAGACCTGATCCAGTCGGACCCTAGCCCGTCGAGGCGCGACGGGCGCATAGGCTCGTCCACGCAAGGCGCGACGGGCGCAAAGCCCCCCCTGATCTGGGTCCACGCCGTCTCCGTTGGCGAGGTGCTGGCCGTCAGCCGCCTGGTCAAAACCCTCGACGCTGCGCTGCCTGAATTTTTTGTCGTTGTCTCCACCACCACCCGCACCGGCCAGGAGTTGGCCCGGGAGAGATTCGGAGCGGAGCGCGTCTTTTATTGCCCGCTCGACCTGCCCTGGGCCGTTCGCGCCTGCCTGGACGCACTTCAGCCCCGGCTGCTGGTCCTCGTCGAGACGGAGTTCTGGCCCAACCTGCTCCACGGCTGCTACCGGCGAAGGATTCCCGTAGCCGTGGTGAATGCCCGCATCTCCGACCGCTCCTGGCCGCGCTACCGGCGGCTGCGCTGGCTGTGGAGGCCTTTTCTTAGCCGGTTAGGCCGCGTTCTGGCGCAGAGCGAGACCGACGCCGGGCGGCTGAAGGCCATCGGCTGCCGGCCGGAGCGGGTTTCGGTGGCCGGCAACCTCAAATTCGACGTGCGCGCCGCCGAAGAAGCGGAGGCAACCCGCGAATTGAAGAGGCTGGCAGCCGGTCTTCGGCTGGTGGTGGCGGGCAGCACGCTGGAAGGCGAGGAGGCTGCGCTGCTTGCAGCCTGGCCGCAACTGCTCGCGGCCGACGCGCGACTGGCGCTGGTTCTTGCCCCCCGCCATCCAGAGCGGTTTGGCGCGGTGGCGGCGCTGCTGGACCGCTCAGGCGTCGCGTGGGTTCGGCGGTCGGATTGGCGGACGGCGGAGCCAGACTCCGGGACGGCCGGAAGGCTTGAACCCGTCGAAATGGCAAAACCGCTCCAACCCGGCCAGATCGTCCTGCTGGACACCATCGGCGAACTGGCCTCGGTCTACTCGCTGGCCTCGGTGGCCTTTGTGGGCGGCAGTCTGATCCCGGCCGGGGGACACAACCCGCTGGAGCCTGCCCAGTTCGGCGTTCCCGTCGTGATGGGCCCCCACTACGCCAACTTCCGCTCGATCACCGAGGATTTATTGGCCCATCAGGCCCTTTGCATCGCCGCCAAAGAAGAACTGGCCGCGACCTTGACCGGCCTGCTTGCAGACTCCGCCCGGGCTGAAGCCATGGGCGAGCGGGCCCGGCAGGTTTTTGCCAGTCAGGCCGGAGCAACCGGCCGCGCGGTCGAGGCGATCCAGAATCTGCTTTCGGCGCAGGAAGAAATGGAGCCGTCCGCATGAAGAAGCCCTCGATCGCGCGCCGCCTGCTCGTTCCGCTGGTTCCGCTCTACCGGTTGGCGCTCGCCTTTCGCGAACTCCGGCTCCTGATGGGTCTGGAGCCAGTGCGGCGGCTGCGTTTTCCGGTGGTCAGCATCGGCAATCTCTCGACGGGCGGCTCGGGCAAGACGCCGCTCACCATCGCTTTGGCCAAGGCCCTCAAACGGCGCGGCCTGCGCGTGGATGTACTCTCCAGAGGCTACGGCCGCCAAAGCCTGCTCGCTGCCCGCGTCCAGCCCGGAGGCAGAGCCGAAGAGTTTGGCGACGAACCGCTGCTGATTGCCCGTGAGGCGAAGATTCCCGTTTACGTGGCTCCTGAGCGCTACGACGCCGGGCTGCTGGCCGAGGCCGATGCGGAAGCCAAACCGCCAGCCTCCAAGCCCCAACCAGCGGCTCAGGAACAAGCCGCTGCCGGGCCGGAGGTTCAGAATTCGGCCCGGCAGCCAGAAACTGCCCCGGCCACGACAGCCCCGGAGCCCGACCCCGGCCAGCCGCTGGCGGACTCGGCGGAGACGGGCGCGGAGACAGGCGCGGCTGAGCTTCAACCCGCTCCTTCAGCCCCCGGCGCAAGCCCCGCGGCGGAATCCGCTTCGGACGGCCCATCTTCGGCAACCGGCCCGACCGCGGCTCCACAGCCGTCCCGCCACGTTCATCTGCTCGACGACGGCTTTCAGCATCGCCAGCTCGACCGCGCCGCGAACATTTTGCTGCTCAATCAGCAGGATTGGCAGGACTGGCTGCTGCCAGCGGGCAATCTGCGCGAGCCGCGAACGGCCATTCGCCGCGCCAGCGTCATCGCCCTTCCGGCCAACCAGCCGGAACTGGAGGCCGCGCTGAGCGTCTGGGGCTGGCAGGGGCCGGTCTGGCGGCTGCACCGCAAGATGGAAATCCCCCTCGTCAAAAGCCCCGTCGCCGCCTTCTGCGGCATCGCCCGCCCTGAGCAGTTCTTCGCCGGCCTGGAAGCCGCCGGCCTCGAAGTCGCTCTCCGGCTCGCCTTCCCAGACCACTTCACCTACACCCGCGAAGTCCTGGAAGAGCTGCTGGCCGAGGCGCAGGAAAAAGAGTGCACGACCATCGTCACCACCGGCAAAGACCTGGTCCGGCTGGGAAAACTCGCGTCCATCTTTCCGGATTCCCTGCCGCTGGTCTCCGCCCGTCTGTGCATCGAGATCGAAAATGAAAGCGCCGCCCTCGACTGGCTGGCGGGCCGGATTGCGAAGCACCCGCCCCAGTGAGAACAGCCTGACTTTTATGCCGATATAAAGGCTGCATTCGTAGTGAAAGTAAAAATGCTTTAGTGCATCGTCTCCGCCGCGCCGGCTGCCGCGCCCGGTTTGTTCTTGCTCAGCAGGAAGGCCAGCGCCACCAACCCCACCGACATCCACGCCAGCTCCATGTAAACGTCCTGGTAGCCCTGCATCTGCGCCTGCTGATTGAGCTTGTCGTAGATAGAGGCCAGGGCCATCGGCTGGCCGTTGGGCCCGCCGAATCTCGAGCCATAGAGGCCGGTGAGCGCCTGGGTGTGCTGCTGGAAGGCGATGGAGCCGGAGGTCATCGCGCTCTGCAGGTGCTGCTCGTGCCACATGGTGCGGCTGGTGACCTGTGCATTGGTGACGGCGATCAGAATGCTGCCGCCGATGTTGCGGGCAAAGTTGATGAGGCCGGCGACCTGGTTGCTCTCCTCTTTGGGCATGCCCACATAAGCGGCCGTGGTGATGGCGATAAAGCAGAAGGGGATGGGGATCATCTGCACCACGCGCAGCCAGGAGGCGAGCGAGAAGGTCATCTCCAGCGTGGTCACGACGGCCGCATAGTGGAAGGAGATGACGAAGAGAATAAAGCCGATGACGGTCAGTGTGCGCGCCGAAACCTTGCCGGTGGCATAGCCTGCCAGGGGCATGACGAACACCAGCGCGATGCCGCCGGCGGTCAAGGCCAGTCCGGCGTTGGTCGCGGTCCAGCCCAGCAGCAGTTGCATGAACTGCGGCTGCAGGACAGTGTTGGCGTTCAGCACCCCGCCCACCAGCGCCATGAGGAAGCAGCAGATGGCGAAGTTTTTGAAGCGAAAGAGCTTGATGTTGATGAGCGGATTCTTGTGCCGCCACTCCCACCAGACCAGCGCGATCATGCCGCCGACAAACAGGAAGGCGAAGAAGCGGATGAAGCCGGAGGCGAACCAGGCATTTTCTTCGCCCTTGTCGAGCATGATCTGCATGCCGCCCATGGCGATGGTGAGGAAGCTCAGGCCCAGGTAGTCCATCTGCCGCAGTTTGGAGCGGTCGGACTTGATCCACGGCGGATCGTCCACCAGCCGGTTAACCAGCACAAAGGCCAGAATGCCCACCGGGATGTTGATGAAGAAGATCCAGCGCCAGGAGAGATTGTCGGTAATCCAGCCGCCCAGGGTGGGTCCGATGGAGGGAGCGAGGACGACCACCAGGCCGTAAAGGGCGAAGGCCTGGCCGCGTTTTTGCGGTTCAAAGCTGTCGGCCATGATGGCCTGGGCCATGGGCTGCATTCCGCCGCCGCCGGCGCCCTGGATAACGCGGAAGATGAGCAGCATGGGCAGCGACAGCGCCGCTCCGCACAGAAAGCTGGAGATGGTAAAAATCACAATGCACAGCACGAAGAAATTTCGCCGGCCCATCACGCTCGAGGCCCAGGCGCCCATGGGAAGGACGATGGCGTTCGAGACAAGGTAGCTGGTCAGCACCCAGGTTCCTTCATCGGTGCTGGCGCCGAGCGAGCCGGCGATGTGGGGCAGGGCCACATTGGCGATCGAGGTGTCGAGCACCTCCATGAACGCGGCCAGCGCCACGGTCATGGCGATCAGCCAGGGATTAACCCTGGGCTTCCAGCGCACACCGGGGCCATGCTGCTCAGTTTCCACAGGGTTGGACGCTCTGGCGAGGTCGGCCTTGCCGGTCGGTGCGGGCTCGAGATCGGGCAGAATCTACTCCTTTACTGCGTTATTCTCTGGCTTCTCTGTACTCTTCGTCTGCTTTTTGCTTTATTCCCAGGCTTCCCCGGCGGCTCACTTCTAATTCTGGCAGACCGGGCCACTGCGGCGCTTCGTGGATTGATGCGAATCAGAGACCTGACGGCTGCCGAAGACCTTCCCGTTAGACTCTCTCAGGCGGCCTCGTCAATGTTGCCTGAGACTCTCCACCGGCTGCGGCAGGCTCGCGCTCAAAATGAGCCTGTTTTTCTGAATTGATTCGCTTTACTGCCGTCCGGGTTCATCAAACTACGGCTGCGGGAGACTAGCCCGAATTTGTACCCGCTTTTCAACCGGCTTCCGCAGGCCTTCTCTGCGTTACCCTAAAGCCGTATGGGCCGCATCCGCGTACTTCCCGACCAGGTTGCCAATCAGATCGCCGCCGGCGAGGTAGTGGACCGGCCTGCCTCGGTGGTCAAAGAGCTGCTGGAGAACGCTCTCGACGCTGGCGCCAGCCGCATTCGCGTCGAGGTCGAGGCGGGCGGGCGGCGGCTGATCCGCATTACCGACGACGGCCACGGCATGAACCGCGACGATGCCCTGCTGGCTTTCGAGCGCCACGCCACCTCCAAGCTGCGCACGGCCGACGACCTGCTTTCCATCGCGACCCTTGGATTCAGAGGGGAGGCGCTGCCCTCGATCGCCTCCGTGGCCCGCGTCACTCTGGAGACGGCCACCGGCCCTTCCGAGGGCGAGGACTCTGATGGCAGCCGCACCGGAACCCGCGTCGAGATTGCCGGCGGAAAAATCCTCCACGTCGACGACGCTGCCCTGCCGCGCGGCACTACCCTCGCCGTCGCCGATCTCTTCTTCAACACTCCGGCCCGGCGCAAATTTCTCCGCGCCGAATCGACCGAGCTGGCCCATGTAACCGCTCTGGTCACCCACTACGCTCTGGCCCACCCGGAAAAGCACTTCGAGCTGCTCTCGGCCACCCACACCATCGTCTCCGCGCCACCTGTAACCCGCACGGCGGAGAGGATTTACCAGATCTTCGGCAAGGACACGCTGGCCCAACTGCTGCCCGTGGCCGCCGAAGTTCCGCTGGCCCACGCCGGCTTGCCCGAGCCGCCGCCCTGGAAGAAAGACCCGGACCAGCCCGCGCACCTTCCCGGCTCTCTACGGCTCAGCGGCTTCTACTCCAAGCCCGAACTGCAAAAGCTCAACCGCAACTCGATCTACATCTTCGTCAACAAGCGCCTGATCCGTGACCGGCTCCTCATGCACGCCATCACCGAGGCCTATCGCAACGTGATCCCGCCCACCAGCTTCCCGGTGGTGCTGCTTTTTCTGGAGATGCCGCCCGAGGAAGTCGATGTGAACGTCCACCCGGCCAAGACCGAGGTCCGTTTCCGCCAGCAGAGCCTGATCCACGACTTTGTCCGCGACAGCCTGCGCACGGCGCTCGTCAAAGCTCGGCCCGCCGCCGGTTTTCTGGCCGCGCTGGACTCCGCTCCCGCCGCTAGCCCTTCGCTGATGCCCCCGGCCACCTCGCCCTTGCCCGGCGCGCGGGACTCCGGGCCAGCTCCCTCCCTGCCCGACTCCGATCCGGCCGCCTTCCCGGCCGCCAGGGCGGACGCCGAGCCCTTTGAACTGATGCCGCGGCAGCCCACGCCCGTTTCCGGCAAGCTGCCCTTTGCCGCCCAGAGCTTTCCAGCCAACGGCTGGCCCAATGGCTGGCAGGACCGCCAGGCCTGGGGCGAGGCCGCGGCCGCGCTCTTTCAGCCGGCCAGCCTGCCGCCCGCCGGCGATTGCTCTCTCAGTTCTGGCTCTCCCAGTTCTGGCTTTCCAGGAGGCCCAGGAACTTCCAACCCAGGCTCTTCCCCTCAGGCTTCTAACCCGTGCGCCTCTCCCTCCGGCGATGCGACAGGCCTGAATCCCGCGCTGGAAACGGCGCGGATCGAGGCCGAGCAGGCCGCGGCCAACCTCGACCGCCTGGGCTCGCTTCGTCCCTTGGGGCAGTTGCGCGAGTCGTTTATTTTAGCCGCCGGCGACGACGGCCTGTGGATTATTGACCAGCATGTGGCACACGAAAGAATACTTTTTGAAAAAATTTTACGTGACCGCCAAGTCGAAAAAGTGCAGCGCCAGAGGTTACTGATGCCCCTCCTGGTGGAACTGAAGCCCTGGCAGATGGTGGTCTTCGCGAGCATCGCCGAGGAGCTTGAGCTGAACGGCTTCGAGGTGGAACCATTTGGTCCTCAAACACTTGCGGTCAAAGCCGCCCCCGTCGGCCTGGACGGAGCAGCTCTGGAGCGGACGCTGGCCGAGATAATCGAGCAATCCGGCGCGGACTCAGACGAACCCAAGCCGAATCAGAATCTTACGGCTATTCGTACGCGCATTGCCGCCTCCATTGCCTGCCACGCGGCCATCAAGGTCAACACGCCTCTTGACCCGGCTCGAATGGAATGGTTACTGTTGGAATTGGCAAAAACCAGCCACCCAACCAGTTGCCCGCATGGACGTCCAATAGCTTTGCTGTATTCTTGGAAGGAGATCCAGCGGGCCTTCCATCGGATTTGAACTCTATGGAAGGTGGGCAGCTCTCCTCTTAGGGGACGGAGCCGCCTGACGCATAGCATTTTCAGAAACCGGGCTTGGGTGAAGCAGAAGAGTTAAGCCAGCGCAACCAATTGTAGTCGCGGCCGGACAAAAACCCAGTGACCTTGCAGTATTCCTGAAAAGGCTCGAACGCCAGCCTGGAAATGAGGTTTTTCTTTGACATCGGAACAATTGGAAGCATCGCGCGCCGAAAGGATGCGCCTGAACGGAAATGGGGCACTCACACTGGAAGACGCCCGGACGTGGATCGAGGAGACCGGGTTGTGTCTCTTCCTGCCCAAGCGGCAGTTTTCCGCCTCCATCGTGCCTTCGTTTGTTGAGGCCATAGCCGGCAAGCGCGACGCCACCCCCGACCCTGGGCAAATTCACGCGGCCGAAGAGTTGCTGGTGCGCCTGGAGACCGACGGCGTTGCCGTGCGGCTAAACCTTCTGGGCCTGCCCGGCGAGCAGCCCGACTTTGTGGTCGCAAGCTGGGTTCTGCCCTACGTTTATGCCCTGCGTGGAGACCGCGACTGGCGCCGCAGCCCGCAACTGACCGGCTCGCGCCAGGTTTCGCCGTTGGCTATTGAGGCCTACAAGCTGCTGGAGGCGGGCGACACCACCATTTCCAAGCTTACCCATGCGCTGGGCCGGGAAGTGACCGAGGGCGCCGTGCTGCGCGCCATCACCGAACTCTGGCAGCAGCTCCGCATCATTCCGATTGTCTCCGCGCCCGGCGAGGCTGCCCAGTGGCAACTGCTCCGCCAGCGCTTCCAGAAGGCCATTGCCGAAGGCGCCTCCACCTCGCAGGTGACGGCCATCTCCGTGCTCGCTTCCATTTACCTGCAGGCGGTCATCGCCGCCACCATGGAAGATGTCGAGCTGTTTCTCTCCTCGCTCACCGCCCGCAGCAAGGTGCGCGAGGTACTGCGCGGCCTGGTTGCCACACGCCAGGTGCACACGATCTCGTTCGGCCACGCACCCCACTTCTATGTCGCGGGCACACTGCCGGAATTCGCCACCGAGCCCGCCGCATACGCCAGCGTCTCCATGCCGGCCTCTGCTTACTTTCTGCGCTCCCATGACCATGGCGAGGAGCAGGCGGAGCCCACGGATAAGGAGCCGGATTCGGCGGTCGAGCCAGCAGTGACCGCCTCGGATGAGTCCCCCGAGCCCCAAGCCGCCGTCCGCAAGCCGTTGGCGAGCGGAAAATCCGCCACCGCCCGGCCCCATTTCAGCCGCCCGGCCACGCATTCCCGCGATCGCAAGCCGGCGCAATCCTCCACCGGCAGCCGTCCAGCAAGGCGCGCCGGCGCGGAGCCCAGGCCAGCCGCTTCGCGTTCGGCCAGCAGCCCCTCCAGCGGCGCAACCTCTGCCCACTCCTCCGCCTCCGCCTCCACCTGGAGCCAGCGCAACGGCAATAGCCACTCCAACGGCGCCAAGAGCGGTACAAACAGCCGCAACGGCAGCACTGCGGCGCGCAGCGGCAACAGCCGCAAGCCCGGCCTGGCCGCCCGCGCCAAGGCGGGGAACAGCAAGCGGTTTGGCTTTACCGCCCGGCCCAAGCAACAAGGGACGAAAAAACGCGGATGAGTGCGGACGAAAGCTTATTCAGAACTGCTGATCCAGCCGGCAAGATTATCGTCGCCATTGACGGCCCTGCCGGAGCGGGCAAGAGCACCATCGCCCGGCATCTGGCCCGGCATTTCGGCCTGCTGAACCTGGAAACCGGGGCGATGTACCGCGCCTTTGCGCTCAAAGCCCTCCGCGCGGGCCTCTCTTTGGACGAGCGCGAGAGCCTGGAAGGCCTGGCCGCCGAAACCGTTATTCGCCTGGAGCCCGGCAAACAGGAGCCCGGTGAAGAGGAAAATCGCGTCCTGCTCGACGGCGAGGATGTGACCGGCCTGATCCGCAATCAAACCGTCACCAACGCCGCCTCCAGGGTCAGCATCATCCCCGCCATTCGCGCCTGGATGGTCCGCCTGCAACAGCAGGTGGGTGCCGGAGGAGGGGTGGTCATGGAGGGCCGCGACATCGGCACCGTGGTCTTTCCCCAGGCCGAGGTCAAAATCTTCCTTGACGCCGCTCCCGAGGTGCGGGGCATACGCCGTTACGACCAAATGGGCCCCGAGCCGGCCCAACAGCCCGATGAGGTGATCCGCGACCTGCGCGCCCGCGACGAGCGGGACCGCAACCGCGCCGATTCGCCGCTCAAGCCAGCTCCAGACGCCATTCTGCTGGATTCGACCCATCTGACGCTGGAAGAGGTTGTAGCCGCCGCCGAAGCCATCGTGGCCGCCAGGCTCGTCCGCGCCGCGGACTGAAATCAAAGCTCAAACCGGGCCGGAGATGTTTCTGCTAGTGCGACAGCACGCAACAGGCAATGAGATTCCTCCTTTTTCGATGTACTTTGACCCTATTCCGTGTGAGTATTGCACAGAGTGCTCACCAGTTAGAATTATCCGAGAAGATTTATCTAACCAGTAGCCGGCGCGTAAGGTTGTCGCCTCTTTCTTGCATCATTTCCCCTTGGGTTTATTCAAGAACGGGAGGCTCGTATGACAATTTATTGCCGCCATTGCGGTTTATCGGAATTTCGCACCTCACGTTTCCGTTTTCAGGCGCTGGATCTGGTGCAGTTGCTCCTATTGCGTTTACCGGTGCGTTGCGCAAACTGCCACGAACGGGCCTTTACCTCTCTACGGCAATTCCTCAAACTGCGCCGGGCGCACAGGTCGCGCCACAACGAGAGGCACGACGCGGCGTAGTCCGGAACCGGCCCGGCCGGCGGACGCGCCAAGGTGCTAGGCTCATAGATGTATGGAAATCACCTGCAAGCGCTGTCACCGGACCGTCGAGGCCGACAACTGCTATTGCCCCGCCTGCGGACTGCCGCAACTGGTCTACGAGGCCGACGAACTCCCTGGACAAAGCCAGCCGGAGCGGTGGGACGAGGCCGTGCGGGATGCAAGCTGCGTGGAATGGAAGCCCGCCCTGCGCGCGGCTTTGCTGTTGGCGGTTCCCGCCGGATTTTTGTCGAGCGGAATTTCGCCGGTGGGCTTCTTTGGACTCTTTTGGATGGCTGCGGCCGCGGCCTGGGCCGTGGTGGTCTATATGCGCAGTCAGCGGCCGGCGTGGATCACCCTCGGAGCCGGCGCGCGCATCGGCTTGGTCACCGGCCTGATCGCCGGCTGGGTGGCATTTGGCGTCAGCGGCGGCGCTCTTTTTATCCAGCGATTTCTCCTGCACCACTCTGCCCTGATTGACGCCGCGTGGAAGTCCCAGGTGGACCTGAACCAGCAGGTTGCCCAGCAGTTGACCTCGGGGATGAGCATGGCCGACGCCGCTCAAATGCAGGCCGCCCGCGCCCAGATCCAGGCGTTGATGCTCTCGCCCTGGGGCCACGCCGGCTTTGTGGCCTTTGGCTTTGCCTTCAATGCGCTCTTTCTGCTGCTTTTTGCCGTGGCGGGCGGCGCGCTGGGCGCCCGCTTGCTGGCGCGCAAGCGCAGACCCCAGCTTTAGCAACCGCCGGGCCTGCGCAACCGCCTCGATTCACTTTACTTCCGCGCCACTTGCTCCCTGGCCCAAACCCTCGTATTATCTGCGAATAAGCGGTTCTCCAATTGCTCTACACCGAAACCACAGCCGCTGAGTGGCTTTTTCCTCAAGAAAAAGCCACCTTGCACAGAACTGGTGAGTGTACGTGTATTGGAGAACCGCTCTAGCAGGCCGTGAGAGAGCATCCATGAGCGAAGTCGCAAACCAACCCTCCCTGCGCATCAAGGGCAGGCTGATGTCCGCATCGGAGATCGAGCGCACCCTGGTGCGCCTGGCCCACGAGATTGTTGAAAAAAGCAACGGCAGTGAGGATCTGGCCCTGGTCGGCATCAAGCGCCGCGGCGTTCCGCTGGCCGAGCGGTTGGGCAAGCTGATCTCCTCGATCGAGAAGCGCCCCATCGACACCGGCGAGCTCGACATTCAGTTCTACCGCGACGACCTGACCACCGCGGGCGCGCGCCCGACGGTGAACGCGGGCTCCATCGGCTTCAATGTCGAGGGCCGCGACGTGGTCTTGTGCGACGATGTGCTCTACACCGGCCGGACGATCCGGGCCGCGCTGGACGCCCTGTTTGACTACGGCCGCCCGCGTCGCGTACAACTGGCGGTGCTCATAGACCGCGGCCATCGCGAGCTGCCCATCGAGGCCACCTACATTGGCAGGCGCGTACCCACCAGCAGCCGTGAGATCATCGAGGTCAAGTTCCACGAGGTCGACGACGACGAGCAGGTTCTGCTGGTCGAGCGCGTCGATTAAGTCAGAAAGGCAGTTTTCAGCCTCCAGTTCCCGGTTTTTAGCCAGGAGCCGGAGGCCGCAAGCTGGAAGCTGAAAAGAATGAGCCCGACCGCAACCCCAACCCGCCGCCAGCTTCACCTTCCGCCCGTCGCCGCCTCGCCATTTCCCTATCATCGCGGTTCGCTGCTCTCGATCCAGGATCTGACCCTGGAAGATCTGAGCCATCTGCTGGCCCGCGCCACGGCTCTGGAGAATCAGGACCCTCTGCCGCGCGCCCGTACGCTGGCCCATCGCCGCATCGCGCTGCTCTTTTACGAATCATCGACCCGCACCCGCACCAGCTTCGAGCTGGCCGCCAAAAGCCTCGGCGCCGACACCGCGCTGGTCTCCAACCTCTCTTCGAGCATTGAAAAGGGCGAGTCGCTGAAGGACACCGGCCTGACCCTGCGCGCCCTGGGAGCCGAGGCCATCATCCTGCGCCACAACTCCTCCGGCGCGCCCTGGCTGCTCGAGGCCGCGACCCGCCTGCCGGTGCTCAACGCCGGCGACGGCATGCACGCGCATCCCACCCAGGCGCTGCTCGATCTGCGAACGATTCTGGCTCACCTGCGGCCGGGCACGGAGACCGTGACCCCCGAAACCCTGGCCGGGGTGACCATCGCCATCGTGGGCGACATTCTGCACAGCCGCGTGGCCCGTTCGAATATGCTGCTGCTGCCCCGTCTGGGCGCGCGCGTCCTGCTCTGCGGCCCCACGCAGCTTCTGCCCGAGCTGGCAGTCGCGGCTGGTCCCGGCATCAGTATTGAGCGCAACCTCGAAGCCGCCCTCCGCCAATCCCAGGCGGTGATGATGCTGCGCATCCAGGCCGAGCGCCTGGCCGGCCTGCAACTGGAACTTGAAGAGTACAAAGCAGGTTACCAGCTCACCGGCCAGCTTTTGGCCGCCTACGCGCCCACCGCCCTGGTGCTGCATCCGGGCCCCATCATCCGCGGCCTCGAGATCACCGCCGGCGTGGCCGACGGCCCCCAGTCGGCGATCCTCGAACAGGTCCGCCATGGCGTCGCCATCCGCATGGCCGTCCTCGAACGGGCCCTGACGGCCGCAGCAGAAAATGGAGGCCGCGCATGACGGCACTGGTAATCCGTGGCGGCCATCTGATCGACCCGGCCGCCGGCATCGACGCCCTCAAGGACATTCTGCTCAAGGACGGCCGCGTGGCCGAGATCGCCGCGCCCGGCAAGCTCAAGCCAGCCAACGGAACCGAAATCCTCGACGCCACCGGCCTCACCGTCGCTCCCGGCCTCGTCGACATGCACGTCCACCTGCGCGAGCCCGGCCAGACGCACAAGGAGACCATCGCCACCGGCACGGCCGCGGCAGCCGCGGGCGGATTCACCGCCGTGGCCGCCATGCCCAACACGCGCCCGGTGAACGACTCGCCGGAGACCACCCGCTGGATGCAGGCCCCGGAGCGGGGCGCCGTGGTGCGTGTCTTCCCCGTCGCCGCCGCCACCCGCGGCTTGAAGGGCGAGGCGATCAACGACTACGCCGCGCTCAAGTCCGCCGGGGCCGTGGCCGTTTCCGACGACGGCCTGCCCATCCTGAAGGACAGCGTGATGCGCGAGGCTCTCACCGCCGCTGCCCGCGCCGGCCTCACCGTCATCCAGCACGCCGAGGACACGCGCCTCACCCAAATCCCCGGCATGACGGCCGCCATGAACGCCGGCCCTGTGGCCTTCAAACTTGGCCTGCGCGGCTGGCCCAGCGAGGCTGAATCCTCCATCGTCGAGCGCGACATTCGCCTCGTCACCCAGCTGCGCGAGGCCCGTCCTCATCTGCACGTGGCCCACATCTCGACGGCCGCCGCCATGAACGCCGTCCGCCAGGCCCGCCGCAGCGGCCTGCGCGTCACCTGCGAGGTCACCCCTCACCATTTCCTGCTCACCGACGAGCACGTCGGCCTCTATGACACCCACGCCAAGATGTGCCCGCCCCTGCGTTCGGCCGCCGACCGCGAGGCCATCATCGAGGCCATTCTGGACGGTGTCGTCGACGCCATCGCCACCGACCACGCCCCCCACGCCGTCCACGAGAAGGAGGTCGAGTTCGACCTCGCCCCCCACGGCATCATCGGCCTGGAGACGGCTCTCGGCCTCAGCCTGCGCTGGCTGCACCGGGAGTGGAAGATGCCCCTGGGCCGCGTCCTGAGCCTCTTGAGCGCCCAGCCGGCGGCGCTTTTGAACCTGAAGGGCCGCGGAACCCTCGCCATGGGCAGCTTCGCCGATCTGGTCGTCTTCGATCCCAAGGCCGAGTGGACCTACCGCGCCCACGAGGGCAAATCCAAGTCCCACAACAGCCCCTTCGACGGCTGGACGATGCAAGGCAAGGTCCGCTGGACCATCAGCGAAGGCCGCATCGCCTACGACGCCGAAAGCGCGTAAAACCTCCAAGCTGCTCAAACGAGAATTTGGGCGCCCCATCCTTGCTGCTGTCATTCTGAGTGAAGCGCAGCGAAGTCGAAGAACCTGCGTTTTAACACTGCTGCGGCAAGGGTGGGAGACCACGAACCTCAACCGGCCCCGCTCATGCAGAAACCTGGGCCTTCGAGAATCGCTATTTGTTATATTTTGATATAACCTCAATAGAGGTTTCGCCATGCACACCACCAACCTGCGCAAAGTCGGCGGCTCGGTCATGCTGGCCGTTCCGCCCGCCATTCTGGACCAGCTTCACCTCAAAGCCGGAGCCACCGTGGGTCTGGCCGTGGACGGAGAACGCCTGATCCTCGAACCCCGTCCCAGGCCCCGCTACACGCTGGACGAACTGCTGGCCGTTTCCGACTATTCTCAGCCCATGTCGCCGGAAGAACGGGAATGGCTTGACGCGCCTCCCGTTGGCCGTGAGTTGCTATGAAGCGAGGCGACATTTACCTGGTCTCGCTCGACCCCACGCTGGGACACGAGCAGCAGGGGCAGCGGCCTGTCCTGGTCGTCTCGCCAACGGCATTCAACGAAGCGACAAAATTGCCGGTGGTTTTGCCCATCACCAGTGGCGGCGAGTTTGCCCGCCGCATCGGCTTCGCGGTTCCCATCGCGGGCATCCGCACCACCGGGGTAGTCCGCTGCGACCAGCCGCGCGTGCTCAACCTGGCCGCGCGCGGAGGCCGGAAAGTGGATGATCTTCCGCCGGAAATCCTGGATGAGGTGCTGGAAAAGGTCGCGACGCTGTTTGAGTAGCGCAAAATCCCGCGCGCCAGCCGCTGGGGGACTCCCATCTCAAGATCGAGACCTGGGATCGATCAATCCATCCGGCTCCGCGCGTGCCGGCCCTCGGCTTGAATAAAGTACAAAATCCTGCACATTTTCTTGCAACAGATGCAAGCCGCCTGTCATCTACCAAACGGAGTTTCTGAGGACCAGTCCGAGGAGGTCGGCTCGTCCATCGTTGCAATGAAATGAGAACCTGATGGGGCGTCAGCAAGCCACGGCAGGAGAGGAAAGCCTCGTGGCAAACGGGCGCCAAGGGCGGGGTCAATGGCCTTATTCCTGCCTTTTTGCTGCTGGCTTGCCGTGGCGTCTTCTATGCGGAGCCTCCGCGAAACTTATGTGGCCCGCAGCCAGCGGTTTCGGCTTTTTTCCTAGGAGGTGTCTTTTGTCTACGTTGACCGTGCCCGCCGTTGCTGATATTGCCGATCAGAATTTGGACTCCACCTTGCGCGAAGGCCGCGTTTTTCCGCCGCCCGCCGAGTTCAGCGCCAAGGCCCACATCCAGAGCCTCGAGCAGTACCAGGCCCTCTACCAGCAGTCCATTGACGATCCCGAGACCTTCTGGGCCTCCGTCGCCCGCGATCTGCACTGGTTCAAGCCCTGGGAGAAGGTTCTCGAGTGGAATCTCCCTCATGCCCGCTGGTTTGTGGGCGGCAAGTTGAACCTGAGCTACAACTGCGTCGATCGCCACGCACTCGGCGCGCGCCGCGCCAAGACCGCGCTCATCTGGGAGGGTGAACCGGGCGAGGTGCGCCGGCTGACCTACGCCGAGCTGCACGCCGAGGTGCAAAAGTTCGCCAATGCACTCAAGGCGCTGGGCATCCAGAAGGGCGACCGCGTGGCCGTCTACATGGGCGTAACCCCGGAGCTGGTGATTGCTCTATTGGCCTGCGCCCGCATCGGCGCCATCCATTCCGTGATCTTTGGCGGCTTTGCCGCCAACGCCATCATCGACCGCGTCAACGACTCGGAGTGCGTAGCGGTTCTCACCCAGGATTCAAGTTACCGCCGCGGCAACGAGATCCAGCTCAAGCGCACCGTCGACGAGGCCGTGGCCTCCTGCCCCACGGTCCGGCACGTGGTGGTCTATCGCCGCACCGGCTCGCCAGTGGCCATGGTCGAGGGTCGCGACCACTGGTGGCACGACCTGATGGCCGCCGCCGCTCCCGATTGCCCCGCCGAGGAGCTGGATTCCGAGGACCCGCTCTACATCCTCTACACCTCCGGCACCACCGGTAAGCCCAAGGGGCTGCTGCACACTACCGGCGGCTACGCCGTGCAAACCTACCTGACCTCGAAGTACGTCTTCGACCTGCGCGACGAGGACGTCTACTGGTGCTCGGCCGACATCGGCTGGGTCACCGGCCACTCCTATGTCGTCTACGGCCCGCTGCTGAACGGCGCCACCGTGCTGATGTACGAAGGCGCGCCCAACTGGCCCGATTTTTCGCGCTTCTGGAAGATCATCGACGACCACCGGGTCTCCGTCTTTTACACCGCGCCCACCGCCATCCGCACCTTCATCAAGTGGGGCGACGAGCACGTGATGAAGCACAAGCTCGACTCGCTGCGCCTGCTGGGCACCGTCGGCGAGCCCATCAATCCCGANNGGTGGCAGACCGAGACCGGGGCCATCATGATCACCCCCATCCCCGGCGCCGTCGCCACCAAGCCCGGATCGGCTACGCTGCCCTTCTTCGGCGTGGTGCCGGATGTGGTGACCAAGGAGGGCCAACCGGTGCCTGCCGGCCACGGCGGCCTGCTGGTTCTGCGCAGGCCCTGGCCCGCGATGGCCCGCACCATCTATGGCGACCCCGAGCGCTTCCGCCAGACCTATTGGAGCCAGATCGAGGGCTGCTACCTGACCGGCGACGGCGCGCGCCGGGACGAAGACGGCTACTACTGGCTCATGGGCCGGGTCGATGACGTCATCAACGTCAGCGGCCACCGCCTGGGCACCATGGAGGTCGAGTCGGCCCTGGTGGCGCATCCCATGGTGGCCGAGGCCGCCGTTGTGGGCCGTCCCGACGAGTTGAAGGGCCAGGCCATCTCCGCCTTCGTAACCCTCGATAACGGCAATCGGCCCAGCATGGAACTCAAGGACGAGCTGCGCCGCTGGGTCTCGAAGGAAATCGGCTCTCTGGCCCGGCCCGACGACATTCGTTTCACCGACGCCCTGCCCAAGACCCGCTCCGGCAAGATCATGCGCCGCCTGCTCAGGGAGCTGGCCGCCACCAACGAGGTCAAAGGCGACACCACCACCCTGGAAGACTTCACCGTCATAGCCAAGCTGCGCGAGGCCGACGAAGGATAGGCCAACTCTGACCACCCCACAACCCTCGGGTGTCCCAGGTCTCGTTTCTGAGACCTGGGAGTCCAGCCCCACCGCAGGTGGTTTGCCGGGAATAACCCTCCGCTGGCGCATACTGGCTAGTAGGGCAAAAGCGGGCGAAACTGATAGAGGAGAAGCGGGCGAAGCTCTCCGCTGACGCGCCCAGCCCGGCATTTTCGCCCGCCCGGTTTTGTTTTTTCTGTTTTTGCCTGTGAAACTGTGAAGCCTCATCTAACTAATTCAAAATAAAAGAGTTTTACACGCCTCCAGCACAAAAACACGCAATCTGTGAACCTGTGAAACTGCCTGCTTCCGCCCTCCGCTGCGCGGCGAGAGCGGGTTAGCAAGTTGGCCGGCTGGCAAGGGTGGCGGCACGATTGAAGCCGCGCCCTGACACGAAATGGAGTCGAGATAGCCAGTGCAGCGCGCAAAAAAACGCCGGGGCAATGGTCGCCCCGGCGATGCGCGTGCAACGCAATGAAGTCTTTTTTGACGGCGGCCCGATTAGTCGGCGTTCTCGCCACGGACGGCGAGCGGCGCGCTCAACTGCTGGCGGAGGCTGCCAGCCAGATCCGCCACTACACGCAGCTTTTCGATCACCAGTGGGGGCATTTCGCATCCGTTCAGAGCCAACTGCGAGTGCAGCAAGAGGCCCGCAACGGTGGTTTTGAGCTCGGTTTCGATGGCCGCGGCGGCTGCCCGGCGGGCCAGCGTCTGCTCGTGCTCGCGGCGATGCAGGGCGGCGCGAATCTCGCGGACCAGCCGCGCGGCGCCGGAGAGGGCGAAGTTGATCTGCAAGGGAATGGCCAGGCTGGCGTGCTCCCAGATGGCCTCGGCGGCGGCCGGGTCGCACTCGGTCATCGTCTCGTCCACCACCACGGCCAGAAACTCGCGGCGGCGCAGCGCGGCCAGCGCGGCCTTGCGCCCCTCGGCCACCTCAACCTCCATGCCCAACTGCGCTGCCACCACGGCGGCGCAGTTACGGGCGCCTTCGACTCCGGTCACAATCAGAATGCTCATCCCCAGCTCCTTGTTTGCTCCCCCGGTGTGCTGCCGGGGTCTGTTTCGGTCCTGGCGGTTTCAGTTTCCGCTTGGAACCTGTGGATTTCCCGTAAAAGTTTTATCGGCGCGACTGGCTCCGGCTTCAGTCCGGGCCAGCGACAGCATCTCCCGAATGGGAATGGAGTGAGGCCGCAACTGCCGAGTGGATTTCTCGCGAGAAAAACCCCCAGTGCGCCTCTGGCGACTCCGTGGTCCGCCGAAGAGGACTTACTCTTCCTGAAGCGGATCGGCGATGCCGTATTCCTTCAGCTTGCGGTAAAGGGTGGTCTTGCCGATGCCCAGCAGCTTCGCGGCCTGGAGCTTGTCGCCGTTGAGGGTGCGAATAGCTCCCAGAATCGCCTGGCGTTCAAGATCGGCCAGGGTGGTCAACTGCGGGGCCGCGCCCTCGGTGGCTGGCTCGCCGGCCAGGACGGCCGAGCGCCGTGCCTCCAGGCCCTGCTGCTGAAGCTGCGTGGGCAGATCGCCCAGGTGCAGAATCGGCCCCGAGGAGAGGGCGCAGGCCCGCTCGATCGAGTTTTCCAGCTCCCGGACGTTGCCCGGCCAGTCGTGGCGCATCATGGTGCGCAGCGCCTCGTCGCTCAAGGTGAACTTGGCGCCGTGCTCGCGGCTGATGCGGTCCAGAAAGCGGGCGGCCAGAAGCGGTATGTCCTCGCGGCGGTCGCGCAAAGAAGGCAGGCGCAGGTTGACCACGTTGAGCCGGTAGAAAAGGTCCTTGCGGAAGGTGCCTTTTTCGACCATCACCGCCAAGTCCCGGTTGGTGGCGGCTACGATGCGCGCCTTGATGGGGACGCGATGGGTGGCGCCGACCGGGCGGACCTCTTTCTCCTGCAAAGCGCGCAGCAGCTTGGCCTGCAGGTCGAGCGAGAGTTCGCCGATCTCATCGAGAAAAACCGTGCCCCCCTCGGCCGAAACCAGCAAGCCGTCCTTGGAGCGGTTGGCCCCGGTGAAGGCCCCTTTGACGTAGCCGAAGAGCTCGCTCTCGATCAGCGTCGGCACCAGCGAGCCGCAATCGACCGGCAGGAAAGGCTTTTGCGAATTGGGCCCGTAGGCGTGGATGGTTCTGGCCACCAGTTCCTTGCCGGTGACGCTTTCGCCCAGAATCAGGACGGGGAGGGAGCTCTGGGCAACTTTAGAAAGAATGCGGTAGAGCTTCTCCATCTCGCCGGAGCGGCCG
>PMPH01000104.1 GCA_003161045.1 Acidobacteriaceae bacterium
AATAAATACCAGGCCGGTTCCCTGTCTCCCGCGATCTGTGGCTATAGCATTTTCGGAATTGGTTTAGTGGAGTGCCCGGCGCCTTTTGTACCAGTTGAGGTGAGAGAAACTGGTATGAAAGGAGCCTTGAATGGCACGAGGGAAGAAGCATACGCCAGAGCAGATCGTGAGCCTGCTTCGTCAGGTTGAGGTTGCAGTCGCGAGCGGAAAGACGACCGCGCAGGCATGTAAAGAGGCAGCGATTACCGAGCAGACGTACTACCGTTGGCGCAAGGAGTACGGCGGGTTGCAGGTGGACCAGGCACGGCGGCTGAAGGAGCTAGAGCAGGAGAACGCCAAGCTGAAGCGACTGGTGGCGGAACGGAGTCTGGACAAGCTGGTGCTGAAGGACATCGCCTCGGGAAACTTCTAAGCCCGGAGCGACGGCCTTCCACCCCACGGACGAAGACCTGTCCGTGGGGACCCCGGCGTTGTGCGGTAGACCATGCCAGCGAGCAAGGCATGAGTGAGCGGCGAGCGTGCCAACTGGTTTGTCAGCCACGCGGCACGCAGCGCTACCAACCGACACAGCGCGAAGACGAAGATCGACTCACCCAAGCCATCGTATCGTTGGCCAGCCAATATGGGCGCTATGGGTACCCCCCCCAGCGACGAAGACCTGTCGCCGGGGACCCCGGACAGGCGCATCACGGCGCTGTTGCAGCGGGCGGGCTGGCGAGTTGGCAAGGATCGAGTCGAAAGAATCTCCACCCCACGGACGAAGACCTATCCGTGGGGGCCCCGGTCTGGCGTCGCGAAGGGCTGAAGGTTCCACAGAAACAGAAAGCACGGGGCCGCTTGTGGCGCCACGATGGATCGTGCGTGCGGCTGCGGCCGGAACGCAAGAACCATGTGTGGAGCTATGACTTCGTCAGCGCCAAGACGCATGACGGCCGCACGGCACGGATGTTGAACCTGATCGATGAGTACACCAGGGAATGCCTGATGATTGGTTGCGAACGGAGTTGGACAAGCGCCAAGGTGATCAGCGCGTTGGCGGATGTGATGATGATGAGGGGCGTGCCAGAAAACCTACGTTCCGATAACGGCCCGGAGTTCGTGGCCAAAGACCTGCGCAAATGGCTGGCCGCAACAGGAGCGAAAACGTTGTATATCGAACCCGGCTCCCCTTGAGAGAACGGCTTCTGCGAGAGTTTCAACAGCAAGCTGCGTGATGAGTTTTTGAATGGAGAGATCTTCTACTCGATGAAGGAACTGCGTGTGCTGGCCGAACGCTGGCGCATCCACTACAACGCTGTCAGGCCACACTCCTCGCTGGGCTACAGATCGCCGGCACCGGCAGCGTGGCTGACCGAAGCACCCCAGGGGGAACTCCCATTACATTAGAGGCACAAGATTACCGGCCCGCACTACGCAGGGTTACTCTTGGAATGAGGGGAGCAACGGCCCGCGCTGCACGGGGTTTTTCGATACAACTTAGATAGATCTTCCACCCATTTATCTGCGAGAAAGATAATCCTCTCCCACACAAGCCAGTTGTACGTGTGCTATAAGTTCGGGGTGAAAGCTTCGATCCAGCCTTCGAGCAACGCCGGGAAGCAGCCCAGCAGCAGTACCGCAGCGGCGATCAGAACCAGCACGGCCAGTGTTAAAGGGTGCGCCTTGATTTTTTCTATCTTGCCCGAGGTTTCCTCGATGGCAGGCATAACATAGGCCCGCTTGAGCACCTGCAAGTAGTAATAGAGCGAGACCGCGCTTAGGACCACCGCCAGCGCCACCAGCGCAAACGGAACCACTCCGGCCGAAGCGCCCAGCACGGCGGCAAATAAATTGAACTTGGCCCAGAAGCCCACCAGCGGCGGAATTCCGGCCAGCGAGAGAAACAGCACCAGCAGCACCGCGGCCAGCACCGGATTGCGCCTGTGCAGCCCGAGAAAAGCGTCCAGGCGGTCGCTGCCCGTGGCCCGTTCGACGACGGCAACGACGCCAAAAGCGCCAATGGTCGTCAGCCCGTAAGTCAGCACGTAGAAGAGCACCGCGTCCGTGCTGCGAATCGCCGGGCCGATGGTGCTTTGAAGAAACGCGGGAGCGCTTCCCTGCCCTGAATAGACGGGATGAACGGCTATTCCCAGCAGGATGTACCCAGCGTGAGAAATCGCCGAATAAGCCAGCAGCCGGCGCACGCTCGTCTGCGCCAGCGCCGCAAGGTTGCCGGCCAGCATGGAGGCCGCGGCGACAAACAGAAGAGTCGCCGCCAATGGCTGCCAGGCGCGATAAATTCCCTCCAGCAGGTGCTCTTCGCCGCTGAAATTTCCGCCCGGTCTGAGCCAGTTCAGGCTGAGGGTAATCAGCAGCGCGAAGCTGGCTACCTTGGAGACCGACGCAATAAAGGCCGCCGCCGGAGTGGGCGCGCCCTCATATGTGTCCGGCGCCCACAGGTGGAAGGGGACAGCCGCAACCTTGAAGCCCAGCCCGGCGACGACCAGAATCCACGCCACATAAAAGAGCGGGCTCGGCCCCGAGGCCGCAATCGCCCGCTGAATCTGCCATAGATTCGTGCTGCCGCTCAGCCCATAGAAGTAACTGAAACCGAAGAGCAGAAAGGCCGCCGACATGCCGCCAAAGAGAAAGTACTTCAGCGCCGCCTCGGCGCTTTTTGCGGAGTTTTTTGCAAAGGCCGTCAGGATGTAAAGTCCGAGGCTGAGCAACTCCAACCCGACGAAGATCACCAGAAGATCCTGCGCCGCGGCCACCAGCAGGCCGCCAGCGGCGGCCATCAAAACCACCGCGACAAACTCACCTGCGTGGCGCGTAAACTCCGCATCGATCAGGAGCAGCAGCGTCAGCGCCGTCAGCACCAGAATGCCCGATTGCGCCACCTGCGCGAAACCGCCCGTCGCCAGCAAGACAGCTTCGCCGCTTGCGCCCAAGCTCAGTCCGCCATGGCCCTGCAACTGCAAGGCCCACAGCGCCGCGCCGCAGCCAGCCGCGCCCACCAGCGCCGCCACGGCCAGGCGCATCTTCCGGGCCGCCCTGCGCAAAAAAACTAAGTCCATCACCAGCACCACGAACGCCGCTAACTCCAGCACGGTCTCCGGCAGCGTCACGCGGAAAAGGTCTGCGTAGTTCATTGTCCCCCTCCCGCAAGCAGCGTCTTCACGGCCGGTTCGATAGCATCGAGCAGAATCTCCGGATAAAGTCCCACAAACAAACTAACTCCCGCGAGTAAAACCACGCCGGTAACTTCAGGCCAGGTAATCGCCGCTAACTCCTGCCCGTGCTCGTGAAGGTGAGGGCTGGGCGGCGCGTCGCCGAAGAAGGCCTTCTGCAAAGCCCGCCACGTATAGGCCACAGCCACCACGATGCCCACGCCCGCCGCGGCGACCCACCAGGGATTCACCATCCACGCGCCAACTAACACTTGTAACTCGGCCACAAACCCGGAGAAGCCGGGCAGCCCCATCGAGGCCACGCCGGCAATCACAAAGGCCCAGGCGGCAAAGGGCAGCCGCTTGGCCAGGTGCATTGTTTCCAGTTCCGCCAACTGGCGCGTGTGCGTGCGGTCGTAGACGATGCG
Source organism: Acidobacteriaceae bacterium (assembly GCA_003161045.1). Lineage (GTDB taxonomy): Bacteria > Acidobacteriota > Terriglobia > Terriglobales > Acidobacteriaceae > Telmatobacter. Next base: position 3,578 of record PMPH01000104.1, read on the forward strand.
GCCCACAATGGCGAAGAGCAGCCCGGCGATGATGCCGTGCGAAAACATTTGCAGGACCGCGCCGGTGACGCCGATCCGGTTCAAGGTCATCAGTCCCAGCAGCACGAAACCCATGTGGCTGACGCTGGAGTAGCCGATGACGAATTTGAAGTCGGTCTGCGCCAGGGCGGCCAGCGCGCCGTAGACGATCCCGATGACCGCCAGCACCGCGAAGAGGTCGCGCCAGGAGCCGATGCCGATGAAGGAAAATCCCCACGGGTCGAGACCGCGCGGGAAGAGCGCAATGCCGACCCTCAGGCAGCCGTAAGCGCCCAGCTTCATCACCACGCCGGCCAGCAGCATGGAAGCGGCGGTGGGCGCGGCCACGTGGCCGGTGGGCGCCCAGGTGTGAAAGGGCCACATACCGGCCAGGATCGCAAAGCCGGTGAAGACCAGCGGAAAACACCACATCTGGAAGCTGACCGGCAGGTCCGCATGAGCCAGCGCGTCGAGGCTGGTCGAGTGGCTGCCCGAGGCGGCGTAGACCGCCAGCAGGCCAACCAGCACCATCGCCGAGCCCATGAAGGAGTAGAGCACCAGCTTCATGGCCGCGTACTCGCGCCGCGTTGAACCCCAGATGGCAATTAGAAAATACTTTGGCACAATCGCAATTTCATAGAAGACAAAGAGCAAAAACAGGTCAAAGGAGAGAAAAACTCCGTAAACCCCGCCGATCAGCGCCAGGAAAAAGGCAAAAAACTCATTGGTGCGCAGTTCTATGTTCCAACTGAAGAGCACTCCGGCGACCGCGGCCAGGCCCGTAAGCAGAACCAGTACGCGGCTGATGCCGTCGGCGGCCAGCAGGAAGTGAATGCCCATCGACGGCACCCAGGGCAGGTCGACGATCGTCACGCGGGCGGCTTGATTGCTCCCCATGCCGGCGGCAAATCCCTGCACGGCCACGGCCAGCCCGGAGACGGCGACGATGAGCGCCAGCCAGCGCGCCAAAGCCGGCTTGCTCTTGGGCAATAACGCCTCAACGAGCGCTCCGGCAAAGGAGAGATAGATCGTGAAGGCCAGCAGCGGCGCCGAGTTTGGATGAAGGTTCAAAAACATCAAAATCTCCAGTGAGCCAGCAGGTTCACGACCGTTGGATTCACGCTCCCCACAATCAACTGCGGCACAAGGCCCACCAGCAGCATCAGGCCGATGACCGGCGCCATCGCCAGCCGCTCGTCATGGTGCAGATCAGGGAAGCTGGCGCAGTGCTCCGGCGCCGGCCCCCAGAAGACTTTATGAATCACGGTCAGAATCACCGCCGCCGTTACCAGCAGGCCGAGAATCGAAACCGTGGCCGCCACCCAGGCCAGCGGGAAGACGCCGCGGAAGATGAGAAACTCTCCGGGAAAGCCGTTCAGCCCCGGCAATCCAAGCGAAGAGAAGAGCGCAATCCCCATCAACCCGGCCAGCACCGGCGCCGGTTTGCGCAGTCCACCAAAGTCGTCAATCCCGCGGTGGCCGCCCGTCCGCTGCTGCATCATGGCCACAAACCAGAAGAGCGCCGCCGCCGTGACGCCGTGCGAGAACATCTGGAAGATCACGCCGTTGAGCGCCATGGCCTGGCTGGTCAGCAGAGCCGCGGAAGTTGCACTTCCAGTCGAGGGAACCGCCAGCGCAAAAATGCCCAGCAGACAGTAGCCCAAATGGTTCACCGAGGAATAGGCGAAGACGCGCTTCAAATCCTTCTGCGCCGCCGCCGCCCAGGCTCCCATCACGACCGTGGCCACGGCCAGCACCAGCAGCGGCGTGCGCATCTCGGCAATCTGCGCCCCGAAGAGCGGCAGCGCAATGCGCAGCAGGCCGTAGAGGCCCATCTTCGACATTGCGCCCGTCAACAGCATGGTCACCGGCGAAGGAGCTTCCGCGTAGGCCGCGGGCAGCCAGGTGTGAAAGGGAATCATCGGCACCTTCACCGCAAAACCGGCCAGCACGCCAATCGCCAGCCAGAGCGTCACCGGCCCCAGGTGCGCCGTCACTGCCCGCTCCAGCGCGCCGGTCGAGGCCATCTGCGCCAGGATTCCGAAGTCCATGCTGCCGGTGGATAGAAAGACGGCCAGAAAGGCCACCAGCAGGGCCACCGAGCCGGCCATCGTGTAGACGAAAAACTGCGTCGCCGCCGGCCCGCGTCGCGCCCCGCCCCACAATTTAATGAGGAAAAAAGCGGGAATCAGGCTCAACTCCCAGAACAGAAACCAGTGAAAGAAGTTCAGCGCTGTATAGGAGCCGAAGAGGCCGGCTTCCAGCGTCAACACCAGCGCGAAGTAGAGCCCTGGCTGGTGATGCACGCAGTGCGCCGCATCGACCGACATCAACGTCACAATCGCCGAGAGCACCAGCATCAACGCGCCCAGCCCGTCCGCGCCGAGGTGGTACTCGATGCCCACGGACGGCGCCCAGACGGCCCGCTCCACCAGTCCGATGCTGCCGTCGGCGGGCAGCCGCGTCCAGACCACCAGCGCCAGCGCCAGGCTCAGGAGCGTTGTCATCAGAGCCACGCCGCGCGCGTGACGGCCAGCGACAAGCGCCACTGCCGCGCCCACCAGGGGCAACGCGGTCAACAGCGTCAGGATGGGAATTGCCAGAGGGAATCCGCTCATGACCGGCTGCTCCAGATCAGAATTGCGGCCAGCGCGACCACGGCCAAAGCCAGGATTCTCAGGTAGGTCTGTACCCGGCCCGTCTGCGCCCGCGCCAGCAGACCCCCGCCCACGCTCAACTCCTCGCAGCCTTTGTCGAAGCTGCCGTCCACCACGTTTGTGTCGAGAAAGCGGCTCAGCCGCGCCCACAATCCGAAGCTCCGCGCCACCCCGGCCACCGCGCCACCCCAAAGCCAGCGGTCCAGCCAGTCGGCGACGCGCGCCCACCACCGGTAGAAGGCGACGACCGTCACTCCATAGAACTCGTCCACGTACAGCCGGCCGCGCAGACCGGCCCAGGCCCAGGGCACAGCCTTTTCCAGGATGTCAGGCTCGTCCGGCGTGGGCGCCTGCCCGCCGTAAAGACTCCAGCCCAGCCCGAGCCCGAGAAAAACCACCACCGTCGAGGCCGCCATCAGCGTCAGCAGCCCCGGCTCCATGAAGCCGCGCCACGTAAAGCCCGCCGCGCGGCCATCCAGAAAGGCCCGGAACCACGGCCAGGCCGGCGTTCCGATCAATCCCAGCGCCATCGCGAAGAAGGCCAGAATCCCGAGCGGCACGGTCATCACCGCCGGACTCTCCTGCGCGGATTTGCTGCCCCGCCAGTGGCCAAAGAAGACGTAGGCCACCTGGCGCGTCATGTAAAACGCCGTCAGCAACGCACCGAAGACCAGCATGTAGAAGGGCGTCTTGGCCACGCTCCAGTGACGAGCCGCCTCCAGAATGCCGTCCTTGCTCCAGAAGCCGGAAAACAGCAGCGGAAAGCCGCAGAGCGCCAGCATTCCAATCGCGTAGGTCAGAAAGGTCAGCGGCATGTCGGACCTGAGCCCGCCCATGCGCCGCACATCCTGCTCGCCGTGGCAGCCGTGGATCACCGAACCCGCGCCCATGAACAGCAGCGCCTTGAAGAAGGCGTGGGTAATCAGGTGAAAGAGGCCCACCGCGACGCCGCCCATCCCCAGGCCGGCCATCATGTAGCCCAGTTGCGAGATCGTCGAATAGGCCAGAATGCGCTTGATGTCGTTCTGCGCCACGGCAATCAGCGCAGCAAAAACCGCCGTAAACGCGCCCACCCAGGTGACCACGGTCAGCGCCGCCGTCGTTCCGGCGGCGAGTGTCCCGGCCTGCGTCAAAACTCCCGTGGACAAAAGCGGAGCGCCAGTGACCAGCAAATGCGCGCCCGCGGCCGTCAGATGAGCGCCTGCGGACATCAGCGGAGCGCCTGCGGACATGAGAGGATAAACCCGCGCAATCAGAAAAACTCCCGCGGCCACCATGGTCGCCGCGTGAATCAGCGCCGAAACCGGCGTCGGGCCCTCCATCGCGTCCGGCAGCCAGACGTGCAGCGGAAACTGTCCGCTTTTGCCCGCCGCTCCGGCAAAAATCAACAGACCAATCGCGCCCGCCGCCGTCAGCCCCAGAGCGGCAGGGGCAGCCAGCAACCCGGCCAGCGCGGGGGGCTCGATGGCGCCGGCTCCGTGGTTATAGAAGAGCAGGGTTCCGGTCTGCGCGAAGAGCCAGACCATTCCGAGCAGGAAGAAAACGTCGCCCACGCGCGTGGTCAGAAAGGCTTTTTTGGCCGCCGCGGCCGCCGCTGGCCTCTCATACCAGAAGCCGATCAACAGGTAAGAGGTAAATCCGACCAACTCCCAGCAGATGAACAGGAGCAGCAGGCTGTTGGCGGCGACCACCCCGAGCATCGCCCCGGCAAAGAGCGAGAGGAAGCAAAAAAAACGGGTGAAGTTCCCGTCGTGGGCCATGTAGCCAATCGAGTAAATGAAGATCAGGAGGCTCACGAAGCTGACCATCAGCAGCATGACTGCCGAGAGCGGATCGAGCACCCAGCCCAGATCCACCTTACCCGCGCCAAATTGCGTTCCCACTTGCATCCACGTGAAGTTGACCGTCTCGCGCACGGCCGCGCCATGCGCCCAACCGCTGGCCACATGCGCAAAGGCCGCCAGTGAGAGCAGCAGCGAAAAACTCAGCGCGCCAATAGCTAGAGTGGCGGAAATCCTGCGGCGCGACCGGCCGAGCAACGCCGTCACCGCAGCGGCCGCCACCGGCAGGGCGGGAATCAGCCAGAGAATCTCCGCGATGGGCGAGGCCGTCAACTGCGGAGTGAATGAAATTGCCTCTTGCATCAACCTCTCACCCCTTCATCCTGTTGATGGCGTCCAGATCAGTCGTCCGCGCGTGGCGATGGATCTGGATCACCAGCCCCAGCCCCACAGCCGCCTCGGCCGCGGCCACGGCAATCGAGAAGATGGCGAAGATCATCCCCGTCAGCAGCTCCGGATGCGGCCCGTAGCGCCAGAAGGCGATCAGATTCAGATTGGCCGCGTTCAGCATCAACTCGATCCCAATCAGCACCAGGATGGCGTTGCGCCTGGTCAGCGCTCCGGCCAGACCGATGGAAAAGACCAGCGCAGCCACCAGAAGATAGCCCGCCAGCGGCGTGATTTGACCCATCATTTGGCCTCCTCTTTCTCGTGCATGGCCACGATCACCGCGCCGATCAGCGCGGCCGTCAGCAGCACGGCCACAATCTCCAGCGGCAGGACGTAACGGCCGGCGAGCGCCCGGCCAATCTGCTCCACCGTAACGGCAGGAGCAGGGGGGACGGCGGGAGCCGGAGTAACGACCATCGCGGAAGTAGCGGCGGTCGCGGGTGTGGCGGCCTTGGGCAGCAGGGGAGCGGAGGCGATCACCGCCCAGCCGAGCACCGCAAAAACCGCCGCCGCCGCTGTGAGCCCCACCAGCCAGGTTCTGCTGAAGACTCCGCCTTGAGGAGTTTCAGAGCCCTTGGTGAGCAGAATCGCAAAGACCACCAGGATGGCCACCGCGCCGATGTAGACCAGAATCTGCGCAAAACCGGCAAACTGCGCGTCGAGATTGAGAAAAAGCAGCGCCAATCCGGCAAAGGCCACGGTCAGCGCCAGCGCGCAGTGCACGGTGTTCTTCAAGAGCACGGCCGCCAGGCCGCCGGCCACGGTCAGCGCCGCAATTAGATAGAAGATCAGGCTCATCGGCCGCACGTCCTTTCTTCGCATACAGAAAAAGCACGATCTGCCAAAAGATTCTCTGCTTTGAAAGGGCGCGGCTTTAGCCGCGCCGCTAAATCGGTAAAAAGGCGGTTGGGCTTTAGCCCATGAGGAAATCGATTCGCAACAACGTGCATTCCCTCGACTGCTAAAGCCACATTCGCATGGAGCGCTGTTGCGGCGCGGCTAAAGCCGCGCCCTTTCAAAACCTGGAATCTCAGCGACGAATCCAGGCCGCTCCCCCAAAGCTCACTCCGCATAGCGGTAGCTCCTCGGCCCGAAGTGCTCCCGGCGCATTCCCATCCTGCCCATCACCACATAGGCCACGACCAGAATCGCCGTGCAGAGCACCCAGCGCTCCCACCCCTCGCCCATAAACCTCCACAACCCGGCCACCAGGAGATTCAGAAGGGTCATCGGCAGGACAAACTTCCAGGCAAAGTTCATCAACTGGTCCTGCCGGAGCCGCGGCAGCGTCCCGCGCAGCCAGATGAAGACGAAGATGGAGAGCATCAATTTTGAAAAGAACCAGATCCACGACGGAACCCAGGTCAGAAAGGAGAATGGCGCCGACCATCCGCCCAGAAACAGCGTCGCGCCCAGCCCGGAGACGGAGAACATGGCCAGGTACTCGCCCAGAAAGAAGAGGGCGAATTTGAAGCCCGAATACTCGGTGTGGTAGCCGGCCACCAGCTCCGACTCGCCCTCGGGCAGATCAAACGGCGAGCGGTTGGTCTCGGCCGTGGTGGCGATGGCGTACATCAGGAAGCCCGCCAGCCCCCAGGGCGTGAAGATGTACCAGTGCGGCAGCCCCCAGGTGTACTGGTTCTGCGCCGCGACGATTTTAGTCAGCGAGAGCGAGCCGGCCATCATCACCACCACCACGGTGGACAGCAGCAGGGCCACCTCGTAGCTGATCATCTGCGCCACCGCGCGCATGGCGCCCAGCAGCGAATACTTGTTGCGGCTCGACCAGCCGGCCATGAAGATCGCCAGCTCGGTCGATGCGCCCATGGCGAAGTAGAACAGCAGGCCGGCGTCCATGTCCACCAGCACCAGGTTGCGGCCCATAGGCACTACCGCAAAACCCATGAAGACGGCCACCACCAGCACCAGCGGCGCCAGAAAATGCACGGCCCAGTCGGCTCTCGCGGGGACAATGTCCTCCTTGGTCAGCGACTTGATGCCGTCGGCCAGCGGCTGCAAGAGTCCCAGCGGACCCACGCGGTTGGGGCCGATTCGATTTTGTATCCGCCCCAGCCCCTTGCGCTCGAGAACCGTGGTCAGGGCAAAGAGCGCCGGAAAGAGGCCGACGATGGCCGCCACACACAGCACGACGCCAGCCGCCGGCTGCCAGGCCGCGGGCAGAAAGCTCACCAGCCACTGCTTCAGCAAAACGAAGATCTGGTCTGACGTTTCGATGATGGACCTTGCGAAGCTGGCCGTCGCGGTCATCGGCGGCTCTCCTCGTCCGGCCGGCTTTGGGAGGCGTCGCCGGCCGCGGGCGTTGCGTCAGCAGCTTTGGTTGCGGCTGCATCGGCCGCAGCCTTGGCGGCGGCGTCAGTAGCGGTCTTGGCCTTGGCCTCGGCCTTGGCCATTTCCTCGGCCATCCGCGCGTCCACCTCGGCCGCCCCGGTGGGATGAATCTGGCGATAATACGCATTCGGCTTGGCCAGTTGCGTGAGATTCAGCAACAGCCCGCCGAAACGATCCCCGGTGCTCAGCTCAAAAGCCGTGTCCATCTTGATGGCCTCGAAGGGGCAGACCTCGACGCAGATCTGGCAGCTCATGCAGACGGAAATGTCGATCTCGAAGCGCATCGGATAAGACTGCGGCTTGCCCACAAAATCCGGCTTCTTGTCTTTACTCTTCTCGATGAAGATGCACTGGGGCGGGCACTCCTTCTCGCAGATCTGGCAGGCGACGCAGCGCAGCCCGGCCAGCCAGTCCTCGCCGTCGTAGACCAGGAAGGGAAAGACGCGCGCCGCCTCGAAGGGAGCAATCCTCTGCTCCGGGTACTCGACCGTGGTCAGCCGTTCGGCCGAGACAAAGCTGCCGAAAAAGTTCCTCGCCGTCTCCGCCAGACCCTTCAGGATTCCCTCGCCAAACAAGTTACCCCTCCAAAAATCAGCTGTTAGCTGTTAGCTTTTAGCTCTTAGCTCCCAGCTCCCAGATTCCAACGACTAACCGCTTACTACGAACTGCCGGCTATTCATGGCAACTAGTACGGGCGCCACTTGAATTCGTAACTCCCAGGTCCCAAAAACGGAACCTGGGGCACCCGCTGTTCCCTGATCCCTGTTCCCTGTTCCCTGTTCCCTGCTTTACCGGTCCACCTCTCCCAGCACAATGTCCACCGAGCCGGAGATCAGCACCACGTCGGCCACGCTGTGGCCCAGGCACATATCCTCGAGAATTGTCAGGTTGATCAAACTCGGCGGCCGCACCCGGTAGCGGTAGGGGTTCGGTCCGCCGTCCGAGATCAGATAAAAGCCCAGTTCCCCCTTGGGCGCCTCGATCCGGCCGTAGGCCTCGCCCGGCTTGGGACGAAAGTTGCGCAGCTTCAACCTGGGGTCCATCACCGGCCCGGCGGGAATCTCCTTGAGAGCCTGCTCCAGGATTTTGACCGACTCCCGCATCTCCAGCAGGCGCACCATGAAGCGGTCGTACACGTCCCCGTGCTCGCCCAAAGGCACACGGAAGCTGAAGCGGTTGTAGATTCCGTAGCCGTCCACCTTGCGAATGTCGTAGCCCACGCCCGAGGCGCGCAGCATGGGGCCGGTGACCCCGGCGTTGACCGCCAGCTCCGGCCTGAGAATGCCCACTCCCTGGCAGCGCGCCATCAGAATCTCATTGGTCGCCAGCAGCCGCTCGAATTCGTCCACAAACCCCGGCAGAGCCGCCACTCTGGCGCGCGCCTTCTCCAGCCAGGCGGGCGAGGCGTCCACGCGGCAGCCCCCGAAGCGCATGTAGTTGCACATCATGCGCGCCCCGGTCAGCTCCTCGAAGAGATCCAGAATCTTCTCCCGTTCGCGGAAGGCGTACATCAGCGGCGTGCCGCTGGCGCCCATCTCCTGGATCAAAAAACCGATCGAGGAGGCGTGGTTCTGGAAGCGCGTCAGCTCGGCCAGGATCACCCGCAGGTACTCGGCCCGCTCGGGAACCTGCTGGCCGGCCAGCTTCTCGACCGCCAGCGCGTAGGCCCAGTTGTTGCTGAGCGAACAGAAGTAGTCCAGCCGGTCGGTGTACGGCATCGACGACAAATAGCTCTGGCCCTCGCCCAGTTTTTCGTGGTTGCGGTGCAGGTAGCCGAAGACCGGCCTCAGCCGGATCACCCGCTCCCCGTCCAGCGCCACGTCCATGCGGAAGACCCCGTGCGTCGAGGGGTGGTGCGGCCCCATGGAGACTTCCAGCAACTGGCCGTCGGCCTCCGGCTCAGTTCGCGCCGGGCGATTCCAGCCTTCTAGCTTCTGACTCTCCGGCCTCTGGCTTACCAAATTCTGGCTGCCGGGCTTCCGGCCCTCCGGATTTTCACCAGCGGCCGCCGAATGGCTTTGCGATTCACTCATGCGTCCGCCTCCGTTCCCTGCTGTTCGGCGGCCTCGGCCGGTTCGCTCGCCTTCTCACCTGCCGCTGTGCTCGCAGCTTCGCTTGCCGCCTGATGAGCCAGCGCCCGTTCGAGCACCCGGTCGTGCGCCGTGGGCTCGTACTCGAAGTCGTCCGGCTCCACGTAATCCCGCCGCATGGGGTGATCCTTGAAGCCCGGCCACATCAGCAGCCGCCGCAGGTCCGGGTGCCCGGTGAAGATAATCCCGTAGAGGTCGAAGACCTCCCGCTCCTGGAACTCGGCCGACCGCCAGATGGGCGTCAGCGAGGGCAGCTCCACCTGGTCCGTCCGGTTCACCGTCCTCATGCGAAGGACGACCGGCCCGTGCTTTTTGGCCACCGAATAGAGGTGGTAGACCGCCTCCAGAAACCCCGGCTCGATGCGCTGGCGGGTCTCCTCGACCGTCTCTTCGACGGCTTGCTCGACGCCATCCACCATCCTGGTCACCGTGCGCGTCTCCGTCACCGTCTCTTCGATCTCCCTGTCCAGCCAGTCGACGCCGGTCACATTGGAGAGAAAATCCAGCGCCAGCTCCGCATCGTCGCGCAAAAACCTCGCCACCTCGACCGCGCGGCCGGGCTCGATTCTGAGCGAGTGCTGCCCGGAGGGGCTGGGATTGGGCACAACTTCGACTCCCGCGCCCGCAACGGCCGCTTCGATCGCCGCCTTGATCTGCTCAACCGTCTTCATCAGCGCCTCACCTTGGGCGCGTTCCAGACGCCGGGATTCGACTTGGGCTCCAGATCGTGCTCTCCATAGACCGGCACCGGAAACTCGCCCCGCGCCCCGGCGTCCAGGTGGCGCGGACGGCCCTTCCCGGTCAAATGCTGCCCGTCAATCTTCTTCTGCAGCGTCATGAACGAGTGGATCAGCGCCTCGGGCCGCGGCGGGCAGCCGGGAATGCACACATCCACCGGAATGTACCGGTCGATCCCCTTCAGCACGTTGTAGCCCTGCTTGAACGGCCCTCCGCTGATGGCGCAGGCCCCCATGGCGATCACGTAGCGCGGCTCGGCCATCTGGTTATAGAGCCGCACCACGGCCGGGGCCATCTTCTTGGTCACCGTGCCGGAGACGATCATCAGGTCGGCCTGGCGCGGCGACGGCCGGAAGAC
>PMPH01000108.1 GCA_003161045.1 Acidobacteriaceae bacterium
CGGTGAAACTCACATCTTCTCGCCGACCACCATCAACACCGCGCGCTTCGGCTGGACCCGATTCTTTGTCAACGCTCAGAATTGGGACGCGGGAAAGTATCTTCCCACCCTGCTCGGCATCCCGGGCGTGGAGGTAGCCGGCGATCCGCTCTCCGATGGACTGCCTGTAATGACCTTCTCGGGCGATACGCCGATCGGCGACGCCGGGAACAGTCCCACGCAGATCGGAACCAATAATTACCAGTGGGACGACAATGTCAACCTGGTCCGCGGCAAGCACTCGCTGGACATCGGCTTTGAATTCGTCCGCCTCGAATACAATATGTTCCAGACCGCCGAGGAGCACGGTTCCGAGTCCTACGGCACCTCTTACACCGGGCTGGCATGGACCGATCTGCTCTTCGGAGCGCCCAAGAGCGGAACTTACCAGTACCAGCGCGGCACCCGCGGCTTCCGGCGCAGCGACTTGTCCTTTTACGCGCAGGACAACTACAAGGTCAATAGCAGACTGACGCTGAACCTTGGCCTCCGCTACGATAACTACCTCGGCTGGCCGTGGACCGAAGTCAACAACAAGATGTATAACTTCGTTCCCTCCATCTCGACGACTGCCCTGGAACAGGTGGGAACCCAGGGCGTTCCGCGCAGCGGCGCCTTTAACAACAACACGAACTTCGCTCCGCGCGTGGGCTTTGCCTACAAGGTGACCTCCAAGACGGTCTTCCATGCCGGTTATGGCCTTTACTACTCGGCGCCCAACGTCACCAACTCGTCCGGATTGTCGATGAATGTTCCGGGGGTAGACTACTGGGCATTCAACAACACTACCTATTCAAACGGCAATTGCAGTGCTTTCAACTCCGCCTCTTGCGGATATGCTCACACAGTCTATCCCTCCGCCGGTGCGCTGCATCCAGGATTGCCGGCTTATTCGCAGGACCCACACGCCAAGACGCCTTACAGCGAGCAGTGGCACGCGAGCGTCGAGCAGGAACTCCCCTCCTCGATCGTCCTCACCGTTGCTTATGTGGGAACCCGTGGAGTTCATCTGGATGCGCTGGTGGACATCAATGCGGGCCAGCTTAGCCCCACGAATACGAGTGTTAGCCAGGGCCGTCCCTACCCGGACTTCGCCCAGATCAACCAGCTTCAGACCACCCAGGTCTCCAGCTACAACGCGCTGCAAATCTCGGCCGAGCGCCGCGCACATAATTTGGGCTTCCTGGTTTCCTACACCTACAGCCACGCTCTCGACGAAGGCACGGGCAGCCCGGGCGCGGTATTGAACCCCTACAACATCCACTCCGACTACGGAAATTCAGACTTGAACATTCCCAATCGCTTCGTAGCCAGCGTGACTTACCAGTTGCCCTTCCAGGGAAGGGGAGCGCTGGGAGGTCTCGAGCGCGGATGGCAGGTGAACGCCATTGCGCAGCTCTACGATGGCCTGCCGTTTTCCGTCTCCTCGTCGAGCGGAGTGGGCGACGGACTGACGCCCCGCGCACAACTGCTGCCTGGCTACGGCAACGGATCATTGCCAAGTGGCAAGCGCACACTCGGGGAATGGTACAACACCGCGGCCTTCGCGAACCCCACCGCGGGGACGTGGGGAAACTCCGGACGTAATATTCTTCAGGGTCCGGGCACAAAGGATGTGGACTTTTCAGTCTTCAAGAATACCCACTTGACCGAATCGAAGGTTCTGCAATTGCGCGCGGAGATCTTCAACCTCTCCAACACGCCGCAGTTCAACAACCCCGGAAACACCGCCGGCTCATCCAACGCCGGAATCATTTCCTCGGCAGGTTCCACACAAACATTTCAACGGACCGAACGCCAGATTCAGCTCGCGGCGAAGATCAACTTTTAGCCTGTCCAGGCATTCCTGAACTCCTGATGTATCTTCAACTGCTAACAGGCGGCGCTCAGAGCTTCGAGCGCCGCCTGATTTTTGCTCGCTTCGCTGCAATTTATAGATAAAAGGGCGTTCTAAACGCACTTATTGTTCAGATGCTCTATTGCCAGGACCGAAGACTTGCTGAACGGCCCAGCCGGCGATCAGCAGGCTCGGCGCCGCCAGGGGTTCTACATCGCCGAGGGCGGCGAGCGTGGAGCATTGAATCCGCTGGCCGGGCAGCGCGGCGCGGGAGACGGCGGCGCAAGGAAGCTCCGGCGGAAGCCCCTCCTCAATCCACTTCTGAGCCAGCAGGCGCAGGTCGCGGCCAGGCATATAGACGACGAGGGTAGAATCCCCAAGCCGCGCGAGCGGCAAATCTCCTTGCGAATGCGGCTGGGTTTGCCGGAAGTGCTGCGGCGCCCGATGGCCGGTAGTAAGAACGACGCTGGAGGCGCAGTTCCGGTCGGTGAGCGAGCAGCCAAGTGCGGCCGCAGCGGAGAAGGCCGCGGTAATGCCGGGAACAATCTGAAACGGGACGCCGGCCGCTGCAAGCGCGGCCAGTTCTTCAGCGGCGCGGCCGAAGAGAAGCGGGTCTCCGCCCTTCAGTCGAACGACCGCGCGTCCCTGGCGCGCGTGCTCGATCATCCGTGCGTTGATCTCGTTCTGGGTAATGCTTTTACTGCCGCTACGCTTGCCGACGTTGAGGATTTCGGCCGACGGAGAGGCAAGATCCAGGATCGCTTGCGGTACAAGGTCGTCGTGGAGCAGCACGTCGGCGGTCTGGATGAGGCGCAGCGCCTTGACGGTGAGCAGTTCGGGATCGCCGGGGCCTGCTCCGACCAGATGAACCGTCTCCGGCGAAGCGCCGAAGTCTTCGCGGCCGGATTCTTCGCGGAGCTCCAGCGGCAGTGGTTCAGCAAAGGCTGAAGAGTCTTCATTCATCTCTGAAGTGGGGCCGGCCTCTTGCTCTTCGTCTTGCCGGTCTTCGTCGATTCGGTCTTGGTCTAGCTGGTCTTGGTCTAGCTGATGCTGGTCAAGTGAGCCAAAATCCACCTGGCGCGACTGGGAATAGATGGGGCGCTGGGCCAGTTCTTGCAGCAGAAGGCGGCGCTCTTCGCCGCCAGGCTGCGTGGCGAGAATCTCGCGGCGCAGTTGGCCGAGGTTATCCAGCCAGGGCCCAAGCTCCGCGGGGAGTCTTTCATCGATTTCCCGTCGCAGGCGCTGGGCGAAGGCGGGGCTTGCTCCACCTGTCGAGATGGCCACCTGCAGCGCGCCGCGGCTGACCACCGAACCGAAGAAAAAATCGCAGTTCGGAATATCATCGACGCAGTTGGAAAGAATGTTGCGCTCGACTGCTCCGCGATGGACAGCGGCGTTGACTTCAGGTGAGTTTGCGGCGGCGATGGCCAGAACATTGCCGTCCAGGTCAGCGGAGGCAAACGGGCGCTGAATCCATTCCAGCTTGCCTTCGCCGGCCAGTTGCCGGATCTCCGGCAGCGCCTCGGGTGCAACGACGCGGAGTTCAAGGCCGGCTTTGAGCAAAGCGCCGATCTTGCCGAGCGCAACCTCGCCCGCGCCCACCAGCAGGCATCGGCGGCCGTCAAGTTTGAGGAAGATCGGCAAGAGACTCGCACGATCCTCGGGGGCAAAAGCGCAGGCCTCGTCAAAGGCCTCGGGGAGATTCTTTTCGCGCTTCAGGCGCTCAGTGCGGTGAGCCATGATCTGTTTGCTTGCAGTCTCATGCATTTCGACAGGTTCAGTCATAACTTCTCTTTTGTCCGGTTTCATTTTTTCGTCAAATATAGAAAACCCGCGGCAGCTGAGGCTGAATCGCGGGCTTGAGGAGATCCTGAATGCCGATCTTTCTTACTTATAGACCCAGATCACTCGTGCATGCGAGACGAAAAACAGTCGCTGCAACAGGATTGACCTGCCATGCAAATATCATAGCCGCGCTTAAGGCGAAAAGCAATTTCCTCGTTTCACTCAGTTATCAGGCTCATTGAATCACGGTAAGTGATTCAGCCAGTGTTACAGTATGCTCTAACCGGTGAAGATGAGGTACTCGCAAATCCGAAGCCTTTGTGTTTAGCCTCTTACTGGGAGTGCTCCCCGTGTTCACAGCGCGACAGGCAGTCGCGCGAAGGAGTATTGCGCCAGTTGCTGCGAGCATACGGATCGAATGGCTCTGTCCGTCTTGCGAGCAGTTGATTGGTCCGTTAGCAGTAGTAAGTGAAATACCTGCCGAGCGCGCACCGTAGCAGATTCCATGCGATTGTGGAGAATTGTCCAGGGGCTTTAGTTCCTTTTCATTTTGATGCCGCAGAAGCGGTTAGCGCGCATCTGCCGAGCTTAGAGGCCATCTCATAAATGCCTGAGCAGCATGAGCAGGCAAGCCAGTTGTACAAATCCGAGGAAGTTTCGATGAGGTATTCCCATCGCGTCACCAGGCGGCGGTAGTTCTGCATCCAGGCAAAGAGACGTTCGACTTTCCAGCGGCGGCGGTAGCGGCGCCGCGGGCGGCCGTCCTGGGTCTTCTGCTTGCGGTTGGACCGATTGGGCGAGATCATCCTCGTCTTCACGCTGTATCGGCTGGTAACGCTGTGTGCCGCGTGGCTGCTTCGCCAGTTGGCACGCCTTGCGCTCACTCATCCCATGCTCTGTACGTGCATGGGCAACCGCACTGCGCCGTCGTTCCGGGCTTAGAAGTTTCCCCGTGCGATGTCCTGAAGAACCTGCTTGTCCAGGCTCAGTTCGGCGACCAACCGCTTCAGCTTTCCATTTTCCTGCTCAAGCGCCTTCAGACGTTTCGCCTGGTCCACCTTCAGGCCACCATACTTCTTGTGCCAACGGCAGTACGTCTGCTCCGCGCTCCCGGCTTCCTTGCACGCTACTCCCGACGTCTTCCCGTTCGCCGTGCCCACTTCGATCTGCCGCAACAATCCAACAATCTGCAAAGGCGTTTACTTCCTGCCTCGTGCCATTCCAGGCTCCTTCCATACCAGTTTGTCTCACTTCCTCTGGTACAAAATTTGCCGGGCACTCCACCTTTAGCTGCAGCCGCTGGTCGAGCCGCAGCTCATGCAGCGGTAGCAACTGCCGTTGCGGACCATGATGGCGCCGCAGGTCGAGCAACTGGGGGCGTCGCCCATCTCATACATTTCGCGCATGGCGTCGGCGGCGTGGTAGAGGCCGCGGTCGTCGAGTTGTGGCCCGTGGGAGGCGCTGGAGCTCTCTGACAGGCCGGAGTGCGCCTCGGGAGCGATGCCGCCGGTCTGGCCGCCGGCCTGGTTGAGACGGCGGGCGACCTCCTCGGCCAGCCTGGCCAGGTTGCCCTGCGTGAAGGGCTCGTGCTCCGGTTCGCTCTCGGGCAGCAGGCTGGGCGAGGCGGGCAGTTGCGGAGCCTGCGGCGTCAGTCCGGCGAAGAGCGTCAACTGCGTGCCGGAGAGAAAGCGCAGGTTGAGCCAGCGGAAGATGTAGTCCATCAGGCTCTTGGCGTAGCCGATCTGCTCATTGCCGGTCCAGCCGGAGGGCTCGAAGCGGGTGTGGGCGAACTTCTCGCAGAGCACCTTGAGGGGCACGCCATGCTGCAGGGCGAGCGAGATCGAGGTGGCGAAGGCGTCCATCAGGCCGGAGACGGTCGAGCCTTCCTTGGCCATTTTGATGAAGATTTCGCCCACCTGGCCGTTGGGGTAGAGGCCGACGGTGATGTAGCCCTCGTGGCCGGCGATGGAGAATTTGTGGGTGACCGAGGCGCGTTCATTGGGCAGGCGGTGGCGGATGGCGCGGGGCGGTCCGTTGAGGTCCTGCGCGGCCTCCTCAGCGGCTGCGGGCTGGAGCAGGGGCTGAGCTGCGGCCTTGGCAATCTCGTCCAGCGCGTGCTGGAAGGCGGCGGCGGCCAGGACCACCTGCCTGGCTGTGACCTCGAGCCTTTCGCCGGCCTTGGCCTCCAGAGTCTTTACGTCAGAGTCGGCGGCGGGCTGCCCGGCGGCCAGTTGGGCCAGGATGCGCGTGCCGGCGGCGTCCAGCGGCGAGGGTTCGCGCTTGGCGTCCATCGAGACGTTCAGCGGCTGGGTGCCCTTGGAGCCGTCGCGGTAGATGGCCACGGCCTTGATGCCCTGACGCCAGCTCTCGGCGTAGGCCTCGGCCACGTCTTCGACGGTGGCCTCGTGGGGCAGATTGACGGTTTTTGAGATCGCACCCGACAAAAATGGCTGCGTGGCGGCCATCATCTTGATGTGGCCCATGTAGTGAATCGAGCGGGTACCCTTGGCAGGCTTGAAGCTGCAATCGAAGACCGCCAGGTGCTCGGGGCGGACGCCGGGCGCGCCCTCGATGGTGCCGGTGGCGTCGATGTAGCTGACGATGGCGTCGACCTCGTCGCTCGAATAGCCGAGCTTGAAAAGGGCTTCGGGAACGGTGTTGTTGACGATCTTGATCATGCCGCCGCCCACCAGCTTCTTGTACTTGACCAGGGCCAGATCGGGCTCGATGCCGGTGGTGTCGCAGTCCATCATGAAGCCGATGGTGCCGGTCGGCGCCAGAACCGTGGTTTGCGAGTTGCGATAGCCGAATTTTTCCCCGTAGCTCAGGGCCGTGTCCCAGCATTCGCGGCTGGCGTCGATCAGGGCGTCGAGCTGGGGCACGCTGAAGGGCTCGTCGCTCTGGCGCGAGCGGCCGATGTTGTTGACCTCGGCGCGGTGCATACGGATTACGTCGAGAAAGGGCTCGCGGTTGACGTAGAAGCCGGGGCAGGCTCCACCCTGATGCTCGACCGAGGCGGTCAGTGGCGTGGCCGAGGCGATCGGCGGGCAGTTGGCGGCCACAATCGCCGATTGCAGGTAGGCCTGGCCGCAGAGAATCGCGGTGAGCACGGCGGCCATGTCGCGGCCGGCGGCCGAGTCGTAGGGCAGGCCCATGGCCATCAGCAGCGCGCCCAGGTTGGCGTAGCCCAGGCCCAGCGGGCGGTAGTCGTGCGAATTGCTGGCAATCGCCTCGGTGGGGTAGCCGGAGCGGTCCACCAGAATCTCCATCGCCGTGATGACCACCGAAATCGAGTGCCGGAAGGCGGGAATGTCAAAGCCGCCCGAGGGGGTGGCGTACTTCATCAGGTTGAAACTGGATAGGTTGCAGGCCGAGTTGTCCAGGAACATGTACTCCGAGCAGGGATTCGAGGCGTTGATGCGGGCGGTGTTCTTCGCGGTGTGCCAGCGGTTGATGGTCGAGTCGAACTGCATGCCGGGATCGCCGCAGAGCCAGGTAGCCTCGGCGATCTTGCGCATGATCTCGCGCGCCTTGTAGGTCTTCACCGGCTCATGGTCCTTCACCGTGTAGGTGGTGAAGTCGCCGTCGTTCTCATAGGCGCGCATGAACTCGTCGCTGACGCGGACCGAGTTGTTGGCGTTCTGGAAGAAGATCGACGAATAGGCCTCGGAATCCGGCCCCGAGCCGTCGTAGCCCTCCCTGACCAGCGCGAAGGCCTTGGCCTCTTCCTTGGCTTTGCACTCGATGAACTCGATGATGTCCGGATGGTCGGCATTCAGGATCACCATCTTGGCGGCGCGGCGGGTTTTTCCGCCGGACTTGATGACCCCGGCAAAGGCGTCAAAGCCGCGCATGAAGCTCAAAGGCCCCGAGGCCTGGCCGCCGCCCGACAGGTGTTCCATCGAGCCGCGAATCGACGACAGGTTGGTTCCCGTCCCGGATCCCCATTTGAAGAGCATTCCCTCGGTCTTGGCCAGGGTGAGGATCGAGTCCAGCGAGTCGTCCACCGAGTTGATGAAGCAGGCCGAGCACTGGGGATTGCGGTAGCCGGTCCCGGAGAAGGCGACGCCGCCGGTGGCCGGGTCCCAGTGCCAGTTCTGCCCGGCCGCATCCGGTTCCAGGCGGTCGCAGCCCACGTTGAACCAGACCGGCGAGTTGAAGGCCACCTTCTGGGTCAGCAGCATCCCGGCCAGCTCGTCGTGGAAGATGGCCGCATCCCCAGCGGTGGCGAAGTAGCCGCCATCCATCCCCCAGTCGCGGATGCTCTCGACGACGCGGCCCACCAACTGGCGGACGCCGGTCTCCCGCTCGGCGGTGCCCAAGTGTCCGTGCAGGTACTTCGAGGCCACAATGTTGGTCGCGGTCATCGACCAGTCGGCCGGCACCTCGACCTCCTTCTGCTCGAAGATGACGTTGCCCTTGCTGTCAGTGATCGAGGCGGTGCGTCGCTCCCACTCGACCTGGTCGTAAGGGGAGATGCCCTCGGTGGTGAAGCGGCGGATGAAGGTCAATCCGCGCTGCGTGGAGGAAGTCTGGAGGGAGGCGGCAGGGCTCTGAAGGTTGGTCACGTGCATGAAATCCTCTCGATCGGCAAAAAACCGCTGAAAAATCTGGCCCTCTCCGGCGCAGAGCGTCCTGGAGGCAGTCAGGGCAAAACTCTGACACAAACGGGAAACGGGGATGGGAAAAGTACAGCCAATTCTTTGCTCTCTGCGGCCTCCCAGGGCGTCTTCACACTGGCGTTCATTGCAATCCATTAACAGCCGCAGATGACAAAGTACCGCTGTCTGTGGCACAAGTCAACAACAAACCACTATATATTGTATTTTGTTCATGTTCTCGGCCTCAACTCTCCAAACAAAGGCCATTGCCTGTGGAAAGCTCGGACCAGCCTTGCTGGTCGCGGGTTTGGGAGGGCGATTTTGCCGCTGAATCCGCTGCAGTTGTCGGGAAGAGCCAGTCAGTTCGCCACAGTTCGCCGGCCCGGCCCGTGGTCACGGCTCGAAATGAGATTTGGACGGGAGCGTTTGCTGGTGCAGGACACGCACAATCAGTACATTGCCAGGATTAGGAATGTAAAAAACAACGTGCTGCCCGCGCTCAAACCGGTGCAGTCCCGGATAAATTGAATCGCATCTTCGACCGATAGACGGGTTATCGGCCAGGAACTGAAAACAATCCTGCAGGTCTTGCTTGTACAGTACTGTCTGGGCCCTTCTCCAGGTCTTCAGGATGAAGCGAACGATGGACTTGAGGTCTGCTTCAGCAAGTCTTGCTACGCTATATGCCGACACTCTTCTTCTCCCGCCGCCAGTTCTTCGATGTAGGCATCAAGCCGTTCGAAAACGCCTGGTTCGGCAATTCCGCTGGCCAGTCCTTCATGAATCGCCGCCCGCAGCGCGGCCATCTTCTCCTCGTACTCCCGCTCCTCCCTTTCCAGCAGGCGCAGGGCGGTGCGCATCACCTCGCTGGCGTTGGCGTAGAGCCCGGCCTCCACCTTGGCGGCGATGAACTGGTCCAGGTCCTTGGTCAGGCTGACATTGCGAGTCGGCATAGGGGCACCTCGCTTGCAGTATAGGACGATTGGCCAACTTTGCCAAACCGGGTCTACGTCCATACCCGAGGCCGGTTGCTTCACCTGCTCGCCTATGGACCCGTTGCCTCTGTTTTATATTCGACTAAACCGCAAAGGGGCAGTTTTGCGGCCCAACCCATGCAATCGCCCCACAAGCGGCACGCCGTCGACGCAGCGCCTTCAGACGGTAACCTATGCCCGTTCGCTCCGTATGCGTACCGCTGGCGTATTGCTCTCCGTGACTGAGTGGGTGAGATCCCCATTTAGCCATACTGGCCGGCCTCACGGAATTACTGCGGGGGAGCGGTTGTCGTGGTCGTCGTTTGAGTCTGATGCTCGTGAGACGGTTTCGTGGTGGTCGTCGTTTTTTGATTTTCCTTCGTTACCTTCTTTTGGTTGTGCTTGTACTTCGTTTTGCTGTGGGTGGTCTGAGTGGTTTGGGTTTGCGGCTGATCTGACGGAGTCTCTGTCGTTGTGGTGGATTGCGTGGTCTCCTGCGCCCTTAACGGCAGCGACAGTCCAAGCACGACGAGCGATCCGAAGACAACGGCATATAGATTTCTGAATTTCATTCGATTCTCCCTATGTTGTTGCGATTCTCAAGTTGCTCACGGAATCCATCCGTGGCGAATGGTTTCCTTGTGGCACATATATCCTCGCTCATTTCCTGGCATGATGCTGTGCAGAATGACTCATGCCGCGAGCGCGGCCAGTCAAACGCACATCGGCCCCACGCAATCCTGCGTGGGGCCGATCTGACATTTCAGTTGCCCGCCAGTCAGAACCGGCGAGTTTCAGGGCGCTCAGAGGAACAAGGGCGCCATGACGAAGGCGATGGTGCAGAACAGGTTGATGAGTGGGCGCCATCAGAATTGCGCACAAGAAAACGCCGCCCATTTGCAGGCGGCGTTTTCTTCGATGGACAAGACAGGAATCAGTTGCTTTCCTTGGTCTCAATCCTCATTCCATAGAACGATCTGTGCACGAAGAACACCGATACCAGGAAGAATGCGACTGCCAGAATGTGTGTGAGCAGCGGGTTATTCGAGCTGAGCGTCACGGCAAGCTCGACAGCCAGCAATCCGAACAGCGTCGTGAACTTGATAACCGGGTTCATTGCCACCGAGGAGGTGTCTTTGAACGGGTCGCCAACGGTGTCTCCGATCACGGTTGCGTCGTGCAGAGGTGTCCCTTTCTGTTTCAGATCGACCTCGACGACCTTCTTCGCATTGTCCCATGCGCCGCCGGCATTCGCCATGAAGATCGCCTGGTACAGGCCGAAGATCGCAATCGAGAACAGATAGCCGACAAAGAAGAATGGCTCAAGGAACGCGAATGCAAGGGTACCGAAGAAGACGGCCAGAAAGATGTTGAACATTCCCTTCTGCGCGTACTTCGTGCAGATCTCGACTACCTTCTTGCTGTCGGTGACCGATGCCTTCATCTCAGCGCCATCCAGTTTGATGTTCG
>PMPH01000119.1 GCA_003161045.1 Acidobacteriaceae bacterium
CCACATTGATGATGAACTGTACGTCTGGCATGTCTTTCTCCTTTGACGCTAAAGGTAGTTCGGAATCCTGCGTTGCCGCCAATTGCCTCGGGTCTGGCGGCAGACTGCGTGCTCGGCGTAGGCGGATTGCGTTCTGGTCTGCCAGCTGCTTTAAAGCAGGACTTTCATCTCGCCGGTAAGCTACGGACCAATATACTCCCAGTTGCCCGCGCCGGGTTTGTTATTCATCCGTATTTATCCCAACTGGCAGCATACCCTCCAGTGATAATATGATCCGCAGATTCAATACTTCCCCCATAGTGCAAACAAATGAGCGAAAGGGGCAATTCATGGCAAAACTCGGCAAAGACGCCAACGTCGTTTCAAACTGGCATCACCCTATCGAAAACTTCCAGACCTCCACGATGGAGTTCTACGCTGCCGTGGAGCAGGCACTCAAGCCAAGGGAAATTCCCGACTACGAAGTCTCGCGCATCGACTGGCGCGAGGGCGGCGTGCTCACCGCGCGGCGGGAGTACCTGCGGATCAAGCGCGGAAAACTCGCCTTCGACCTCTGCGCGGCACCGTTCGGCACCGGCTTCTTCTTCTCCTGGTGGCTCGCCGAAGTTCCACCCACGCACGCACTCTTGTGGGCGATCCTGATTTGCTTCGTCGGGCTTGGTTTCATCGGTGGCCTGGTGGCAGCGTATGGTCTCACAGGCCTCTTCTGGGCAGTCGTTGTCAGCGTGGGCGTGATGTGTTTGCTCGGCTATCTCCTCCGGGAAGGACATCTCGGTACCGAAGTGGAAGACATCGTCTTGGCCATTCCGTTTTTCGGCGGCCTCTACGAAAAAATCTTCAAGCCCTCCACCTACTACCGGACGGACACCACGCTCATGTTCCAATCTGTGGTGCACACGGTGGTGCTCAAAGTGGTCGAAGAGCTGTTGTCCTCAGGGGGTGTTCGACCGCTCACCGAGCTTGAGCGGAAACCGATCATGCGGGAGTTCTATCAGCGGTAGGATGGTGCATGGGCGAAGTGGACAATACCGCTCTGTACGGCCAGGCCTTGCCGCTCACGCAGCAAGAGCGTCTGACCGCGCAATTCTATGAGTGGGAGCGGCGCGGGCGCGGCTGGCAGCTTTGGGGCTACCCGGTCGAGCTTGAGCCCCCGTTCCGTCCTTTCTTCTACCACTACGCGGAGCCGGGACCGGCGGTCGATGATTCCCGCAAGCCCACCATCCTCAGTTCTCTCGTGGATGGCATTCTCGGGCGAAGATCCACTCCCGCTCTGCCCGCGCCGGCCGAAGAGGAACAGACATCTGACCCCGAGCCGCTCTTTGCGGACGGCCCGCCGGTGGAATTCCAGGTTGCTTTGCCTGCCGGAACCAAAGTAGTGAAAGAGGCTGCTGAGCGGTTGCTCACGAGCCTCACCTACGCCTCACGCCCCATCGGGTTCGAGGTTGTGGGCGTCAAGGATGCCATCTTCACCCAGTTCGCCTGTGCCGAGGATGACCGGACGCAACTGGCCCAACAACTCTCGGCGCATTTTCCCGAATCGGCCGTCACTGAGCGCGAGGACTTTCTCGCGGAACACTGGGATCACCGGAGACCGTCCGTCATCGTAGACTTCGGCCTGTCGCGCGAATGCATGGTGCCGCTGCGGACCGTGCACGGATTCGAGATTGATCCCCTGATCGGGATCATGGGAGCGCTTGCGGGACTTCGTGCTGGGGAACTGGGGTTGCTGCAGGTGCTCTTCCAAGCTGCCCGCTCTCCGTGGGCTGAGAGCATGGTGCGTGCGGTGACGAATGGGGAAGGCCGCTCGTTCTTCCCGGATGCGCCGGAGATGGTGGCGCAGGCGCGGGAGAAAGTCGCACAGCCGCTCTACGCGGTAGTCCTTCGCGTAGCCGTACAAGGTGGCACCAAGGCGCGAGCGTGGGAGATCGCCAAAGCCCTCGGCGCTGCGCTCACGCAGTTCGCCAATCCCACGAGCAACGAACTCATCGCACTTGCGAATGACGGATATGACGACCGGGATCACGCGGCGGACGTGTGCGCCCGCACGACGCACCGTTCCGGGATGCTCCTCAATGCCGATGAACTGGTATCCCTCGCGCATCTGCCGTCGGCGTCCGTCCGCGTTCCGCAACTCAAGCGCGAAGATGCCCGGACCAAGGCCGCGCCGCAGATCGTCCATGGCCATCCGTTCGTCCTTGGCGAGAACTCCCACGCGGGGAAAACGACGCCGGTCACATTGAACGCCGAACAGCGGTCACAGCACTGCTACGTGATCGGCGCTTCCGGCACGGGAAAATCAACCCTACTCCTCAACCTCATTCTCCAGGACATCGAACGCGGCGAGGGTCTCGCGGTGCTCGATCCCCACGGCGATCTGATCGACGAAATCCTGGGCCGCATCCCGGAGAGACGTCACGGCGATGTGGTGCTCCTTGATCCTTCGGACGAAGCCTATCCGGTGGGCTTCAACGTCCTCCAAGCGCATTCGGAGGTCGAAAAGAACCTTCTGGGGTCCGATCTCGTCGCCGTCTTCCGCAGGCTTTCGACGAGCTGGGGCGACCAGATGACCTCGGTCCTGGGGAATGCCGTGCTCGCCTTTCTCGAAAGCACGGAGGGCGGGAGCTTGGTGGACCTCCGGCGCTTCCTGGTAGACGCCGCCTTCCGGGCGAAGTATTTGAAGACCGTCCAGGACCCCGAGATCGTCTACTACTNNGGGAGAAAACCTTTCCACTCCTTGTCGCGAAGCCCCAAGGCCCGATCCTCACGCGTCTCGACACGTTTCTCCGTCCCAAGCTCATCCGCTACATGGTGGCCCAGAAGGAGAATGGCTTCGACCTCGGCGCGATCATGAACGAGGGAAAGATTTTTCTCGCCAAGCTCTCTCAGGGAGCAATCGGCGAAGAGAACGCTTACCTCTTGGGCACGCTCCTTGTTTCCAAGTTCCATCAGCTTGCCATGAGCCGACAGCAGACCGCCGCCGCAAAGCGCCGGGACTTTCACCTATATATAGACGAGTTCCACAATTTCGTGACGCCCTCGATGGCCGCCATTCTTTCGGGTGCCCGGAAGTATCGCCTGGGCCTCATTCTCGCCCACCAGGAACTCCAGCAGCTTGCAAGCCGCGACGCGGATGTGGCGAGCGCCGTGATCGCCAATCCCTACACGCGCGTCTGTTTCCGCCTGGGCGACTTCGATGCCAAGCGGCTGGCAGATGGGTTCTCGTATTTCGAGGCAAAGGACCTCCAGAATCTTCAAGTCGGCGAAGCCATCTGCCGCGTGGAGCGGGCCGAGTTCGACTTCAACTTGAAGACGCATCCGCTGCCGCCCATCGAACCGGCAACGGCGGAGAAATGCCGGGAACGGATCATTGCGCTCTCGCGGGAGCGGTACGCAACGCCTCGCGAGGTTGTCGAGGCGGCAATGAGTCCCAAGGAAGTGCCTCCCCCGGCCACGCCGCCGATCCCTGTCCAGCAACCACCGACGCCTGTTGCTGCGCCTCCGCACCCGGCGGCAACGGCACAGCCGGAGACGAAGCGTGATTCGTCGCCGCCCGCGCCTCGCACAAAACTGCCAACCCCTCCCCTCTCCGAAGGCCGGGGCGGGCCGCAGCACAAGTATCTTCAAGAACTTGTGCGGCGGTGGGCGCTCGGCAAGGACTACAAGACGACGATTGAAAAACAGATCCTCGACGGTCTCGGCTCCGTCGATGTGGCGCTCGAAAAGGAAGGCCGGTCCATCGCCTGCGAGATCGGTGTGACGACCACGGTCGAGCACGAGATCGGCAACGTGCAGAAATGCCTTGCCGCAGGATTCGAGCACGTCGTCCTGCTGCTTATGGACCGGAAGACAGTGGCGAAGGCAAAGGAAGCGGTTACCCAGGCGGTAAACGAGGAAGACCGGGCGCGTGTCCATGTG
Organism: Acidobacteriaceae bacterium; assembly: GCA_003161045.1. GTDB lineage: Bacteria > Acidobacteriota > Terriglobia > Terriglobales > Acidobacteriaceae > Telmatobacter. Next base: position 3,916 of record PMPH01000119.1, read on the forward strand.
CTCACGCCGGAAGAGTTCTTCGCCTTCGCCGAGACGCTGGAAGCCGGGGCCATGGGCAAGGATGGCAAGGTGCGCGGCTACAAAGTGAAAGTTCAATACCAGGCGGTCGGCGAAGAAGAAAAGAAGGCCAAGAAGCAGGCCATCTCCCAAGTGATTCTCAAGGCGGTGAGAAGACTCAAGGGCGACGGCAAGAGCTGACGCTGCTGCTCACCCCACGAACGACTGAACTCGATTTGCTCCTTGAGCCAGCCGAGCGATACGATTTCTCTATCGGATAAGCGAGCCCGAGCCCATGCGACAATCCGCGCCGCAAGACCCCGCCGCCACAAAGCAGGTCGCCATCTGGATTCGCGTCTCGACGGAAGACCAGGCGCGCGGCGAGAGCCCCGAGCATCACGAGAAGCGCGCCCGCGACTACGCGGCGCTCAAGAACTGGCATGTCCGGGAGGTCTACCACCTGGAGGCCGTGAGCGGGAAGTCGGTCATGGGCCAGCCGGAAACCCAGCGGATGCTCGCAGACATCGAATCCGGCCATGTGACCGGCCTCATCTTCTCCAAACTCGCCCGGCTCGCCCGCAACACGCGGGAACTGCTCGAATTCGCGGACATCTTCCTGGCGCAGGGGGCGGACCTGATCTCGCTTCAGGAATCCATCGATACCACGACCCCTGCAGGCAGGCTTTTCTACACCATGATCGCGGCCATGGCCCAATGGGAGCGGGAGGAGATCGCCGAACGGGTCGCGGCCTCCGTACCCGTCCGGGCGAAGCTCGGCAAACCGCTGGGCGGTCAGGCTCCCTTCGGCTACGCATGGAAGGACCGGCGGCTGGTGCCAGACCCCAAGGAATCCCCCGTCCGCAAACACGTCTATGAACTCTTCCTCGAACACCGTCGCAAGAAGACCGTGGCCCGGCTCCTGAATCAGGAAGGCTATCGCACCCGGAACGGGTCGGCGTTCAGCGACACCACCGTGGAACGGCTGCTCCGCGATCCCACGGCAAAAGGCGTCCGGCGCGCGAATTATACAAAGAGCCTGGGCGACAAAAAGCACTGGGTGATGAAGCCGGAGACGGACTGGGTGCTCACCGAAGTCGAGCCGATCATCTCCGAGGAACTCTGGGCAGAGTGCAACCGGCTGCTCGACGAACGCCGGAACGGACGGCGTCCGGCGCGAAAGGCCGTCCAGCTTTTCGCCGGGTTCGCCTACTGCACCTGCGGGCAGAAAATGTATGTGCCCTCAAATACCCCGAAATACGTCTGCCAAAAGTGCCGCAACAAGATTCCGGTCTCGGATCTCGAAGAGGTCTTCCACGACCAGTTGAAGCGGTTCTTTTTCTCGTCAAGCGATATTGCCGGATACCTCGAAAACGCCGACCAGACGATCAAGGCCAAAGGAGAGCTGCTCCAATCTCTCGAAAAAGAGGCCGACAAAATCCGGCGTGAAGCGGACAAACTGTACCAACTCTATCTGGCCGATGAGATCACCAAACACGGTTTTGGCACCAAACACCGCCCGCTGGAGGAGCGCCTGAAGCAGATTGAGGACCAGATGCCCCGGCTCCAGGCCGAACTCGACTTCCTCAAAATCCAGTTCCTATCAAGCGATGAAATCTTGAACGAAGCCCGCGACCTCTATACCCGCTGGCCTTCGCTTGAACAGGAGGAGAAGCGCAAAGTCATTGAAAACATAACCGATAAGATCGTGATCGGCAGCGACGAAGTCGCCATCAACCTCTGCTACCTGCCTTCCGCTTCTGAAATCATGGCAGGAAAGCAACGCAACTTCAGGGATTCATGGCCGCAGCCAGCATAAAGCGCGCCGGGAAGCTGAGCGACATCGAGGCCCGCGCGATGGTCACCATGTGGTCCTCGAGCGGCTGGCGCAAGACCTCGAGTACGTTGCGGGGAAACTCCGGCAGCTCGTCGAGAAACAGCAGCCCGTTGTGGGCCAGCGAGACCTCGCCTGGCCGGGGCACCACGCCGCCGCCGATCAGGCCGGCGTCCGAGATGGTGTGGTGCGGCGAGCGGAAGGGCCGGTGCGTCACCAGGCCAGCCGCCGCGTCCAGCACTCCGGCCACCGAGTGAATCTTGGTGGTTTCCAGAGCTTCGTCGAAGCTGAGAGGCGCCAGGATCGAGGGCAGCCGCTTGGCCAACATCGTCTTGCCCGAGCCGGGAGGGCCAATCATCAGAATGTTGTGGCTGCCCGCGGCGGCCACTTCCAGGGCCCGCTTGGCCGTCTGCTGGCCGCGCACGTCTTTGAAGTCCACGGGAAAGTGTTGCAGCTCGCCCAACAGCGACTCGGTGGAAACGCGGTAAGGCTCGCGCTGAATCGCGCCCACGACCATCGTATTCAGCAACTCCAGCACGTCGAGCAGCGAACTGGCCGGGTAGACGTTGACGCCCTCGACGACCGCGGCCTCGGCGGCGTTGGCGGCGGGAAGAATCAGGTTGGCAATGCCCTTTTCGCGCGCCAGAATGGCCACCGGCAGCATCCCGGGCACGGCCCGCACGCTGCCGTCCAGCCCCAGTTCGCCCACCAGCAGAAAGCGGCTCAGGTCGTTGGTGTGCAGCGCTCCGTATGCGCCCAGAATGCCGACGGCAATGGGCAGATCGAAGCCCGAGCCTTCCTTCTTCAGGTCGGCCGGCGCCAGATTGATGGTGATGTGGGTGGGCGGAATCAGGTAGCCGGAGTTCTTGATGGCGGCCCTCACCCGGTCGCGGCTCTCGCGCACCGCGGCGTCCGGCAGACCCACGGTGTGGAAGTGATCCTGCTCGCTGACCACGCCGCTATAGTCCACCTCGACGTCGATAAGGTGGGCATCAATGCCGTAGACCGCCGCGCTGTGAGCTTTGAAGAGCATGGAGGAGAGTTGCAACGAGTGTAGCAGAGGCAGAAGAAGTGGAACAGGGCCGCCGCATGAGCCAATGAAGCGCGCGGCCCAAGCCCACACGGCAAAGGCGGAAAATAGTTGAGAATCCCTGCGTAAAAATCTGTTTTTATGACGCAGGAAACATTATTCCTTGGAGAATTTGCGCAGCGCGGCGCGCAGGGCATCAAGCGAAAGCTGCGCGGCGTGCTGGGATTCAGCTGGCAGCCCTCCCAACGACTCGATCAGCGCGGCGCGGCCGATGGCCAGCGCTTCCGCCGGCGCCTTTCCCGCGATCATCTCCGTCAGCCGGGAGGCGCAGGCGATGGTGGGAACACAGCCTCTGGCCCGGAAGCGGGCCTCGGCGACCACTGCGTCTTCGATTCTGAGGCTCAACTCTAGCATGTCGCCGCAGGCGGGATTTTCAACCCGTGCAACGGCATTCGCCTGGGGAAGTTCGCCGGAGTTGCGCGCATTTCTGAAGTAATCAAGAACCTGGGGTGAATACATGAATCCGATGATAGCAGCCGCGCGAAAGAAGCTCAGAATCAGCCGGAATCGGCCTGCAACAAGGCGATGTAATCCTGGGCTGACAAACGGACTCATGGCTCGCGCGACGCATTTCTTCGCACGCGTCTGGCAGTTTCTTTCGCTCGGCTCAGAGGCCCGGCCGCCATCGCCGGACTCGATGGCAGTACGCCTCGTACTCGGCGCCGAAGCCGCGCCGCAGCGCGGGCTCCTCGTACCACCCCACAAAAAGATGCGCGGCGAAAAGGAACGCGGCGGCGTAAGCCAGAAGGAACTCCGACTCGTAAAAGAGCGAGGCCCCGGCAAGGGCCAGTCCCGCGCCCATGTACATCGGATTGCGAACGAAGCGGTAAGGGCCCTGGATCACCAGCCGGCGCGGCGGGTCAAAGGGCGCCGGAGTTCCTCTGCCGACGCGCGCAAAGGTGAAGATGCACCACAACGCGAGCACGGCTCCCAAGCCCGCGGCTACGGAGCCTGCGAACTGCGGCCCCGCCATCGCCGCCGGACGGGCAATGCCCGACCAGGACAAGAGGCGCGCCGGCAGATAGATGAGCAGAACGCCTATAAACAGGGTGGCGTAGGTAATCGCCCGGAAGAAGATGAACATCGCTGCCCCCTGGTTGAAGCAGAGTCTCATTCTGCGCAGCCCGCCCGTGGATTGCAGACGAACGCCATCATGAGGCGCGGCCGTTTTAAACCAGCGCCGGGGCAGCCTGGCCTTTGACTTTCTTCCAGACCGGGCTTATCTCTCTCAACCGCGACACTTCTTTCACCAGACAGGCGACGACATAGTCAAGGTCTTCTCGCGTGGTCTGCTTGCCCAGGCTGAAGCGAACCGCCGCCTGCGCCTGATTGCGTTTCAGGCCCATAGCCATCAATACATAGGGAGGATGCGCGGAGCCGGAGGCGCATGCCGAGCCGGTTGAAACGGCGATGCCCCGCCCGTCGAGCGCCACCAGCAGCGACGCACCGGCAATCCCCTCGAATGAGATGTCCGCAGTGTTGGGGGTGCGCGGAGCGCCCTGGCCAAGAATCTGGATGCACTCCACTTGCTCGCTCACGGCGCGCTCAAAGCCATCGCGCAAGGCGGTCATGCGCTGGGCTCCGCCTTCGGCCAGCCAGTGGCGCGCCATCTCGGCGGCTTTGCCCAACCCTACGATCCCCGCCAGATTCTCCGTGCCGGCGCGCCGGTTATGCTCCTGCGGCCCCCCGACAATCAGCGGTTGCATGGGTGTGCCGCGCCGCATATAGAGTACGCCGACTCCCTGCGGACCATTCAGCTTATGCGCGGAGATACACAGCAGGTCGCAGCGGATGCGGGCCACATCAATCGGCAGTTTGCCGGCCGCCTGCACCGCGTCGGTATGAAACCAGACGTCGGCCTCGGCGGCGATCCGGCCAATCTCCTCGACCGGCTGAACCACACCGGTCTCATTGTTGGCCATCATGACCGAGATCAAGCGCGTATTCGGGCGCAAAGCCGCCCGCACATCATCGGGATTTACCCGGCAACAACTGTCAACGGGAAGGTAGGTCACGGTCGCGCCCTGAGCCTCCGCGCGCTTGCAGGCGCTGAAGACGGCGTGATGCTCGATGGCGCTGGTAATGACATGATCGTCCTTCGAGACCAGGCCGAATATTGCCTGGTTGTCGCCTTCGGTGCCACCGCTGTTGAAGACGATCTCGGCTGGCGATGCCCCTAGCAGACCGGCGACTGACTTGCGCGCTGCCTCCACCGCCGCGCGCGCCCGCTGGCCGCGCTCATAGAGGGACGAGGCATTGCCGAATTCCTCGAAAAAATAAGGCCGCATGGCCGCGAAGACTTCGGCTAAAAGGGGGGTGGTCGCATTGTTATCAAGATATACGCTGGGCATTTCGACTCCTCTCATGGCTCATGGCCGGGAGGGATGGGGGCAGTACACCTAACTCGCCACCGGCGCCGGATCCGCTACCTGCGCCTGCTCGGCCAGTTTGCGTAAAAGCCGCATGTGCGGCAGAGCGCTTTCGGCATGGCGGCGCACGGCAATCAGTTCCGCCACCACGGATACAGCGATCTCTTCCGGCGTTGTGGCGCCGATGTCGAGTCCGATCGGAGAGCGTACGCGGTCCAGTTTCTCCTGCGCGACCCCCTCCTTCTCCAACTCTTTATAAATCGTGATCACCTTGCGCTTGGAGCCGATCATGCCGATGTAATGCGCCTCCGTGCCGACGGCCCAGCGCAGAATCTTCATATCATCGCGGTGACCGCGCGTGGCGATGACGATGAAGGCCGCCTCGGGCGGCTCCAACTGCGGCAGAATCTGGTCGAACTCCTCGGCGTAAACGTCGCGGGCATCGGGAAACCGCTCGCGGTTGGCATAGGCCTCGCGGTCGTCGGCAATCACCACCTCAAAACCGGCGATGCGCGCGACGCGATAGACGTTATGCCCGACGTGACCGGCGCCGAAGATGTAAACCGTTGCAACGGGAAGAATTGGCTCGATGAAGATTTCCAACGATCCTCCGCAAACCAGGCCGGTATCGTACTTGGGGTCCTTGTTGAGGTTGAAGGCCAGTATGCGCGGCTTTTCCGTCGCGAGAACCTCGCGCGCCGCCTGCCAGACCTCCGCCTCGACGCAGCCGCCGCCGATGGTGCCGAAGATGGCGCCGTCGTCGGTAATCAGCATCTTGGCCGAGGCAAAGGAGGGAATAGAGCCGCGAACGTTGACAATGGTGGCCAGCGCGGCGCGATGGCCCTCGCGGCGCAGACTTACAATCTTCTCGTATATATCCATGGCGATTGCCGTATTCGCGACGGCAACCCCATGGTATTACAGACCGTTCCTAAGAACAAGAGGCAATTTCTGAAAAGAAAAAGCGGCCGTGTGAGGCTGCACGGCTGGTTGTCTCTGGGAGCAGACAGATTTTACGCAAATGATTCTCGTAAAAAAGAACTTTTTTCGTCGGCTCGTCCTGCCGGCAATTTCAGGCCAATATGACCGGAATACAATGACTTGCAAACGAAATTCTACTTCAATCCAGCCTCGGAATCACCTTGCCCCTCAGGGCCATCACACTCGTCTGTGACAGACATCACAGCCAGAAGTAGCGAAGTCGCAGGAGCATCCATCACAGCGCGTATTGCACAGATGACATGGTCACGATGCATAAATGACATGGTTATGTAAGCGGCACGCTCTTTACAGATTCGCCTTCCGCTGGTTCGCGCGAACCGTGGCGGCGATGCGGCAGCCGGTTTGATGCCGCGGGTGATTTACAGTCCCTTGGATGGTTCAGCGGTCCCTCGGATGATGATGATGTAGTAAGGCTTCTTCTCTACATGGAAGAGAAAGGCTCGTGGGTTGATGAAGGTAATACATGTGTCCGAGGCCGAGGGGTCTGTCCTCTGCCATGACATCACGGAGATCGTGCCGGGAAAGTTCAAGGGCCGGGCCTTCAAAAAAGGCCGTATCGTCCGTAAAGAAGACATTTCCAAGCTGCTGAATCTCGGCAAAGAGCATGTGTACGTCTGGGAGCTCAGCGACACGCTGGTCCATGAGGATGATGCCGCCCTACGGATCGCCAAGGCCGCTGCCGGGCCGGGAATTTTTCACATCGAGCCAACCGAAGGCAAGGTCGCGCTCAAGGTCGCCGCCTCCGGCCTGTTGAAGATCAACGACGCAGCCCTGGACGAGATCAACAGCATCGACCAGATTGTGCTGGCCTCTCTGCATACCAACCAGCTAGTGAAGGCGGGAAGCACCGTGGCGGGCTGCCGCGNNCTGGTTACCACCGGCGGCGAAGTCTTTCACGGGCGCATCAAGGACGCATTCGGCCCCGTCGTCCGGAACAAGATTGCCGAACTGGGCAGCCAGGTTGTCCGGCAGATTTACGCCCCCGACGATGTGGAGATGATCCGCGACGCAATCCAGACGCTGATTGACGAGGGCGCCGAGATGATTCTCACCACTGGGGGAATGTCAGTCGACCCTGACGATGTCACTCCGGCGGCCATTCGCAGCGTCGGTGGCCGGGTCGTCGCCTACGGAGCCCCGGTGCTGCCCGGATCGATGTTCATGCTCGCCTATCTCGGCGATATTCCGATTGTTGGACTGCCGGGATGCGTCATGTACCACAAAACGACGATTTTTGATTTGATTCTGCCCCGCATTTTGGCTGGCGACGAGATCACGCGCCAGGATATCGCCCGGCTGGGGCATGGAGGACTTTGTCTCGAATGCAGCGATTGCCACTTTCCCAACTGTTCGTTTGGGAAGTGACAATCAAATCACAACCACGACCACAACGACAGCCATACGCTGTCACTGATAGCCACACGCTGTCAATTGGGGCCCACTCTTTAATACTCAAACAGAGGAGAGGTAGTCATGAGTTTGAAACGTAGATTGTTCAACATCAACGGCTTTGACCGCTGGCTGGTGGTCTCGCCCGAGATCACCTTGGCCGAGGTGCTGAGGAATAACCTGATGCTGACCGGCTGTAAGGTCTGCTGCAACGAAGGCCATTGCGGCACTTGCACGGTCATCGTCGACGGAAAAGCAAACAAGGCCTGCATCACCAAGATGGAGAAGGTTGCCGACCGCGCCGAGATTACCACCATCGAAGGCATTGGCATGGCGGGTCATCTGCACCCCCTGCAGATCGCCTGGATGGCTCACGGCGGCGCGCAGTGCGGCGTCTGCACCCCCGGCTTCATCATGTCGGCCAAGGTTCTGCTGGACGGCAACAACAAACCGACCCGCGAAGAGGTTCGCAACTGGTTCAACAAGAACCGCAACCTATGCCGCTGCACCGGCTACAAGCCCCTCATCAACGCCGTGATGGACGCCGCCCGCATCATCCGCGGCGAAATCAAGGCCGAAGACATTCTTTTCGATCCAATCGCCAATCCATCAGACGATCCGAAGACCATCGTGGGCAGCAACGCCGTGCGTCCGTCGGCTCTGGCAAAGGTTACCGGCACCTGGGATTTCGGCGCCGACGTGGCCCTGCATATGCCCGAAGGCACCCTGCGCCTGGCTCTGACTCAGGCCGAGGTCTCGCACGCCAACATCAAGAGCATCGACACCTCGGAAGCGGAAAAGATGCCCGGCGTGGTCAAGGTTATTACCTGGAAGGACGTTAAAGGCAAGAACGCGATTACCGGCCTGATCACCTTCCCGACCAACAAGGGCGACGGCTGGGACCGTCCGATTCTCTGCAAGGAGAAGGTCTTCCAGTTCGGCGACGCGATTGCGATCGTAGCCGCGGATACCGAAGAGCATGCCAAGGCCGCCGCGAAGAAGGTCAAGGTTGACCTGGAAGTTCTGCCGGCTTACATGAGCGGTTACGAAGCTCTGGCTCCCGACGCGATCGAAATTCACCCCGGCGTTCCCAATGCGTACTATGAGCAGGGCGTTGCCAAGGGCGAAGACACCAAGCCATTGCTGGCGAAGGCAGCCCACGTCATCGAGCTGACCACCTACAACAGCCGTCAGCCTCACCTTCACCTGGAGCCGGATTGCGGCGAAGCTTTCATTGAAGAAGACGGCACGCTGACCGTCCTCTCCAAGAGCATCGGCCTGCACCTGCACCATGCCATGATCTGCCCCGGCATCGGTGTTCCTCCCGAGAAGCTGCGCATCATCCAGAACCCCACCGGCGGCACCTTCGGCTACAAGTTCAGCCCGACCATGGAAGGTCTGCTGGGCGTGGCCTGCCTGGCCTGCGACGGCCGGCCGGTTTCCCTGGTTTATGACCAGTATCAGAACATCACCTACACCGGCAAGCGCTCGCCCGCCGAGATCCACGCCAAGTGGGGATTCGACAAGGACGGCAAGATTATCGCGCTCGAATATGACTGGTGGCTGGATCACGGCCCGTACTCCGAGTTCGGCGATCTGGTTACCGTTCGCCAGGCTCAGTTCATGGGCGCCGGCTACGACGTTCGCAACATTCGCGCCAAGGGCTTCACGGTTGCCACCAACCACGCCTGGGGTTCGGCCTTCCGCGGCTACGGCTCTCCGCAGGCCTTCCTCAACGGCGAAATCGCCATGGACATGGCGGCCGAAAAGCTGGGCATCGATCCTCTCGAGCTGCGCTTGAGGAACTGCTACAAGGAAGGCACCGGCTGCACCACGCCGACCGGCCAGGTTCCTGAAGTCTTCGTCATGGACAAGCTGCTGAAGAAGATCCAGCCGGCATGGGAAAAGGCGAAGAAGCGCAAGGCGGCCTACAATGTTCCGGGCAAGGCTTATGGTATCGGCCTCTCCCTGGGCATCTACGGCAGCGGCCTGGATGGTCCGGATGCCTCCGAGGCGGCGGCTGAGCTGCTTCCCAATGGCGACGTGAGGATCTACGACGCCTGGCAGGATCATGGCCAGGGTTCGGATCTCGGCACGCTCACCTTTGCACACGAGGCGCTGCGTCCGCTGGGCATCAAGCCCTCGCAGATCCAGTTGGACCTGAACGATACGCGCAACCCGAACTCCGGTCCTTCCGGCGGTAGCCGTTCGAACGTGTTCACGGGCAACGCCATCACGGTGGCCTGCCGGATGCTGGTGGATGCGCTGAAGAAGCCCGACGGCAGCTTCCGCACTTACGCCGAAGCAAAGGCGGAGAATCTTTCGCTGCGTTACGACGGCAAGTGGGTTGCGGCCGCCCAGTCGGCCTGCAGCGAGAGCACCGCACAGGGCAATCCGTTCCCGGTCTACATGTACGGAACATTCATCGCCGAAGTCGAAGTGGATCTGACGAGCTACAAGACCAAGTGCGTAGCGATCACATCGTGCATCGACGTGGGCACGATCATCAACCGTTCAACGGTTGACGGTCAGAACTACGGCGGCATCACGCAGGCCATGGGCCTCGGTTTGACCGAGGACTTCGATGACCTCAACGTGCACACCACCCTGGCCAAGTGCGGCATCCCGTACCCGAACGATGTTCCCGATCACTTCGATATCTCGTACATTGAGACTCCTCGTCCATTGGGACTTCTGGGACAGGCCGGAACCGGCGAAGTCTCGCTGACTGCCCTTCACCCGGCGTGCAGCAACGCCATTTACAGCGCAGTCGGCGCTCGTGTCTTCCGGGTTCCCGCGATTCCTGAGAGGATCAAGGCGGTGATGGACAAGAAGGTCGGGGCACCCCACGTGGAACCCTTGCCAGATCCCGCCTGAGTTGATCAAGGCGGAGATGGACAAGAAAGCAGCCGCCAGGGCCTAGGCCCGGCAGCTAGAGCGGAACCAGAAATACTGTACCCTGTCGGCGATTGTGCAAGGTTGCCGCTCCCTGAGGGTCGCGTCGACTTGAGCTCTGTGCTTTCGGGGTACATCGATTCTGGTTCCGCTACACCCCCATGTTGGCGGCCAGAGGCGGACGAAGGCAACTTCGTTCGCCTCTGGTTTCCGCATATGATTCTGTCTTACCCTGGATCACCGCACCTTCGAGGCATAAGCGATGTTGATGGACCGTCAGCGAGTACGGGACCGTGAGAATCAGTGTATCCAGGAGCAACCTCCTACCTGCACGGCCACCTGTCCGATTCATGTCGATGCGCGGGGCATGATCGATAGCATTCGCAAGCAAGATTTCTCCGCCGCTTTCGCTATTTTCAACCGGTTTGTTCCCTACCCCCGCATCATCAGCCGCATCTGCGACCATCCCTGCCAGGGTGAATGCCGGCGCAACGAGGTAGGAGGAACGATTCAGATCAACGCGCTGGAGCGGGCCGCCGTCGACTACTCCACCAAGCGCGCCGGCGGCGTGACCTTTTCGTCGCGCAAGAGCCAGCGCATCGCGGTTGTTGGCTCCGGTCTGAGCAGCCTGACGGTGGCTTACGATCTGGCCTCAAAAGGCTTTCAAGTCGTGCTCTTCGAGGCCGCGGACCGGCTCGCCGGGCACTTGCGCGAGCTGGGCGAGGATCGCCTTCCGCAGCAGGCGATCGACGACGATCTGGCCGTGCTGAAGGATCTGAGCATCGAGGTGCGGCTGAATGCGCGCGTCGGCGAGGGCGCGGGAGCGGCTGCAAGCCTCAGCGCGCTGACCGAAGAGTTCGATGCTGTCTATCTGGGCGTGGGACCAGATGGCGCCGCCGCTTTCGCGCACGAGCTGGCACTCAACGAGGACGGCCGCATTGCGATCGACTCACTGACCTTCGCCACCAGCAATCCCAAGGTCTTCGCTGGCGGCTCGCAGCGCTACGCTCCGGCCGCATTTTCTCCCATTACATCGATGTATGACGGGCGCTATGCCGTTCTTTCCATCGAGCGCCTCTTTCAGAAGGCCTCTCTGAGCGCCAATCGCGAACAGCAGGGGGCCTATCAGACTAAACTCTTCACCAGCCTCAAGGGAATCGCCCCCGCCGGCGCCATTCTCATGGCCGCCCCGGAGCAAGGCTACAGTCGGGAAGAAGCCATCGCCGAGGCGGAGCGGTGCATTCACTGCGAATGCCTTGAATGCGTGAAGGTTTGCGAGTACCTGGCCGCCTACAAGTCCTATCCCAAACGCTATATTCGAGATCTGTATAACAATTACAGCATCGTGCTGGGTATGCACCTGGCCAACAAGCTGCTGAACTCCTGCGCCATGTGCGGGCTCTGCGGGACGGTGTGCCCGGAGAAGCTCGACATGGGCGATTACATCCGGGAGGTGCGGCAGGCTACGGTCGAGATCAACAAGATGCCGCCATCCGTGCACGCCTTCGCGCTGCGCGACATGGAGTTCAGCACCGGCGAGCAGTTTACGCTGGCCCGCCATCAGCCCGGCCACGACGCCAGCAGTTACGTCTTTTACCCTGGCTGTCAGTTGAGCGCGTCGTCGCCTGGCCAGGTGTTTCAAATCTACGGACATTTGCAGCAAAAACTGGAGGGCGGAGTTGGCCTGATGCTGGGCTGTTGCGGCGCGCCCGCCGATTGGTCGGGACGAGAGAATCTCTTCAAGGAGACGATCGCGGCGGTGCAGAAGCAATGGCAGGGCCTGGGTTCGCCGCGCGTCATCACCGCCTGTTCCAGTTGTTACCGGGCGTTCAAGAATTTTTCGCCCGCCATGCCGATCGAGTCGCTATGGACGGTGCTCGATCAGGTTGGGTTGCCGGCCTCCGCCACGCCACGCGCGGCCAGGACGGTGGCCATCCATGACGCCTGCGCCACGCGGCACGATAACGGCGTTCAGGATAGCGTGCGCCACCTGTTGGAGAAACTCGGTGTGCAGGTTGCCGAGCTTGAAGACAACCGCAGCCTCACGACCTGTTGCGGTTATGGCGGCCTGATGTCCTTCGGCAATGCGGAAGTCGCGCAGAAGGTCATCGATCGCCGGATTCACGAAAGCGAAGCCGACTATCTGACCTATTGCGCCATGTGCCGGGATAACTTTGCGGGCAAAGGCAAGCGGTCCTATCATTTGCTGGATCTTATCTGTGGCAGTGGCGAGGATGATCCGGCGCGCAAGGGCCCCGGCTACTCGCAGCGTCACGAAAACCGCGCCAAGCTGAAGACCAGATTGCTGCGGGAGGTGTGGGGGGAGAACGTGGCTGACGAAAAAGAACCCTTTGAACTGATCATCACTCCGGAGGTTGCCCAACTAATGGAGAAGCGAATGATTATGGTCGAGGATATGCGCAAGGTGATCGCGCACGCCGAGTCAACGGACGAGAAGATCCTCGATACCACGACCGGCAGATTCCTGGCGGCGTTCCGGCCAGTCAGCGTCACGTACTGGGTGGAGTACTCCGTCGAGGGGACAAAAATCGTGGCTTATGACGTTTACAGCCACAGGATGGAAGTCAGCTAGAGATGGCCCAAAAAGTGATCGAGCCGGAGACTCGCAAGCTGGTTTGCAACAAGTGCCAGCAGGAAATGGCAATGGCGGAGGTGAGTGCGACTTATCTCGGCGCCAACTTTGAGATCGAGCTGATGAAGTGCCCCAGTTGCGGGCTGGTGTACGTTCCCGATTCGCTGGCCACGGGGAAGATGGAGCAGCTGGAACTGTCGCTCGAGGACAAGTGATGCCGGCCGGCGAGTGCACTGGCGGCCGGCTCTACGAGAGCGGCGTGCTGGAGAAGGCGGCCGGGGGCGTGATGCGCCCCGGGGGCCTGGAGTTGACCGCGCGCGCACTGGATTACTGCGCCTTTGCCGCTGGGGCCAATCTTGTCGATGTGGGCTGCGGCGCTGGCGTCACGGTTGAATTTTTGCGCGAGGCTTATGGTTTGAATGCCATGGGCGTCGATTCGTCGGCGGTCATCGTCGAGCGCGGTTTGCGCCGCAACCCTCAGATTCCGCTCCGGCAAGCCAGCGGAGAGCGTCTGCCATTTGCCGCCGGTGCGATGGATGGCGTGGTGGTGGAATGCGTCTTGTCGGCGATGGCGGACAAGCGGGAAGCAATGGCTGAGTTCAATCGCGTACTCGGCCCCGGTGGAAGGCTCATCGTCACCGACCTTTACGCTCGCCGGGCCGCGGTGACGGGCGAGATAGGGCTGCCGCCAACCTCCTGCCTGGCTGGAATGAGGACGCAAGAACAGTTGGTCCGCCTGGTTGAGGAGACCGGCTTCAGTATCGAGGTGTGGGAAGATCATACGCCGAAGCTGAGCGAGTTTGTCATTCGCATGATCATGGAGCATGGCTCGATGCAGCCATTCTGGGAGTGCGAGAAAAGCGATTCGCGCCTGATCCAGGGTGCGATCAAGGAATCGAAACCAGGCTACTTCCTGCTGATCGCCAGAAAAACGCAGGAATTTGCAGAGGGGAATTCGCATGAGTAGTGATGTGTCCTTGCGCATGATGGAGCTGTCCATGCAGGGCTTCGGCTGTAGCCAGATCATGATCCTTCTGGCGCTGGAGGCACAGGGCAGAAGCAACCCTGAGCTGGTGCGAGCAATCTCGGGCCTGCAGGGCGGCTTGGGTTTTTGCGGAAAAAATTGCGGTTCTCTCACGGCCGCCTGCTGCCTGCTGGCGCTTTATGCCGGCAGAGGCACCGCTGAAGAGGTTGAGGACAGCCGCTTGCAGGAGATGATCCGCACTCTTGTCGAGTGGTTCGAGAATGACTGCGTCAGCAAGTACGGCGGGATTGACTGCGCGGCGATTCTGCAGGGCGACCCTCGCAACCAGATTGCGCGCTGTCCGGGAATTATCATGGAGACCATGAGAAAGGTGCAGGAGATCCTGGCGGAAAATGGGATCGACTTCAATCAGGATCCGCAGCGCGCGACGTAGGCCTGAGATGCAGGCCGGGAAGCGTAGACCTGAAGCGGCTCTCCCCTTTGCGCCCTTGCCCAAGCCCGCCCGGCAGTCGCGGCCTTATTCTATAGCCAGCGGTGAAAATGCTTAGAAGCAACGGGATTCGCGTATGAAGCAAAAGATTGCCGCGGTCATTCTGGCGGGAGGGTATTCGTCGCGAATGCAGCAGTTCAAGCCGCTGCTGTCCCTGCACGGCTACACGGTCATCGAGAGCGTCGTCAGAAACTTCCAGAAGGCTGGAATCGAAGCGATCACCGTGGTTGTTGGCCACAACGCCGAGGCGCTGCGGAGCGGCGTGGAGGGGCTGGGCGTCCGGGTTGTATTCAATTCCCGCTACGCCGAGGGAATGTACTCGTCGGTCGTCGCCGGGGTGGGCTCGCTGGTCGCGGAGCTTGGCGAGGACATTGTCTCGGGCCACGGCGCGGGTCTGGAAGCGAGCCCGGACGCAGGTTTTGATGCGAGTCTGGACTCGGGCAACAGTGCGGCTGTGGACGCCTGCCTGCTGATTCCCGCCGATATGCCGCTGGTGCGATGCAGTACGGTGACGCGCCTCTGCGAGGCTTTTTATCGCTCTGGCGCGCCGGTGGTCTACCCCGTTTTCCAGCAGCGGCGCGGACATCCAGCCGTGATCTCCTCCCGGCTGTTTCCGGCCATCGTCTCTGGCGACGGAACCGGAGGTTTGCGCGCGCTGCTGGCTGAATACGATCACGAGGCGCACCGGGAGAGCGTTCTGGACGAAGGAATCCTCATCGATCTGGACACCCCCGCCGATTACCAGAAGGCCAAGGAGGAGTTTGGGCAACGCGAGATTCCCACTCCGAAGGAGTGTCAGGCGATTCTGGAAGAGATGAAAACGCCGGCCAATGTCGTCGGCCATGGCCGCCGGGTTGCCGAGGTTGCCGAAGAGATTTCGCTCCGCCTGAACGAAGCTGGCTTGCAACTGAACCTGGCTCTGGTGCGGGCCGCCGCTCTTTTGCACGACCTGGCGAAGGGCCAGCCGGGTCACGCGGAGGCCGGGGCGCGGATACTGGCGGAGTTGGACTTTGCCGGCGTGGGCCAGATCGTCGGCCTGCACATGGACTATGAATTCGCGCAGAGTGCAGCTTTGGATGAGGCGGCGATCGTCTATCTGGCCGATAAACTGGTGCAGGGCGACCGCGTCGTGCCGTTAGCCGTGCG
Organism: Acidobacteriaceae bacterium; assembly: GCA_003161045.1. Lineage (GTDB taxonomy): Bacteria > Acidobacteriota > Terriglobia > Terriglobales > Acidobacteriaceae > Telmatobacter. The sequence continues at coordinate 19,703 of PMPH01000119.1, forward strand.
CTTTGAACAGAAGTTCGCGGCGGCCGGCGCAATGCTGCCCTTCGTCAAAAAACGATGGGAGACGGCCGAGCGGTTGGCGGAGGCCGTCGAACGCCTGGTTGGCGCCGATCTGCTGGAAATTATCTCGCCCAAAAACACTCTTCCCGTCGCGGCGGTGGCAGATGCGTCCTCAGAGTGAAAGGCTTGTGCTCGGCAGCACGGAAAGCCTGTGTCCTCAATGCCTGAAGCGTATTCCGGCGAAGCGGGTCGCGGAGGGCGATGAGGTTTATCTGGAGAAAAACTGCGCCGAGCATGGACCCTTCCGCACCATCATCTGGCGCGGCCCTCCCTCGTATGAGTCCTGGGCTGAACCCGCCGGCGGGAAGCGGCCCTCCCCGCCGAGCCGGCACCCTACGCCCGTCGACCAAGGTTGCCCCTTCGATTGCGGCCTGTGTTCGGAGCACCGCCAGCCTAGCTGCTGCGTCGTCATGGAGGTTACCAAGCGCTGCGATTTGCGCTGCTCCATCTGTTTTGCCGGAGCCGGCGCGGGGACGGCGGACCCGGAAATGCGCACCATCGAAAGCTGGTTCCAGCGGCTGCTGGCCAGCAACGGCCCTTGCAACATTCAGCTCTCCGGCGGCGAACCCACGCTGCGCGACGACCTGCCGGAGATCATCACGCTGGGACGCTCGCTGGGCTTCAGCTATTTCCAACTGAATACCAATGGCCTGCGGCTGGCGCGCGATCCCGGCTACCTGCGCAGGTTGAAAGAGGCCGGGCTGAGTTGTGTGTTCTTGCAATTTGATGGCACCGATGACGCCATCAATCAAAAGATTCGCGGCGCAACTCTGCTCGAAGCCAAGACGAAGGCCATCGCCCATTGCGCCGCTGTGCACCTGGGAGTGGTGCTGGTTCCAACGCTTATTCCCGGCGTCAACACGGGGGAAATCGGTCGCATTCTCGACTATGCGCTGGCCCGCGTGCCGGCCGTTCGCGGGGTGCATTTCCAGCCGGTGAGCTACTTCGGCCGCTACCCCGAGCCGCCGCGCGACTGCGACCGCATCACGATTCCCGAAGTGATGAACCAGATCGAGCGGCAAACCGGAGGCAGAATCAAGGCGGCAGGGTTTCGCCCTCCGGCGGCTGAGAACCCCTACTGCTCCTTTCACGCCAATTTCATCCTCACCGCCGATGGAGCGCTCAAACCGGCGGCGAACGCAGGCCAATCCGGCTGCTGCGGCTCCCCGGCGGCCTCCAGCGAAACCAGGCCGCTGGTGCAGATCGGCAGCGGCGGAGGCGGAACGGCGGCCGAAGCCAGCAAAAAGGCGCAGCAGTACGTGGCCCTGCGCTGGACCTTGCCCAATGCCACGGTGGGCGGCGAACCGGCCCACTCCTCCGCCGCCCCCGACTCCTCGGCCATGATGAAGATCGACAGCTTGGACGCCTTTCTGGAGCAATCCCGCAAGCGCTCTTTCTGCGTCTCCGGCATGGCCTTCCAGGACGCCTGGNNCCCGGCGTCAACACCGGCCAGATCGGCGACATTCTGCGCACCGCCACCGCCCTGTCCCCCACCGTCCGCGCCGTCCACTTCCAGCCCATCAGTTATATGGGACGCTACCCCGGCCTGCCGCAGAACGCCGACCGCATCACCCTGCCCGAGATCATGCAGCTGATCGAGCAGCAGACCGCCGGCCAGTTCTCCGCCGCCAGCTTCCGTCCCGCCTCGGCTCAAACCCCCTACTGCGCCTTCCACGCCAGGTTCTGGCTGCAGCCCGGCGGAGGCGTCATCCCCACCGCCCGCCCCGCCAACCTCGCCTGCTGCCGCCCCGCCCGGAACGAGGAGTTTCCCGCCCAGCAAAAGCAGGCCTTCTGCATTTCCGCCATGGCCTTCCAGGACGCCTGGAATGTCGATCTGGAGCGCCTGCGGGAGTGCTTCATTCACGTGGTCGGCGCGCATCAAGGGATTGTGCCCTTCTGCGCCTACAACATGACCAATATGCTGGGCGACTCGCTCTATCGTGGGAAGTAATCGTGAAAGAACCGGCCCTCAAACGCACCCCACTGGAATCCTGGATCGCAGGCAAGATCGCTTCCTCGGGAGCGTTGCTGCACCCAGACGAGCTGGCCGCTTATCAGTTGCAAAAGCTGCGCGAAACCATTGAGTACGCCTCCCATCGCGGCCCCTTTTACCGGGAAAAGCTCCGCGAATTCGCTCCCGCGGAGCTGAAATCCCTCTCTGACCTTGCGCGCCTTCCCTTCACCAGCTGCGAGGAGCTGCGAGACGAGAACCCGCGCTTTCTCGCCGTCTCGCAGGACGAGATCAGCCGGGTGGTGACCTTGAGCAGCTCCGGCACCACCGGCACGCCCAAGCGGGTCTTCTTCACCGCCGATGACCAGCAACTGGCTGTCGATTTCTTTCAGTGCGGCACGGGAAATCTTGCCGCGCCGGGCGACCGCGTGCTGGTTCTGCTGCCGTGGGAGACGCCGGGCAGCGTCGGCGATCTGCTGGCGCAGGGAATCTCCCGCTTCGGCGCCGTGCCCATCCGCCACGGAATGATTTGCGGCCTGGCCGAGGCGCTGGAGAGGCTGACCGCCGAAAAAATCCGCTCCGTCATCGGCCTTCCCGTGCAGGTCTTCGCCCTGGCCCGCTACGCCGAGGCCGTGGGAGCCTCTCTGCGCCTGCGGAGCGTTGCGCTGGTCTCCGATCACGTGCCCGCCTGCATCGTCGCCGAACTGAAAAGGCTCTGGCATTGCGAGGTCTTCCAGCACTACGGCGCCACCGAGATGGGCCTGGGCGGGGGCGTCGATTGCCAGGCTCATGCCGGCTACCATCTGCGCGAGGCGGACCTCTACTTCGAGATCATCGACCCCGAAAGCGGCCAGCCTTCCCTGCCCGGTGAGCCCGGCGAGGTGGTCTTCACCACCCTCACGCGCCGCGGAATGCCGCTGATCCGCTACCGCACCGGCGACTTTTCCCGGATGCTCACCGCGCCCTGCGCCTGCGGTTCCCTGCTCCACCGTTTGCAACCTCTGAAATCGCGAGACTCGATCCGCCTCGGGCCGCTGGAGGCCCCCGGCAGCCCTCTCACCATGGCCATGCTCGACGAGGCGCTCTTCCCCGTTCCGGGCGTGATCGACTTCGAAGCCACGCTCCGCCGCGGCCAAGGCCAGAGCACGCTGACCATCGCGGCCCAGTCGGTCCATGGCCTCCCCAACGACGACGCCGTCGTCCCAGGCTCCGATGCGATCCCAAGCCCCGCCAGCCCCTTGGAGCAGGCGCTGCGCGAGGCCCTCGGCAGCGTGGATGCGATAGACTGTGAGCGTAGGGCTGGAAGGCTTGCCGTCCATATCGGCGTTCGTTATGGAGTTGACGCTTTGCAGCCGCGCGCGGAAAAACGAATGATTACGGAAGCAGGACCGTAATGGAGAACAGGGTAATCTATCTCATCCGCCACGGCAAGATTCAGCAAGAGGATGACCAGCGCCGCTACATCGGTCAAATCGATCTTCCCCTTACCGAAGAAGGCGTCAAGCAGGCGCGCAACTTACATAAAAGATTTGAGCACGCCGAGATCAGCGCTATCTATTGCAGCGATCTGGGGCGTTCGATTCACACCGCCAAGACCATTGCCGGCTCGCGCGATCTGCCCATCGTGCCGCGCCGGGATCTGCGCGAGGTCAGCATGGGCGAGTGGGAGGGCTGCACCTTCGGCGAGATAGCGCGGCGCTTTCCCGAGGAGTTCAAGGCGCGCGGCGGCGACATCGTTTCCTATCGCGTGCCGGGCGGCGAGAGCTTTGCCGATTGCAGCCTGCGCGTGGTGGCCGCCCTCGAGGAGATTCTGGCGTCCACCTCCGGCAACCTGGTGATCACCGGCCATGCCGGCGTCAACCGGCTGCTGCTCTGCCATATGCTGGGAATGCCGCTGACCAATATCTTCAGAATCGCGCAGGATTACGGCTGCCTGAATGTGATTCAGTGCGGCAGCACCGGCTACCAGGTCAAATTGATGAACGGCAGCGGCCGCAGCGGACGCCGGTAGAGCATTTTTGCTCCGGCGCTTACATCCGCATTAACGGTAGAACCGCTCTAATCACCAAATGATGTGACTTGACGCACAGACCAGGTCTTTTGAGGGAGTATTCTTCGCTTGTCGTTGAAAATGGGGTTCCCTGTTCAGTTTTGACATTCTGGGAAGTACATCCGTACGAGGAGGAATGCCATGATGAGGACTAAACTCGTGGTTTTAATGTCACTTGCTCTTGCTCTGCCGGCCTTCGGCAAGACCTACAAGAGCACCTATCCCGTTGCTTGCAGCGAGGTGTGGGGTGCGGTCAAAGACACCCTGGGCAATCCGGAAAACTACGCAGAGGTGCAGAGCGACGACAGCAATCTGACAGCTTCCTTCCATCCGAAGCACTCCGTTCATGTCAACATCTCCGGAGCGCTCCTGCAGCGAACCAACCACGTCACTCTGGTATCGAAAGGTACGGGCTGTGAGATGCGAGTCGTGTCGAACTATAGCGGATGGGAGCACGATGACCAGGGTGACTTCAAGAAGCGCGTGGATGAATTCCTGGCTAAGCCGAAAGACGCGCTACCTGCCCAGCCGGCTAACCCTGCGACTCCAGCCCAGTGATTCAGGTTTGCCTGAAGGCTTCAGAATCCACCGGAATACTTGGAGAATGGCGTAGTATTCCCGGCACCCTGGGAACACCTGAAGCCTTCAGGGTATGAGAGCAATTTCAGAGTTAACGTGGTGTAGCGAAGATCCTGCAGGGTGGCTTTTTCTTGGAGATAAAGCCACCAAACCACCCGCAGTGGGGCAGATGATTTCGGCGGAGCCGCAAGGATAGAGAACCCAGCGCATTGGTCCCACCCTTGGCTCCCACTCGCGTATGGTTTTCATTTCACGCAATGGGTTGTGAGCAACAGTCGAGGCTCCTGTGTGAGCAAATCGGTGAACGCTGCACACTTCCCATTACAAATCCGTCCTCGAAGAGCGCATTGGCGATTTGGCAACAGATGAGCTGACGATGTGATTCCCGACGATCTGAGAGTTGACCTGCAAGACAGGCCAAGTTGCTAAACAGAAACCCTGAAGACGATGTGCACAATCATCCGCATTAAGGATCTGGGGCTCGTCCGGCAGGGCGATCGGCCGCGGGAGGCCGTCCAGAATCTAAACGCCATTTTGGATTTGTAGGCCTTATCTTTTATACGCACTTGTTCGTTGTTTGAAAGGAGCGGTACAATGCTCGCCGTTGTGCTTGAGTTTTATTCGCGATTGAACTGGCTTCAGATGCGTGGAAACGATTTTTCCAGCACGCTGTTAGGAAAGGAAGCGAAACCATGGCGACCAAGCAAAGCGGGATACGGCTGGCAACGCGGCTGGACGAGGTTGGAATCACCGACATCGTGCAAGTTCGTAGCGAAATATATGAACTGCGCGCACGGGGTAAAAAGGTACTTGGGATGGACGGGGGGGAGCCGTTTTTTGAGACGCCCGAGATGATCAAGTATGCGGCGATCAAGGCGCTGGTGGAGAACCAGACACACTATGCTCCGCCCTACGGGTTGATGCCGTTGCGCGAAGCACTGGTGGAGAAGCTGGCCTCGAAGAACGGCATACGCGTGACTACCGAGGAGGTGATTGTGACCGCGGGCGGAATGCAGGCCTTGTATGCGGCCTTCCAGAGCGTGCTTAATCCCGGTGACGATGCGCTGATCTTTTCGCCCTACTGGACACCGGTCGGCGACCTGGTGAGTAAAGCGCAGGCGCGGCTCCTGCTAGTGCCTACCGTCACCGCGCGCCGTTATGGCTTCCGCAATACTTTGGCGCAATTCTCCACGCCTAAAACACGGGCCATCTACTACAACACGCCGCAGAATCCCAGCGGCCAGGTCTTCTCACGCGCCGAGGCCGAAGAGGTTGCCTCCTTCGCCATCGAGCGCGATCTGGTAGTCATTGCCCACGAGGCTTACGAGGATCTGGTCTATGACGGAGTGCATGTTTCCATCGCCTCGTTGCCCGGCATGGCGGAACGGACCATCACCGCCTACACCTTCTCGAAGACCTATGCCATGACTGGATGGCGCGCCGGATACGCAGTGGCCAAAGAACCCTTCATGAGCGCGCTGCGCAAGATCGTACTCACCACCACCAACGGCGTTGCCACCCCGATCCAGTACGCCATGATCCAGGCACTGAAGACGCCGGAGACGGAGATCGCCCGCTTCCGTCAGGAGTATCGCCAGCGCCGCGATCTTCTGGTGGCCGGATTGAATGAAGTGGGCCTGGAGTGCGAGTTGCCGGCGGGCGCTTATTATGCCTTTCCCTGTGCCGAAATAGTGCATAAGAATAGCCGCAAAGCGGCGCGTATTCTGCTGCACAAAGCGCACATCGCCACCATCCCAGGGTCGGACTTTGGCTCTCAGGGCGAGGGCCATTTGCGCTTTGCTTACTCGGTTGCGCTGAAGGATATCGAGGACTGTGTCGAGGCGCTACGAAAGTTTTTCGCATAGCTTTCGTTGATAGGCGTAGGGGAAAACGCTGCCCCGCTATATCGAACCCAAAGAAGATGCCTCCGTCGAGATTTCGGAAGCTGTCTTCCTCGTAGATCCAAAGTCGAAATAGTCAGCGCAGCCTTTGCATCTATGCCAGCCTCTTCTCTGTCAATTCTGAGATTTAGTTTTCAGTTGACGAAAACAGCCCAATTCGCTCATCCAGCACAAGTTGTGAGCCCGAAAACCCGGTTCGAGCGGATTTGTCCCGGTAAACGCCCATCCGGAGTGAAACGTGATTTGGATCACGCAGGGCGCGAACCGAATGGCCCGGCGCAGTCACACAGGCGTCCATCGCTGCCCTGCTGGCACGGAAATCTGAAACGATGCCGACTTCCAATTTCCGATCTTCTGGCAGGTCGCCTTGAGCTGCGGCCTTCGCGCCTTCGGCAAGCGGATCGATCCCACAGGCAGGGGTGCTCAGAATGACAGCAATTCAGCTCAGATGAATGGAGGAGACAGGCCTTCGGGTTAGACTGGGGTCAGCCTGGCAATGAAAGATTCAGTCCACGTATCGAAGGAAAACTACCTGAAGGCCATTCTGGAGGCCGAGGCCGAGGGGCGCGTGGTGATTGCCGCCGTGCTGGCGCATTGGCTCGAGGTTTCCGCGCCGGCGGTGACCATGGCCCTCAAGCGGCTGAAGCGCGACGGCTGCGTCGCGGTGGGCGCGGACGGCATTGTCCGGCTGACCGCGACGGGGCGCGAGACCGCCTATCGCATCGCGCTGCGCCACCATCTGATCGAGCGCATGCTGTGCGAAATCTTCGGCATGGAGTGGTATGAGATTCACGAGGAGGCCGAGCGGCTGGAGCACGCCGTTTCGCCGGCCTTTGAAGCCAAACTCAAGGAAAAGCTGGGCGAGGACGGCCTCTGCCCGCACGGCAACCCGGTCTTGCCGGAGAATCCGGCCCTGCGCCGGCAGCAAGGCGAAGTGCTGCTGGCCGAGGCCGTCGCGGGGCGGCGCTACACGGTCACGAGCCTTTACGAACGCGACCCGAAGCTGCTGCTGTTTCTCTACCGCCAGGGCCTCAGCCCCGGAGTGAGCCTGCGCGTGGCCGGCCAGAACAGCGACCAGACTGTTTCCGTTGAGACGGCTGCGGGCATCGTCATTTTGGACCGTGCGGCGGCCGAGGCGGTCTGGCTGCGGCCGGAGAATGAATAAAATTCGCGTGCGAGGATAAACAAGTTAACCATGGTTAACTTGTTTGTGGCATACTCTCTGCTATGAGTGCTGAGTCCTATTCGCCGTTGCCTGTTCTACCCGGCCTGGCGCCGGGGCCGGAGCACCAGGTGCCCTCACTGCCCGAGGTCCATGCCTCGGTGCGCATCTCGCGGTCGCCCCAGTACTGGCGGAGGCTTTTGGGCTTTGTCGGCCCAGGGTTTCTGATCGCGGTGGGCTACATGGACCCCGGCAACTGGGCCACCGACATCGCCGGCGGCTCGCAGTTCGGCTATACGCTGCTGTTCGTCATCATGGCCTCGAACCTGATGGCCGTTCTGCTGCAGAGCCTGTCGCTCAAGCTGGGCGTGGCCACGGAGCGCGACCTGGCGCAGCTCTGCCACCAGCACTACGGCCCCAGGGTGAGCTACGCGCTGTGGATTGGCGCCGAGATCGCCATCGCCGCCTGCGACCTGGCCGAGGTCATCGGCTCGGCTATCGCGCTGGAGCTGCTCTTCCACATTCCACTCTTTTATGGCGTGCTGATCACCAGCCTGGACGTGCTGCTGATTCTCCTGATGCAGCGCTGGGGCTTCCGCTATGTGGAGGCGCTGGTGATTGTGCTCATCGGCACCATCCTGGGCATGTTCGGCGTGCAGATGTTCTTCTCCCGGCCGGATTACTGGCCGGCGCTGCACGACCTCTTCATCCCCTCGGCGTCGATCGTCACCAACCCCGAGATGCTCTACATCGCCATCGGGATACTGGGCGCGACGGTGATGCCGC
>PMPH01000033.1 GCA_003161045.1 Acidobacteriaceae bacterium
CGACGCGAAAGAGGAGGGCGTCGTTGTCGCAGTCGGTGCGGGCAGTGACGATGCGCAGGCGGTTGCCGCTGGTCTCGCCCTTCATCCATAACTTCTGGCGGGTGCGGCTCCAGAAGGTGACGAAGCCGGTTTCAAGGGTTTTGGCGTAGCTGGTGGGGTTAAGAAAGCCCAGCATCAGCACCTGGCCGCTGGCGGCATCCTGCACGATGCCCGGGACGAGGCCGTCCATCTTGTCGAAGTCGATTACGGGATTTGTTTGGCTCATTTTTCCTGTTTTTCTTCAGCTTTTTGGTTTGGATTTCTGCCTGAACGCTAAAAAGCCCGCCGGCTTTGGTCGCCGGCGGGCTTCAGGTTTCTTCGATCTCTCTGGCCGTTTACATCAGGCCATAGCAATCCGCCGGCATGGAGGCTCCATGATGATGGTGATGACCGTGATGGCGGCTGCTCTGCATCTGATAAAAACCATAAAGGAAACGAGGGCGCGGTGTCAACCACAGCTTCGATCTGCAAATCATGGCCGTTTTGCGTCTCCCGCCCCGTGCGTCTCCTCTGCCGGCGTTGGGCTGCTCTCCTTCTGCAGCAGATCGATCACGTGCTGATACAGGCGGTTGCGCACCACGAAGCGCTCGGATGCACGAGTCACATAGCGCACCCGGAGATCGATACCCGTGCTGGACGGACGCAGATTCACCACCGGATTCGCGCTAAATCGGCTCAGGCCATCGCCGCGCGCACCGCGTTTCCACTCTTGCTCCGCCACGGCTGCACTCTTTTCTGTTTCTTTCTCCACCGCCTTGCGGATGCGCTCCACCATTTCTTGCGTGTCGTCGGATGCCGGGATGCTGACGGTTATCTCATCCCACATCCATTGCCCGGTGGTGGAGAAGTTGAAGTACTTTCCGCGAATCGCGAAGCTGTTGAGGAAGGTGATGCGGCGGCCGGTGGGATGACCTCTTTCTGCTAAATCTCCGGTTTCAAGCAGGGTGGTGCTCATCAGACCGATCTCGGTAACTTCGCCGCTCACGCCGTCGATCTCAACCCAATCGCCGACGCGAATGCCGTTCTTGCCGATGAGGGCGAACCAACCGAAAAACGCGAGAATGAAATCCTGCATGGCGATGGTGAGCCCGGCGGTGGTCAGACCCAGAACAGTAGACATCTGCTGCGGCCAGCCGAAGATGACAAGCAGAATGAGCAGGCCGCCAACAACCTGTATACCCAACTGCAGAACGGAGCGCAGGGTTTGCATCTGCCTGCGGTCAAGCGCTGGGTTGGCCGTGAGCCACCGGACAAGGGCATCGCAAAGCACGATGCAGATGAGGATGAAGGCGATCAGGGCCAGCGATTGCAGAATCAGATGCAACAAAGTGCGGTGTTGCAGGAGCACCTGGGCAGACCACTTGCCATAAACGGCGGCAAGCTGCTGCTGAGTTTGAATGCGGTCGTTACAGATGGAGAGAAGCTGGCGCTGCTCGGACCGTTCTATGATGCTGGCCAGCCTCGATGCCCTGTCCGGCGTATTACTGTCCGGCGTATTGCTGCCCGGCGCGGCCGTGCTGGCATTGGCCTTGGCCTCGAGGGCCTTGTGCTCGGCAGTCAGACTGGCTACATCGGCCTGAGCCTGCTGCATGGCCTGCTGGATCAATGCGTAGCGGTCGAGCTGGCTCTTCCATGACTTCAGCCGGCCTGTCAGCGTGCCATACCGCCGGGCGGAAAGAAGCGCTATCTCTCCGCGGCTGCGCGCCTCGCCGTCGTACTTGCTCATCAACGCTTCATGGGCAGCAAGCTCGCTTTGGATCTGAGCGCGGTCATCGCCCGATGCGCGATCCAGCTCCAGTTGAGCATCGGCCAGTTGGTCGGTATCAAGTTCCAACTGCGCTTTGGCAACTTCAAGATCGTCAGCGGTTTCAGTTGGCGGTGCGGCATCTTTCGCCGGTTTGGCCTGGGATCCGGGTGCTGGGGTCAGACTACTTACGAGCGCCTGGTCTTCCTTGATGAGTTGTTGAAGCTGTTCGACCCTCTGTGAGAGCGCCAGCGCTTCGCCGGTGAGGTTGCGATGCTGCGCCTGCGCGCTGGCCAGACGCAACGCCGAGGCAAAGGCCTGGTCCACTTCGTGATCGGCCAGCCGTTCGGCCTCGTGCGCGTACTCCGTCTCCTCGGCGGTCACGGCCAGCGGCGCCAAGGCCTCGGCCGTTTGCCAGGGACGCAGATCGACGAGGGTCTTCTGGCTGTCAGCAAGGCTGCGGACATTACCCCGCCCGGAGAGGAAGGAGAGATGCGCCATCGAGTCGCGCGTGGTCCAGGAGAAGATCAGGCACAGAACCAGCAGTGTCACCATGACGAGAAGAAAGATGAGACTGACCGGACCAAAGACGCGTTTGCGGATGCCGCCGCCGGGAATCGGAGCAACGGGGAGGATTGCCATACATCAATTGTTGCAGGTCAATCGCATTTTCGAGCTTGAAAGTGGTGATCTGGGCTCTCTTTCCCGGTGCCGGCTTGCGGAGGGGGCGCGGCGGGGCGGAGAATAGAGCCGTGCAAACAGGGGCGCGAGGTGCGGCGGCAGCGATTGCGATACTGTGCGTTTGCCTGGCTGGAATGGCACAGGCCGCAATGGCGCAGAGCCGGGAGCCCGACCCTGCGATAGTCTATAAAACATTCTACAAAGCATATGTCACGGCTCCCGCCACGACTTCGTCGTCCGACGATCGCGTCGACATCAATCGCGCCAGCCTGGATCAGTTGCTGAAGGTTCACGGCATGACGCGCAGTTGGGCCGGACGCATCGTCCGCTTCCGGCCTTACCACACCAAGCGCGATCTGGTGGAGCATGGCGTGGTGACCAGCGAGGTTTACGACCGCGTCAAGGATTCCATCATCGCGCACCGCGAGCCGCGATGAGCCAAGCCTTATGACTCGGCCGGTTGCTGCGATGCATCATCACCGCGCTTGAGCAGACGGCTCAGAATCACATAGAGCACGGGGATAAAAAACAGGTTGAGGAAGGTCGAAAGCAGCATTCCGCCGACGATCGTCGTGCCCACCGAGCGCCTTCCCAGCGCGCCCGCGCCGGTGGCGAAGACCAGTGGCAAAATTCCCAGAATAAAGGCGAACGAGGTCATCAGAATGGGCCGCAGGCGCAACTCCGCTGCCTCGATGGCCGCATCGGCGATGGAGCGGCCCTTCTTGCGCAACTGCTCGGCAAATTCGACGATCAGAATCGAGTTTTTCGCCGAGAGGCCGATCAGCATGACCAATCCGATCTGGCAGTAGACGTCGTTGCTCATGCCGCGCAGCGCGACCAGCCCCAGCGCGCCCAACACTGCCATGGGAACCGCCAGAAGAATGATGAAGGGCAGCGCAAAGCTCTCGTACTGCGCTGAAAGGGTCAGGTAGACGACCAGAATGCCGAGGCCGAAGATCATCAGCGCCTTGCCGCTGGATTCGATCTCGTCCAGCGTCAGGCCGGTCCACTGAAAGGCCATGCCGGGCATCATCGTCTTTTTTGCCAGCTCTTCCATCGCCGCCAGACCCTGGCCGGAGCTTGAACCAGGTGCGGGTGATCCGTCGATTTCGACCGAGCGGAAGAGGTTGTAGTGGGTGATGACCGGCGGGCCGGAACTGTTGGTGACGGTGACCAGGTTGTCGAGCGGCGCCATCTGGCCGGAGTCGGAGCGGACGTAGTAGCCGCGCAGGTCGCCGGCCGACATGCGGAAGGGCTGGTCGGCCTGCGCGTAGACGCGATAGGTGCGGTTGTTGTAATCGAAGTCGTTGACGTACTCCGAGCCCATGAAGACGCCGAGCGTGTTGGTGATCTGCGAAAGCGGAACGCTCATCGTCTTGGCCTTTTCACGATCGATGGTGACCAGCACCTGCGGGTCGTTGGCCGAGAAGGTGGTAATCAGGCCGGTAAGGTTCTTGTTCTGATGGCTGGAGCTCACAATCTGGTGGGCGACGCGATCCAGGTCGGTGAGCGTGTTGCCGCCCTGATCCTGGAGCATGAACTGGAAGCCGCCGTAGCTGCCGACGCCAGAGACGGCCGGAGGCTCGAAGATGGCCACCAAGCCGCCGTTGGGGGCGAACATCAGGCTCTGCAATTTGGGCGAGAGGCTGGCCACGATGTCGGCGGCGGAGTGGCCCTTGCCGCGCCGTTGATCGCTGGGCTTGGTATTGATGAACATCATGCCCGCATTGGAGGCGCTGCCGGAAAAGCTGAAGCCCATGACCGAGAAGGCGCCGCCGACGTCGGGATTCTGGCTGATGATGGCCTCGGCGCGGTCGGCCAGCGAGGTTGTATAGGCCAGCGAAGAGCCCGGCGGGGCCTGCACGATGACGATCAGGTAGCCCTGGTCTTCCTGGGGAATGAAGCCGGTGGGAACGTGCAAGTAGACCCAAACGGTGGCGCCCAGGCCGGCGAAGAAGACGGCCAGCAGCAGGTTGCGCCAGCGCAGCGCTCCGTGGATGGAGCGGGCGTAGGTGCTGGCCAGCCAGGTGATTGCGTCGTCAGCTCCATGGATGAAGGCGGCGAAGGCGCGCGAAATAGCGGGACTGCGCAGGAAGTCGAGCTGCTTGGGCCGGTCCGCCTCGCCGCGCAGGAACAGGGCCGACAAGGCCGGCGAGAGCGTGAGCGCGT
>PMPH01000008.1 GCA_003161045.1 Acidobacteriaceae bacterium
TTTTGCGGGGGCAAGGTCAGAATGATGCTCCTGCGGCCTCGAAGGGCTCCTACTCCTCGTTCGGCAACGGGTGTTTTTCGAGTAGCCCCCACAAACCTGTACCGTCTTCGGACGCACGAGCGCCAATTTGAATGAGCAACGCTTTCGTGGTCTCCTCATCAGCGCCGATGACGTGGGACAAAGTTTCTATTCTGCGCCATTCAAACCGAGGGTCTCGCAACATGACCCGCAGCAGATTCTTCCGAGGTTCATCGCTCTTTGCCTTCGATTTCTCTTGCAAGTGATGAAGCAAGAGCGTCCCGCCAGTAGTGATAGGCAAGCGACGCTCGGAGAAGACGCTGCGGCGGGGCTTGAAGGAACTGGGACCAGATTTGGTCAAGGGGCTGCGCTTCGTCTGTAGCGACATGTGGAAGCCCTATCTGAACGTGCTTGCTGCCGAGGCGGGACAGGCGCTGCATGTGCTGGATCGCTTCCATATCACCATGCACATGAACCAGGCCGTGGATCAGGCGCGCCGGGCAGAGAGCACCCGCCTGCGAGCCAAGAGCCAAGAGGAGGCCTGGCGGCTCAAGCATATGCGCTGGCCGCCGTTGCGCAAGGGAAGCCGGGTGCGCGGCGAGGCCCGCAAGAAGCTCAACGCCCTGCTCGCCAGCAAGCTCGACACCGCTCGCGCCTGGGAGTTGAAGGAAGCCTTCCTGCACTTCTGGAAATACAAGTCCCCGATCTGGGCTGGAGTCTTCCTCGACTACTGGTGCCACCGCGCCCTGCGCAGCCGCCTGGAACCGATGCAGAAAGTTGCCCGCATGCTGCGTGCCCATGAGGAACTGCTGCTCAACTGGTTCCGAGCCAAAGGTGAGCTTTCAAGCGGCGCGGTCGAGGGGCTCAACAACAAAACCCGTGTGATCACCAGACGATCCTTCGGATTTCGTACCTTCAAAGCCATGCAAATGGCCCTCTATCACACCCTTGGACGACTGCCGGAACCAGAAACTGCCCGCAGATTCTGCTGAGGAGACTGAATACAATTGTGGCACTTAAAAGTCCGGCGATCCATAAGGCGACTTGGGCATCACTTCATTCGTTGTCCTGTTTTCGTTAATTGAGGCAACTTCCGAATTGCTCGTCACTTGACCGCAACTCGAAGAACTGGGGTCTCGTCCACGCCCAACATTCTTGGGCGTCCACGCCCAACATTCTTGGCGCGGTACATCGCGTTGTCGGCACATTTCAGGAGGGTATCAGGGTCGCTGCCATCCTCGGGGTAAAGGGCAATGCCAATGCTGGCGGTGATATTGAGTTGGTAGCCAGACACCTGCATTGTTTGCTTGATCGAGGCGATCACCCGTTCGGCCAGGCACGCGGCGGCCGTCTGGTCCTCCAATTCGACTTGCAGGATGACGAACTCGTCGCCNNATCAGCACCTGATCGCCGGCGTCGTGGCCTAGGGTGTCGTTGATTTGCTTGAACAGGTCGAGGTCGAGAAATATCACCGCCAACCGGAGCCTGCGGCGGCGGCCGCTAGCGATCGCCATGCTCAGACGGTCGGTGAGTAAGCGACGGTTGGGAAGCTGGGTCAGCGGGTCGTAATAAGCCATCTTGCTCAGGACGGCTTTCTCCTTCCTGTCGCTTATATCGGCGAAGGTGACGACCACCCCGGCCGTCTGCCCGATGCTGAAGATCGGGATGCAAATCAATTCGGCAGGGAATGTGGTTCCGTCGCGGCGGCGCAGGATGGCGTCGCGCCTGCCCCCGGCGCAGCCCTGCGCGGCGGCGAAATCTTCTTTCGTAAAGGCAAAGTCGACAAAGGGGACACCGATCAACTGCTGTTCCGTGCAGCCGAGGATGTCGAGGGCGGCCTTGTTGGCGAAGGTGATGATGCCGGCAGTATCCACTCTGCAAACACCGTCACCAATTGCATCGAGAATCAGCAGAGTCTGGATTCCCGAGTCGCGCAATTCGTGATAGGCCAACTGGTGTTTCAGCGTCGAACTGACAAGGGCAGCCACCCCCAGCAGGGACTCCAAAAGATGATGTGGCGGCTCGTTTTCGCCGCCATAGCTGACCAGCATTACGGCCTCCGTCCGGCAGCGCACCGTCACCGGCAGTGCGATCCAGACGGCAGGACGCTGTGCCGAGGTGGTTTCCGTGGCCATGAATCCGCTGTCCAGAACCTGGCGTGCCATGCCGAGAATTGTGGCTTGGGTCTCCGTCGCGACCTCGCCCAAGGCGGCCAGGTCGCCGACGGAGCCATGCGGCAGGAAGGTGACGGTGTCGATGGCGAACGCTACGCGGATTATTTGGCCGGCTTCCGCCAGAACATTCGCTTCTGGCAACATGCTGGCCATGTACTGCGCCGTGCGCATGAACGCTCGGGCGCAGTCATTCGGGGCGAAACGGTTGCAAGGCATGGTCATTGGCTGTGCATCCCAGTGAAAGGGCGAAGAAAAAGGTGGTCGACGAACAGTTCGTCGAAATTGCCTTCCATAGAAAGGTTTATCAGTTTTGTCTTGTCCCGTGCCGCGCGCAATGCGTTTTCCGCCATCGGCGAAAGCAAAATATCGAGAGTGCCAGCCAGCGCGGTGTTGCCGGACAGACGAAACCGTTCGATCGGGATCTTCGGCAGCAACCCGATGCCGATGGCATTGCCCAGATCGAGGTGATCGCCGAAGGCGCCGGCCACGTATACGTCCCGAAGATCTCGCAGCGAGATGCCGGCAAGGCGGGTCAAGGTTTCCAGACCCGCGGCGATGGCCGCCTTGGCCTGTTGCAGTCTGTCGATATCGGCCTTGCTGACGGAAAAGCGGCGGCCGGCCAGATCGACCGCGATTGGATTGGTTCGCGGTCGGCCGCGTTCGTCGATCTGACCTCCCTCGGTCAAATGCGCCAACAGGTCGATCAGGCCAGAACCGCTAATGCCAGCGGCTGGCTCATCTCCCAGACATTCGCTCTCCCAAACGCCATCGGAAGAGCGGAACAGCCGATGAATCGCACCCAGCTCGGCAGGCATCCCACAACTGATGCCGACCCCCTCGAAGGCCGGACCGCCGGCCGCCGCTGTCACCCACAATTGCCGGCCATCCCACAGGCCCATCTCTGAATTGGTGCCGAAATCGATAAGGGCGGTGGGCGGAGGAAGCTCGATCATCCGGGTGTGGACGACTCCCAGGATCAGATCCGAACCGACGAACCCGCCCAGCGCCGGAACCAAAGCGACATCGGTACCGGGGTTTAGATCGAGCAAGCTGGCCAAGCCGGGATGAAGGAACACATCGCTGTCATGCAAGCGGAGCCACTGCTTAGGTTCCAGCAGGGGCCGTGGGTCGCCGCCGCAAAGAAGCGTCAGCATCGCCGCGTTGCCGACAATCCGCAGCCGCGCCACGGAAGCCGGCAGGAATCCTTCGCCTCGCAACAGATCGAAGAGGGCTTCGTGGATGGCATTTTCCGCCATGGATTGCATCTGCCTTTGCATCGCGGGCGACTCGGCGGCCATTTGCAGGCGGCCGATCACGTCGGAGGAAAAGCCAATTTGTGGATTGGGTCCCATCCGTACGGCGCAACGCTGTCCCGTCACGAGATCGCAAATCGCCAATGAGATGTTCGTCGTGCCCAGGTCCACGGCCACGCCGAGACGGGCATCGGACGGGACGGCAGTGACGGGAATGGGGTAGTCCGGTCGATAAGGGGCGAGAATCGGCGCACGCCAGGGGGACGGCCGCGCCTGCGAGAGAACGGTGACGTCCATGCTGGTTTCGGGGACAATCTGACAAGCGAGGCGCACGCCTCGGGCAATGGCCTCCTCGCCCAGATGCAATAATTCCGCTGGCGTGGGCGGTCCGGCGTAACCGGTGTCGATACGCACCCGGCACAGCCCACAGGCACCGATCCCAGCGCAGGCCGATCGGACTCGCAGGCTGCCGCTGTTGAGAATGTCGCGCAAAGTGACGCCGGGAACAAAGACGGCCTGACGAACGGCGTGGTCCGGTTCACCCTCGCGGCGTACCCCGATATGACAGCACGGCTCCGCCATCAGCGTCGTCCCTTTTTCCAATCCTGGGCGGCGGTAACCAGCGCCGCGACGTTGGCCTCCTCGGCCTCCGGAGGAATCTCGCATCCCGAAGACAGGATGAAGCCGCCACGTCCGTCGAACCGGGCGAGCAGCGCATCGGCGGTCTGGCGAATGCTGTCCGCGCTATCGGTAACGAAACTCAAAGGCTTGATGTTGCCGTCCAGACACAGGGAGTCTTCGCCCAAGGTTTCCAGCACCGTGTCCAAATCGACGCAGTAATCGACATTGCCGATGTCGAAGCCGAAGGAAGAATAAAGCGGCAAGATCGCAGCGGTCTGCCCGGCGATGTGAAGCCAATTGGCCTTGGCCCCTGCCTGCTTGAAAGAAGCAGCCAGATGGGCAACCCGGGGACCGACCAACTCGCGAAACAGTCCTGCCGGTACGATTTCAGGGCTGGCGGCCGGATCGAACACCAGCACGATGTCTGCCCCTGCCGCCAACTGGGCGGAACCGAACGATCGGGCAACCTCTGTGGCGTAGTCGAGCAGATGGACGAAGCGATCAGGTTCATCGATCGCCAGGAACAGCGCGCGCTGCATTCCAACAAACTGCACCGCTCCGGTCATCGGGCCTTGGACCAGGCCGATCACCGCGGCGGCGTCGCCCACGCCGGCCCGCATTCGCGCCACCATCTCGACCACCGCCGGCATACGCCCGGCGGTCGCCGGATCGGGCGGTGCCAGCCGGGTAAAGTCACGATCGGGAGTGAAGGGCGGATCGCTGATCGCCGGATAAATCCCGGGATGGCGGATCACCGTGCCGCCCAGCGATTCGGCCTCGATCGTAAGGTCGAGTACGGCGAAGATCGCATCGAGCCCGTAGTGGCGCCACGCAGCCAACTGGCATTCGGCCGCGGTTGCCGCAGATGCCAGATAGTCGTCCATGCTTTTGCCTGCCACCTTGGCAGCATGGGCAAAAATCTGGGGAATCACTGGGGGGCGGTCGCAGGATTGGCGCAGGATGGTCCGCTGCAGTCGTTCAATGGCCAGCATAAACACCGTCCAGCAAGGCGCCGACGTAATGGACGGCGTCGAAAGCGGTCTGACCGACGAAATCCACCGCCAAGGTGTCGGCCGTGCACTGCTTGAGTGCCGCACCGCCGGCTAACACCTTGACATGGCTGAGCCCGGCGGCGCCCAGTGCCGGCTTAACCTGTCGCACCAGAGGAATGACGCTAGAAATCAGGCCGCTCAGGCACACCGCCACCGCGCCGCTTTCGGCAGCGGCCTTGACCACGGCGGCGACCGACGTGTCCTTGCCGCAATCGATCACCTTGATATGGGCTCCGGTCAGCAATATCTTGAGGATGGATTTACCGATATCG
The DNA here is from genome assembly GCA_003161045.1 of Acidobacteriaceae bacterium. Classification (GTDB taxonomy): domain Bacteria; phylum Acidobacteriota; class Terriglobia; order Terriglobales; family Acidobacteriaceae; genus Telmatobacter. The sequence goes on from PMPH01000008.1 coordinate 5,391, forward strand.
TGGATGTCGCCCTCCAGAACTGCCGCGATCACGGTGGCGCGGGGATTGGGTAGATCGGCGTCTCCGGGAAACAGCCGGTGGATCACCGCCATCACCGCCCGCCCGGCCAGCATGATTTCCAGCAGATTGAATTGCTCGGCGGTGCACTTGCGGTCAAGCGCGCCCATGGCTACTTCGATGCCGTCGGTAACGATTTCTGCCGGCTGCCGCCCCTTGGCGATTAACTCTCCGACCAGCGCCAGACAGTGCTCCCGCTCCCCCTCGATCAGGGACGCTACAAGGTCATCAAAGGCGCGGTCCATGACGTCTACCATACCTTATCCTGAGCCAACTGTGGAATTGCCTACCCTTCGAGGCTAGGACCTTATAATCGTCTGTTCAACTCGATGTTGCATGAATCCGCCTCTGGCATATGCTTGCTCAGTAGTGTCCGGTTCATTTCAGGATACAACCGAATAGAAAACCTATTTGTCGCATTCTGCGTTGCTGTGGTAGGAGTACGTTCCAATGAGCGAAGCGGCCTCTCGAATCGCAATTCTCAAGACGGACATCACAACCCTGGCCATTGACGCCATCGTCAACGCCGCCAACTGCTCACTCCTTGGTGGCGGAGGGGTCGATGGGGCCATCCATCGCGCTGCCGGCCCGGAACTTCTCAGCGAGTGCCGTCTGCTCCACGGTTGCAAGACAGGCCAGGCGAAATTGACCAGGGGTTATCGCCTGCCCGCCAGATATATCATTCATACCGTTGGCCCGGTGTGGAATGGCGGAGAACACGGAGAACGCGAACTGCTTGCCAGTTGCTATCGTTCTTGTTTTGCGCTCGCGCGCAGACACGGCCTGCGGACTCTTGCCTTCCCAGCCATCAGTTGCGGCGTCTACCACTTTCCCGTCAACCTCGCTGTCGAGATCGCGATGCGCGAAACGGCCGCGGAAGTGC
>PMPH01000123.1 GCA_003161045.1 Acidobacteriaceae bacterium
GAACCATGTCCAAATTTGCCGTTATCACTGACAACTGTACCAAGGATCTGCTCTGCGTCGATGTCTGCTCGGTCGAGGCCATCCACCCCACCGCCGACGAGCCCAAGCTCGCCGAGGTGCCCCAGCTCTACATCGACCCCGCCGCCTGCGTCAACTGCGGCTCCTGCATCGCCACCTGCGAGCGCGAGGCCATCTTCGAGGATGATGAGCTGAGCGACGAAAACAAGAAGTTCATCGAAATCAACGCCGCCTACTACAAGAAGTAGCCTTACCCACCCGGAGAATACAGGCGCGCCCGCTGCCCACGGCTCCCCCCAGGAAGCCCGCAGCGGGCGGTCGCGAATGCGCCACAATCTCCGCACCGATCGCCCCGCCACCACCAAGGCAAGCGCCGGGTATGCGCAATGACCCCGCATGATAGCATTTTAAGTGCTACATGCGGAGTCACTTCTTCCTGCTTGTCCGGCACCCACAAGGGAGACTGAATGTCGGCACCACTCGTGCAGTTGCATCCCCGGTCGGAAATCGCGTCGAGCGAGCTGCCCGGCGCGCTTTCCCGCGCGCGGTTGTGTCACCTCCGCCTCTCGATTACCGATCGCTGCAATTTTCGATGTCGCTACTGTATGCCCGCCGAAGGTGTGCCCAATGTGGCGCACGAGGATCTGCTGCCATTGGAAACCACGCGGCAGCTCGTTGAATGGCTGGCCGCCCATACCGGTATAAACAAGATCAGGCTTACCGGCGGAGAGCCCCTGGTGCGCCGCGGGATTGTGCATTTGGTGACGGAATTGGCGGCGATTACTGGGGTGAGGGAGTTGTGCCTTACCACCAACGGAGTGCTTTTACCCCGGATGGCCTCCAGCCTGAAAGCGGCAGGGCTGAATCGCATCAACCTTTCGCTCGATTCCATTGATAAAGAACGGTTTGCCGAGGTGACGCGGGGAGGAAACCTGCAGAGCACACTGGCCGGCATTGCAGCGGCGCAGGAAGCAGGGCTGACGCCGATCAAGCTGAACACGGTGTTGCGGCGGTCCACGTGGAAGCTGGAAGTGCCGTCCCTGCTGGACTATGCGGCTCAAACAGGCTTTGAGATTCGTTTTATCGAACTGATGCGCACCGGGACGGAGCGCGCCTGGTGTGAATCTGAATTCGTCTCTGTAGACGAGGTTTGCGAGGGGCTGGGCGCTGAGGTGACTCCGGCCGAGGAGCAGACGAGCGGCTCGGCGCGGCGGACATTTGTCGATTGGCGCGGGACACGGTTGACCGTCGGCTGGATTACGCCACGTTCCCATCCCTTCTGTGACCGTTGTGACCGGCTGCGCATGGACGCTCGCGGCCAGCTTCGCCGCTGCCTGATGGACCCGCTGCAGCTTGATCTGCCTCTTTTGTTGAGAACCGTGGAGAGCAGCGTGGCGGAGCGGGAATTCGATTCTTATATTGCGGGCAAGATTCCGCCGCAGAGCATGGATAGCGATCTGGCGATGAGCCGGATCGGAGGGTAGCGAATGAGTTCGCTGAATGAAACAGAGGCGATGGATGCGGCGGCCGCGACGGGCGAATTGACGCATCTGGACAGTCAGGGCTTGCCGCGCATGGTCGACGTGAGCGCCAAGGCCGAGACCCTGCGCGAGGCCGAAGCCGAGGCCGTGCTGTGGGTGGGCGCTGCGGTGATGAGCAAAATTCGCAGCGGCGACACACCGAAGGGCAACATTTTTGAGACGGCGCGCATTGCCGGAATCATGGGAGCCAAGCGCACCTCGGATCTGATTCCGCTCTGCCATCCGCTGCGTCTTACCCATGCGTCGGTCGACATGGAAGTGCTGGATGACCGCATTGTGATCCGCTCCAAGGTAAAAACCTGCGGTAATACCGGGGTCGAGATGGAGGCGCTTACGGCCGCATCGATCACCGGACTGACACTTTACGACATGCTGAAGGCGCTTTCCAAGGAAATGCGGCTGGACGGCCTTCGGCTTCTGGCCAAATCGGGCGGGCGCAGCGGCCAATATCGCGCAAAGGAATAATATGGCGGCGGGAAAGCTGTTGCACATCTGCATCTCGGCCAACAAGGGCATCGCCAAGCACGAGGTTCTCTCGGCCAACCTTTTGGTGGAACACGGCGTGGAGGGCGATGCGCACGCCGGAGACTGGCACCGGCAGGTGAGCCTGCTGGCGCACGTCGACATTGAGTCGATGCGCGCCAAGGGATTGACCCTGGAGCCTGGCGCGTTTGGCGAAAACCTGGTGATCGACGGTATCGATGCGGATGAATTGGGGGTTGGGTCGCGGCTGAAAATTGGAGATGTGCTGCTGGAGTTGACCCAGCTTGGCAAGGTTTGCCATACACGCTGCGCGATTTACTATTCTACGGGCGACTGCATCATGCCACGCACCGGACTCTTTGCCCGGGTTCTTGAAGGTGGGAAACTGGAGCCCGGCGCCGCGGTCGAGGTTGTGGAAAAGGTCCCGCGCGCGGCGATTCAGGCCGCCGTGATTACTGTTTCAGACCGCTGCGCGGCGGGTACGATGATCGATACGGCCGGGCCGGCGGTTGCCAACCTGCTGAGTAGCAAGCTGCAAGCACACATAGCTTGGACCAGGACGATTCCCGACGAGATTGACCAGCTTGCGGAAGCCATGAAGGAACTGTGCGATCGCCGGGTTGACCTGATTGTCACCACCGGGGGCACGGGAATTTCAGCGCGGGATGTGACGCCCGAGGCTACGAGAATGGTGATCGACCGCGAGTTGCCAGGGTTGGCCGAGGCGATGAGGGCGGCTTCCGCGTTGAAGACTCCGAATGCGCTGTTGTCGCGGGCCGTGGCGGGCGTGAGACGCGAGACGCTGATTGTGAACCTGCCGGGAAGCCTGAAAGGCGCGATCGAAAACCTGGACGCAATCGCTGCCGCGCTTCCTCATGCAGTGAAGATGCTAAGGGGCGAATCGGCGCATCCGGAAAGCGACGCGGGACGGATGGTCAAGCCGAAGAGCCCGGAGTTGTACCAGCCCCAGCCCGCCTCCGCGCCGAAAACCCGGTAAAGCTTGCCGCCAGGAGCAATTTCACCTACATCTTGACGTCACAGCGGCCTGTAAAATGGCTTTTCCTAAAGAAAAGCCACTTTACACCCAGGTTTTTGTGAAGAGAAGAAGTGAAAAAGCCTCCGGTCCCGTGTGCGGCCCGGTTTCAATCTCAGCCATCAAGAGGCTCCGGACAGGTGGGGAACAAGAGCGATGATGAGTTGAATCGCTCATTGCTGGATCCCTTGCTCGGCGGGCAGAATACCCATTTCCCGGTAGATGGGCCGAATCTCGCGCCGCACCGCCGGGAGCCGCGTCGCAAACCAAGCCGCCCCCGCCAGGACCAGGGCGCCGTTTGCGATTACGGTCCAGGGCGCGCCCACTACATGAGCCATGGCGCCGGCCAGCAGGCTGCCAAACGGCGCCATGCCCACGAAGGCCATTGTGTAGTAGCTCATTACGCGCCCGCGCTTGTCTTCGCTTACGATGGTCTGAATGACGGTGTTGCTGGCCGCCATGCCCTGCATCATGCCCATGCCCGCGATAAAGACCATGAACATCGAGAGCCAGAAGTTGTGCGAAAGCCCGAAGCCGATCAATCCCAGGCCGAAGACGGCCGCGGCGAAGGGAATCATTTTGACCAGCCCTAGTACGTGCCTGCGCGCGGCCAGCGAGAGAGCCGAGATGAGCGCACCCAACCCCATTGAACCCGTCAGGAATCCGAGTGTGTGCGGTCCGCCGTGGAGCACGCGGGCTGCGAAGATCGGCATCAGCACCACGAACGGCATCCCCATCAGGCTCACCACGGCAAACAGCAGCAGAATGGTGCGAATGGGCAGGAACTGAGAGACATAGGTCCAGCCGGCCTTCAATTCGGCGAGCGTCGAGGCGGCCTCTCGCTTTACTACGGGTGCGTGCAGGCGCATCATCAGCAACGAGGCAATCACTGCCAAATAGCTGACGCCATCGACAAAAAAGCACCAGCCCTCGTTAGTGGCCGCAATCAGCATGCCGGCCAGCGAGGGGCCGATCAGCCTCGCCATGTTCACCATCGAGGAGTTGATGGCGATGGCGTTCTGCAGGTCGCGCCGGTCGTCGACCATCTTCACCATGAAGGCCTGCCGGCCGGGCATGTCGAAGGCATTGATCAGGCCCTGCATCGCTCCCAGGGCCAGCAGCCAGGAGACAGTGATCCGGCCGGAAAGCGTCATCCAGGCCAGCGCCAGAGACTGGATCATGGAGAGGGTCTGGGTCCAGACCAGAACCTGACGGCGGTCGAGCCGGTCGACCCAGACGCCGGCAAAGGGCGCCAGTAAAAATGAGGGAATCTGACTGGCAAAGCTGACCGTGCCCAATAGCAGCGCCGAGCCGGTCAGCCGGTAGACCAGCCAGCCGGTGGCGACGCGCGTCATCCAGGTGCCGATCAGAGATATGGATTGGCCGCCAAAGAAGAGCCGGAAGTTGCGATGGCGCAAGGCGCGCCAAGCGTGCGAGATGCCGCTGCCCGTGCGTAATTCCGCTTCTCCAGCGGCGGCCGTCTCCTCGTGCCCTGCTGGGCTTTTTGCGCTCAAAATTGCTTCCTCATTCGCAGTTTATCGCGGCGGGCTTTTCGGGGCAGTACCGACTATTTCCATGCGTGAGAATGCGCGAAAGCGCCGGAGCTTTCGGCTCCCGCCACGTTGTCTGAGTCTGGCTTAGGCCATTTTCACAGTTATTGCAAGGCCAGCATCGTGGTTTCCCACCCTAGCCGTAAAAGCGAAGACGCGGTGAAGTTGGGGCACCCATGGCGGTAAGGGTGGAAGCCCATAATGCTGAAGGTGGGCACCCTGGATGGTGAGGGTGGCGCTCGTGGCGGCGAAAGCCTGCCCTGAGCGCAGCCGAAAGGGTAGGGCACCCATGAGAATGCACCTTCCGTGTAAATGCTCGATCCAGAGACTCTTCGAGATGATGCTCTGGCTAGACCAGCTTGGCGTCGAGCAGGATTTCGGTGTTGTTGGCAAAGAGCTTCGAGATGGGGCAGCCGGCCTTGGCTTCGGCAGCGGCCTTGTCGAAGGCCTCCTTGGATGCGCCGGGAACGCTGGCGTTGGCGCAGAGCGTGATGCGGGTGATGGCGAATCCGCCCTCGACCTTGCCTAGCGTGACGGCCGCGTGGGTTTCGATCTTCGTGGGCGTCAGACCCGCAGCGCCCAGTTGCGCACCCAGGGCCATCGAGAAGCAACTGGCATGGGCCGCGGCGATCAGCTCCTCGGGGGTGGTACCGGATGCGGCGCCTTCAAAACGCGTGGCGAAAGAGTAGTTTGCATTGTTCAGTACACCCGTTGCCGTCGAGATCGTGCCCTTGCCTTCCTTGAGTGAACCTGTCCAGACCGCACTAGCCTTGCTTGCCATTATTCCTCCTTGTAACTGACTGAATCTGTGCGCGTTGCGTTGCCAGATGCGCCGCGGCGCTGGAGAATTCCTGCTCTCGCGGCAAATGCTCAGTGCTCAGTGGATGCGCCAAGAGAGCGTCAGGATGCATTCGTTCCTTCAGCGTGCGTTTTGCTCGGCCTGTGGGGCGATGGCGTCGAGCGGTGCCGTGGGCAGCAGGCGCAGGCGGGTGAGCACCTTGCGGGTAAGCCCGGTCAGCGCCATTCCGGCGGCCTCGCCCAGCGGAATCCAGCGCCGCAGGCCGGCGGCAAGGGTCAGCGCGTCGATATCGTCTTCAAAAACCGTGCGGATGCGCACGTAGTAGTTGATCTGCATGATGGCGTGGCGCACCGTCAGACGCAGTTCCTCTTCGGGAACCTGAGCCTCGCGGAGTTGGGGAAGCTCCCAGAGTCCGGGCATCACGGTCAGCGAAGCGGGCCGCTGTTCGAGCAGCACCTCGCGGTTGAAGTGGCCGGCCACTCGCCCGGTGCGCACCGAGAGCGCGTGGGCAACCTCGCGGCTCAGCATTCGCGGCTTCGGCGCGGTCTGGTGCTCGCCCTGGGTTTTGCAGTCGCTGGCTACCGGGCAGACGAGGCATTGCGGATTGCGCGGCAGGCAGAGGGTGGCGCCCAACTCCATCAGCGCCTGGTTGAAATCCCCTGGCCGCAGCGGGCAAACTAGATCGGCGGCCAGCGCCTCGATTTTGCGCCGGAGTGAGGCTCCGCCGGTGGCGCGGCTGACTGCCTTCCAGCCTTGCAACCGGCACAACACCCGCTCCACGTTGCCGTCCACCACGGCCACCCGCTCGCCGTGGGCGATGCTGGCGATGGCCGCGGCCGTGTAGGGCCCAATGCCGGGCAGCAGCCGCAATTCCGCCGCGGAATGCGGCAGGTTGCCCTGGTGATGGCTGGCGACAAACTGCGCTGCCTTGTGCAGCATCCGCGCCCGGCGGTAGTAGCCCAGGCCGCTCCACAGGGCGAGCACCTCCTGTTCCGGCGCCAGCGCCAGCGAAACCAGCGTGGGAAAGCGCTCCATAAAGGCCTGGTAGCGCTCGACCACCACCGCGACGCGAGTCTGTTGCAGCATGATCTCGGAGACCCAGACGGCGTAGGGGTTCTGGTTGCGCCGCCAAGGCAGGTCACGCCGGTTGCGCTCGTACCACTGCAGCAACCGCTCCCGCGCCCTGGCGATCTTTTCCGCCTCCCAGTCCTGCTTGCCCATGCGCCCAGATTAACAGGCGGCGAACGAGGCTGACCCGGTGAAGGTGCGGATAGAAGGCGGGGCGTTCAGATTTCAGTAGCGAGGATTCACGTTTTCCACCCATCGTAAAATGCGCGAAGGATGGGGCACCCGGCATGCGGCGAAAATGGATGCGGACAGAGTGAGGTACCTGGCTAGGGCCAAAAGCAGCAGGTTAGCGCCGCTTCGCGGCAATAGCGAGTTGGCGAGTTAGCTTGTTATGCGTGGCTGTGAGGGATAGGACTTCGGGCTTTGTAGCATTTTCACTGTTCATGTCATGGGGGCATCGTGCGAACCCCATCCTAGCCGCAAAAACAAAGGCGCGGCAAGGATGGGGCACCCGAATTTGCTTTATTCGTTCGGGCCGGAGCTATAGGGCCGGATGAATTTCTCAGGGAGCAACGCGGCTGGCTGCCGTCCACCAGGCGTCGAAGGCCGCCAGCGAATGCTCGCACTGGAGGCGGTGGCGCTCCTTTTTATCGCGGATTTTCTTGCGCAGTTCTTCTTCGAGCGGTTCCAGCAGGTCGAAGGTCATATTGGCGGGCTGAAAGTCCTTGGGGCTGGCATGGGTGATGTAATGCACCAGGGAGCCGAGGGCGCTCGAACGAGGGGCAGGCGTTGGCGCGTCACCACAGGCCAGTGAGGCGGCGTAGAGGCCGGCGAGCAGGCCGGTGGCGATGGATTCGGTATAGCCCTCGACGCCGGAGAGTTGGCCGGCGAAGAGGATTCGCGGCTGGGTTTTGAGGCGCAGAGTCTCGTCCAGCAGCAGCGGTGCCTGAATGTAGGTGTTGCGATGAATCTGGCCGTAGCGCAGGAAACGGGCGTTTTCCAGGCCCGGAATCAGCCTCAGCACCCGCGCCTGGTCGCCGAATTTGAGGTGGTTCTGAAAGCCGACCAGGTTGTAACTTGCGGCGCGCAGGTTCTCCTTGCGCAACTGCACCACGGCCCAAGGTGTCCGTCCGGTGCGCGGGTCGCGCAGGCCGACGGGCTTCATGGGACCGAATCGCAAGGTGTCGCGGCCGCGGCGGGCGAGAACCTCGATGGGCAGGCAGCCCTCAAAGTAATCGAGTTTTTCCCACTCCTTGGCTTCGGCAGGCTCGGCCGCGAGCAGCGCATCGAGGAAGCGGTCGTACTCGACGCGGTCCATGGGGCAGTTGATGTAGTCGGCCGTGCCCTTGTCCCAGCGGGCGGCGAAGTAAACGCGGTCCATGTCGATGGAGTCGGCCTCGACGATGGGCGAGATCGAGTCGTAGAAGGCCAGGTGGCCAGAGCCAGTGAGGCGTTCGATTTCGGCGCACAAGGCATCGGAGGTCAAAGGGCCGGTGGCCAGAATGGTGCACTTCGTGCCGTCCTCGTTTTGGATGAGTGGAGCGCCAAGGCTCGTGACTTCCTCGCGGAAGACGCGAATGCGCGGCTCAGCGGCAATGGCTTCGGTGATGCGGCGGGAGAATTCGACGCGATCGACGGCCAGGGCGTGGCCAGCGGGAACAGCGGTTTCGTCGGCGATGCGCATCAGCGCCGAACCGGCGCGGCGCATCTCCTGCTTCAGCAGTCAGGGGGCGGTGTTGGGCGACTCGCTCTTCAGCGAGTTGGAGCAGACCAGTTCGCCGAAGTCCGTGGTTTGATGGGCCGGGGTAAGGCGCGGTTTGCCGTCCACAATGGCCCGCATCTCGTAGAGGTCCACCTGACAGCCTAGCCGCGCCGCGGTCAGCGCCGCTTCCGAGCCGGCAAGTCCGCCGCCGATGACGCGAATTCTCATTGTGCGGCCTCCAAAGCTGCGGGCGAGGATTGCGATTCACTGTTTCCCGCTCTTTCGCCAGGAATGCAGGAAGCGTGTTCTTGGACTCGTCTCGCTGGCTCAGGATGAGAGTAGGACGGGGCGCCCAGCGCAGGGGAAGACGCAAACGGCGGATTCTCGGTTGCCGCTGCCACCCCGGCCAGCCGCTTCAGCGCCTCGCCGGTCACGCGCACATTCCGCCATTCGTCCACGAACTCGGCCCCCATGGCCTGGTAGAACTCGATGGCCGGGGTGTTCCAGTCCAGAACCTCCCATTGCAGGCGGAGACAGCCCTTTTCCACGGCGATGGCCGCCACCCGTTTGAGCAGCAATTTGCCGATTGCCAAGCCACGAAATTCCGGCTCGACAAAGATGTCCTCGAGGTAGAGCCCTGGCCGGCCCAGCCTGGTGGAGTAATTGAAAAAATAGAGGGCAAAGCCCGCCGGGCGGCCTTCGTGCTCGGCTATCAGACAGAAATAAAAGGGATTGGGCCCAAATCCGTCGTGCTCCAGGCCGACCTCGGTCGCCAGAACGGCTTCAGGCTCTCGCTCGTAGGCGGCCAGTGCGCGAATAAAGGCCAGAATCCGCGGTACATCCGCGCGGGTTGCCGGGCGAATCGTGGTGGTCATACTCCTATTCTAGGGTGTGATAAAGGCCACACGCGGCGGCCTTGCGGACACACTGCACGAGAGGCTGAAAATGGATTAGTGGTTCGCCTCGACACGGTTTGTGGCCAGGGGGGCAAAGTGCGATCCGGTCAGAGTCCTTGTGCTAAGGAAGCGATTGGATTTAACTTGAGTACTGTTTACCGGCGGCAGTACCGGAATCTGGTTTTTTGCGTCGCGGCGGCCTGTGCCGGTTGCCGTGGCCAGAATTGATGATCGATGGCACGAGTTTTTTGAACATGCGGGCAGTCTTGTTCGCGCCGCTTCCAAGGAGACGAAGATGAAACGCACGATTTCGCTTTGGCTGGGCCTGTTAGCATTTGCCCTTTTGCCCGCGCTTGCGCAAACTCCCGCGGCGAACACGGCTCCCAGCGCGCCCAAGGGGCCCACGGGCAAGATCCACGGCCGCGTGACCGGACCGGAAGGAGCCCCAAGAACTTCGGGAACGGTAAGTCTCTCGAATGACGGCGGCCGCACCTCAAAGTACACCTTTCCGCTCTCCTCGACCGGCGACTATGCTGGTGAGGCGTCTCCCGGCGCCTATACCCTGGTCTTCCGCCAGCCCGACACGCCGCTCGACAAGATGAACGACTCCATCGATAACGTCAAGATCATGGCCGGCCAGGATCTGCTTCAGGACGACGATATGTCCCGCAAGGAATTCATCGACAAGAACCTGTCCGCGGAGCAGAAAAAGCAGTTGGAGGAGCTCAGAAAGCACAACTCCGAGGCTATGAAGACCAACGAGGTCATCAAAAGCATCAATGACGACCTGAAGGCCGCCAGCCAGGATCTCAATGACGCCGACGGAGCGCATGCGGCGGCACTCCAGGTTCTCGGCGCCAATGCCACCAAGGCAGAGATTGAAGCCAAGGAAGCCGAGATCAGGACTGCGAAGTTCACCGAGGTGGAAACCCTCATGCTGAAAGACACCGCGGTCAAGCCCGACGCTTCGGTTCTCTGGGTGCAGTTGGCGCAGGCGCAGATCGGCCTGAAGAAGTACGAAGACGCGGAGACGACCTACAAGAAGGTTCTTGAGCTGGAGGCTGCGTCAAAGAAGCCGAACCCGCAAGTTCAGGGCGCGGCCGATGCCGGTCTGGGCGAGATTTATGCGCGCACCGGGAAGGTCCCCGAGGCGAGTGCGGCCTATGATGCGGCGGCCAAGGCCAATCCGGCCTCGGCGGGAGTTTATCTGAAAAATGAGGCCGTGATCTTTTACCAGATGAATAATGGAGAGGCCCAGGTGGCCGCCGCGGACAAGGCCATCCAGGTTGATCCCGGCCAGCCCATTCTTTACTACCTCAAGGGCCAGGGGTTAATTGCGAAGGCCGAAGTCGATGCCAAGACAGGGCGTTACATTCTTCCTTCTGGCTGCGCGGAGGCTTACCAGAAGTACCTGGAACTGGCTCCGACCGGACAATTTGCCAATGATGTGAGGGGAATTCTGGAGCAGGCCGGCGAGAAGCTCGTCACCAGCTATACGGCTGGCAAGCCCAAAAAATAGATGCGCTTTCAAGTCCGAGGGGCCGCAGACGTGGAAAGTTTTTGAAAAATGCAGCAAGTTAGCTCCGCTTCGCGGAGTTAGCGAGTTAGAACATTTTAGCGGTTTTGTAAGAGCAGCATCTTGCTATCCCACCCTAGCCGCAAAAACAACGACGCGGCGAGGGTGGGGCACCCAGGACAATGCGCTGTCCGCGAAAATGCCCAGTTTTTGCGCTACCTCTGCCCTATTTTTTGGCTTTCTTCCATTCTTTCAGCATGGCCAGCACCTCTTCGGCGTGGCCCGCGGGCGTGACCTTGGGAAAGATGTGCAGCAGGGTCTGGTCGGGGCCAATGACAAAGGTGGTCCGCTCAATGCCCCACACCTTCTTGCCGTACATATTCTTTTCCTTCAATACGCCAAACTGATTGCAGACCTTTTCATCCACATCGGCCAGGAGCGTATAGGGCAGATCGTACTGGGCGCGGAATTTGGCTTGGGCTTTGGGCGTGTCGCGACTTATGCCCAGCACCACCGCGCCAGCCGCCTGGAGTTTTTTGAAGGCGTCGCGGAAGCCGCAGGCCTCGATGGTGCAGCCGGGCGTGTTGGCACGGGGATAAAAGAAAAGGATGACCGGCTGGCCGGCATAGCCGGAGAGGCTGACGGTTTTCTCCTCGTCGGTTTGCAAGGTAAAGTCGGCGACTTTCTGGTGGAGTTCCATGGGAAAAACACCTCGTAGTTTGATCGGAGGACCGTTGGCGGCCATCAGGTTTGATTATTTACCAGGCGGGCGGCAGATGTCATTGCGCGGAGCCACATTCATTCTGGGAAAAGTTTGTTCCACTTTGGTTTAGTGTCAAAGAACCGAGACCGGAGACATACGGCTAAGACGTTGATAATGCATGAGGAACGCGGTTCCTAAGAGGTTGCAGGGAATTCCTGGGAGATTCGTTAAGCTAAGAACATTCAAAGAGGAATTAGGCGACAGGGAGAGAAGACGAGGCACTCCTAATTTTTTCCGGACTACTTCCGCGGATTCACAGGCGTGGGGAGAGGCTGAAGATGTTTTCAAAGAGCGGATGGGCGTTTTGACCTTTGCGAAGAGCCGCGCAGGGCTGTGGCGAAAGCGGCTTAAGGCGAAATGGCTTAGACGGGGCGGCTCTTGAAGATGTTGGAGCATTCTCCGAGTTGACGCGGGGCTGCGAGGGATGGTGCTAGGCGGCTTCCAGAGCAAGAAGAAGCGCTGAGCGCTAGCGGCACGCGATGAGACCAATTCGGCGAATGCAGGGGTGGTTCCCAAGAGGAATTGCCCTTTCCCTTTCTACGGAGAAGTATGCAAGGCCGTGGAATGGTGGGACGGGATTGGCGGACAGATGGTTTTGGCAAGACAAAAGAAGGCGGTGGCAGTAAGACCGCATGGAACAGGGTCCCAGAAGAAAGCAAGCGGCCGTGGAAGAGCGAAGCTGAACGCGGCGGCAGACAAAACTCTGGAGGAAAACAGTGAGAAGATTGCGATGTCGCTGCTGGAAAGTACGCTTGGCGGCAATGCCAGCAGCGCAAAACTGCTGTTTGCTCTAGCAGAGGGACAAATTGATTGTGAAGACGAAGGGATGGTGCTGCGTCTTCACAGCCTGGCAGAGAAACTGGCCGCGGAGCCGGAGTGGGATGGCGATGCGCATGGAGTGGTGTTGGAGATGGGCTTCGGACGGTATGAACCGAAGGGCTAACAAGATGGCCTGAATGAGTTGAGGGGGGAAAGCAGGAACAAATGCGGTTTTTCTCCGGTTCTGCTCCAGATAGGCTTTCGATCCGTCTGCGCCCAGCTTCTTGAGAACGGGGCGGGCGCAGCCGGGGGGCTGACAGATGCGGCAAGTTAGCCCTCGCTTCGCGGGGTTAGCCAGTTAGCGGGTTGGCAAGTTTCAGGTCGAGTGGGATTGAGGCGGCCTTGGAAGCAGTTTCCAGGTGGCCTGAAGAGAAGATTTTGCGGGGATGACGGCGGAGAGGGAACGGGCTCTTTGCGGTTTTCCCAAGAAGAAAGAAGAGAGACGGATGAAGCTCACAAATCACGAGTGGTTGCGCGCCGGCGGATGGATGAAACGGCTGTCGATAGCAATGTGCCTGATGGCCGCGGGATTGGGAAACGCGGCCTGGGCGCAGGCGCTTACGACGACGACAGTTCAGGGGACGGTGTACCTGGCGAACGGTCAGCCTGGCACCGGGACGCTGATGCTGAGCTGGCCATCGTTTACGACGGCGAGCGGTCAGCTGGTGACGGCCGAGAGCATGAGTGTGACGATCGCCTCGGATGGATTTGTGAGCGTAAATCTTGCTCCTAACCAGGAGGCGACGCCGTCGGGGGAGTATTACACGGCGGTTTACTACCTGAGTGATGGCTCGACGAAAACCCAGTACTGGGTGGTGCCGGCGGCGGCGCAGGCGACCCTGGCGCAGGTTCAGGCGCAGTTGATGCCGGCGGCACAGGCAGTCCAGGCGGTAAGCAAGGCGTATGTAGATCAGTCGATCGCAGAGCTTTCAGTAAGCCAGCTTACGGCGTCGGGCGGGACACTGACCGGGCCGCTTTATCTGAATGCGGACCCGACACAACCGCTGCAGGCGGCAGACAAGCATTACGTGGACGATACCTTCGCCCTGGCGGTGCCGCTGGCGGGCGGGGCGATGACGGGAGCATTGACGGCTCCGCAGTTCAACGGGCCGCTGACCGGAAATGTTACGGGTAATGTTACAGGCAACGTGTCAGGCACATCCTCCAATGTGACCGGGATTGTGCAGGTGGCGAACGGCGGCACGGGAGCAAGCACGGCTGCCGGCGCACTGGCGAATCTGGGCGCGATGCCGCTGAGCGGCGGGACTCTGACCGGGCCATTGACGAGCGTCAAAATAGGAGGCCGCGCTCAATCTCGAAG
>PMPH01000078.1 GCA_003161045.1 Acidobacteriaceae bacterium
GAGCTACTGAGGAGTGTCGTGCATCAAATCGCCCATTACCAAGGTAGCAGAGAGCGCGATGCGCGTCAAAATTCTGCCCGGTTGGGAGGTATTCCTGCTGTGGCAAGGCCCATTGTGGCGAGGTCCAGTGTGCCTTATGGAGAGAGCCAGTTTGTGAACTCCGGCAATCAGATTTGGTTTGTTCAGGACCGCCGCTCCCTGCTGGTCGCGTCGGTTTGAGTGACATGATTTCGGTCTACATCGTTGCGGGAAATGCTTTAGCGCTGGGAATCAAGCCCGTTCGATAACGCCTCGTGAATAGAGCCAGTTCGCCAGCGCACCGGGAGGGCCAGGACGTGAACTGGGCCGCTGGAAGGGGGCGTGTGCCAGGAGCCGGCGTTGGCGATACGATAGAAGAAGCGAAAGCCCGCCTTGAGCGGGGCTGAAATGAGGAGAACAGATGTCCCGAATTTCCCGCCTGGACCGCAGCGAAGTGACCCCGGAAATGGTTGCACTCTACGACAAAGTCTTTGCCCTGCGCGGCAATGTGCCCAATATGTTCCGCGTGATGGCCCACCGGCCGGAGATCTTCGCGACCATGCAGGCCCACTTTAGCGCCGTGCTCACGACCGGCACGGTCCCGGCCAAACTCAAAGAGCTGATTATCGTGCGCACCAGCCAGGTGAACGAGACCCCCTATTGCCTGGCCAGCCATACGATTCTGGCTAAAAACCTGGGATGGACCGGCGAACAGCTTGAGCACCTGGCCGACTGGCCCCGGCGCGAGGATTTTACCCCCGCCGAAAAGGCTGCCCTGCGGCTGGCCGAGACCGTCACCCGCGACGCCAATGCGGTGAGCGACGAGCAGTTCGCCGAGTTGCGCGGCTTCTATTCAGAGGGCGAGATCGTCGAATTGCTCTGCGCCATTGGCCTGTTCAACTACTTCAACCGCTTCAACAACGCTCTGAAGATGGAGCCGACCAAACCCGGCGAGGGCGGCTGCGCGGCATGAAACTGAAACTGCCCGAAGGCGTCTTTCGAGCCTACCTGTTCGATTGCGACGGAACGATTGCCGATTCCATGCCGCTGCACTACATTGCCTGGAAGGCGGCGCTGGGGGAATGGCAGTGCGCCTTCGACGAGGAGCTCTTTTACGCCTGGGGCGGCAAGCCCACTGACGTGATCATCAGCACGCTGAACGAGATGAACGGGCTGAAGATGCCCGTCGAGGCCCTCGCCCAGCACAAGGAAGAGCTTTACTTCGATCTGCTGCCGCGGCTCAAGGCAATCCCGGAGGTGGTGGAGCACATCGAGGCCCGGCACGGCCAGCTTCCCTTCGCCGTGGTCTCGGGCGGCAGGCGCAGTTCGGTTGTCCGTTCGCTGACCACTCTGGGGCTGCTGGATAAATTCGCGACCATTGTCGGCGCGGACGACTACACCCGCGGCAAGCCGGCCCCGGACGCCTTTCTGCTGGCCGCCGAAAGGCTGGGGATGGCACCCGCCGATTGCCTGGTTTTCGAGGATACGGAGATTGGCATTCAGGCGGCAACCGCCGCGGGAATGGCTTCCGTCAAAGTTCCACCGCCCTGGGAGAGAAACTGAGCCAAACAAATCAGTAGAGCAGTACCGCCAGGCGGTAGGCCGTGAAGGCCTCTTCCTGATTCTGCGCCGGACAACAGCCCACTGCGGCCTGGCGAAACTCGCCCGAGGAGAGCTTCTCGGCCAGCTCCCGAGGCAGGCGGTTCAACTCCGCGTCCTGCCAGCGCATGATGAATTGGGGTTTCGCGCCGGATGAGGAGTGGGGGAATCCGTGATTCATGGCGCAAGCGGTGCGGGCGACGGCAGTATCGTGCAGAGTGGCGACCCCGCCGGACTTGACCAGCGCGGCGACTCGGGACTCGACCTGGGCCGGCGATAGCACGGGCACGGCGCGCTCATAGTCGGCCACGGCATAGATCGCTCCCCGGCTGGCCACCACGGCTACTCCCACCCGGTCGACCTGGGGATTCAGCAGATTCTCGCGGTGGCCGGGCGAGCGCATCCACCCCTCGTGAATGGCGGCCGGATCGGGGCCAAACGCTACATTCTCTTCCACCAGGCTGAAGTGAGCACCGGCCTGTGCGGCGCGTTTTGCCAGGCCTGGTTCGCCCTCATAGCGGTGGGCAATCGACCCTTCGGCGGCCATTTGCAGACAATGCTCGCGCGCGGCCGTCGCCAGTGCTGCGTCCCACTTGAGCGGCCCAGCGCCAGCTTCGGCGCGGGCCTGATTGGCCAGCGCGACAATCTGCCAAGCCTCCGCCTGGATGGCATGAGAGCTTTCAATCCGTGATGGCCGGAACTGCGGCTCCTGTGCAAAAACCATGGGTGCAATGAATACTAGACAAAAAAATAAGCCTCTCCTGAAAATGACCATAGCCAATTAGAACCCGCCTGGCTGTGGTTGTCGCGGTATTCTTGCTCTGTCGATGACTTTTTTTGCCGCCAGCTCGCTTCCCGCGCTCCGCCACCGCATCCGCCGCCAGCCGCTGGCCGTGGTGGGCGTCTTGCTGCTGGTGGCCTTCGTCGTGGGCGGGCTGGCCGCGCCTTGGCTGGCGCCCTCGAATCCGGCCGCTATCGACCTCGTGCATCGCCTCGAAGGCCCGTCGGCCGCGCACTGGGCCGGAACCGACGAACTGGGCCGGGACACGCTATCCCGTCTGCTGTGGGGAGCGCGGCTCTCGCTGGCCGTCTCGGTCACGGTGGTCTCGGTCTCGCTGGCCTCGGGGATCACCGTCGGCGGCCTGGCCGGCTACCTGGGCGGCTGGGTTGACACCGCCCTCACCACCTTCGCCATGAACACCTTTCTAGCCTTGCCAGGGATTCTGCTGGCCATCGCCTTTGCCGCCTTTCTGGGACCGGGCTTCACCAACCTGGTGCTCGCCCTGGCCATCGGCGGCTGGGCCGGCTATGCTCGGCTGGTGCGGGCGCAGGTGATGGCCGTCCGCGACCGCGAGTACGTGGATGCGGCCCGCGCCCTGGGCGCCAACGGGTTGCGCATCTTCTTCCGCCACATTCTGCCCAACATCGTTCAGCCGATTCTGGTGCAGGCGGCCATCGGCATGGCCGGCGTCATCCTGGCCGAGGCCACGCTCTCCTTTCTCGGCCTGGGCATTCCCGCCCCCGCGCCCAGTTGGGGCGCCATGCTGAACGACGCCCGGCTGCACCTGTTCGACTCGCCCCACATGGTGCTCTTTCCCGCCGCCGCGGTGGCCGGAGCGGTGCTGGGCTTCAACTTCCTGGGCGACGCGCTGCGCGACCAGCTCGACCCGCGCACCCGGCTGGAGATGGGGCTATGAATCTGTCTGACGGCCGCGCAAATGCCGGGTGCCCGTCTTAGTACTACAGTTGTAAATCGAAGATTCCGGAGGGAGCAGGAGGCTTCAGCCCCTGAAAGAGAGCGAGTGAGCCGGGCCTTCAGGCCCGGGCTTTTGCCCAACTGGAGGTCCAATGAAAATCGGCGTCGTCAGTGACACCCACGGACTCTTCCGCCCTGAGCTCAGCACGGCTCTGGCCGGCGTCGAACGCATTCTCCACCTGGGCGATGTGGGGGCGCAGTCGGTGCTCGACGAGCTGGGCAAAATTGCTCCCGTCACCGCGGTGCGCGGCAACGTGGACCGCGAAGGCCCCTGCGCCGAGCTGCCGGAGACCGAGGTCGTGCTCATCGGCGGCCATTACACATACATGTTGCACGATTTGAACACCTTGCACCTGGACCCCGCGGCTGGAAAGTTTGTCGTCGTCTTCTACGGTCACACCCACGTGCCCAGATTGTTCTTCAAAAAGGAAGTGCTCTACTTCAACCCCGGCTCCTGCGGGCCGAGGCGGTTTCAGTTGCCGGTGACGGTGGGGCTGCTGACGATAAGCGAGGAAGGCGAATTCGACGCCAAGCTGATTGAGATCGATTGCGTTTGAATCAGCTTCTAGCCGCCAGTTCTCTGACCGCTTTTCTTGCATCAACCCTGAGTGCCCCAGGTCCCGCTTCTGGGACCTGGGAGGGGACGGAACTCGATCACAACACGAAATCACACGGCCAGAAACCTGGCTTTTTGCTCCCGGCATTTTCAGCCCAAGCTAAAAGCTAGGAGCTAGAAGCTGTTCTTATCCCCGCATTCTCGGATTCACCCAGCAATACACCACGTCGGTCAGCAGGTTCACCAGCACATAGGTCAGCCCAATCGAGAGCAGGCAGCCCTGCACCAGCGCATAGTCGCGATTGGAGATCGCGCTGACCGTCAGCCGCCCCAGCCCCGGCCAACTGAAGATCGTCTCGGTCACAATCGCCCCGGCCAAAAGAGCGCCAAACTGCAAGCCCACCACGGTGACGATGGGAACCAGCGCGTTGGGCAGGGCGTGGCGGCAGACCACGGCCCGCTCGCTCAGCCCCTTGGCGCGGGCGGTGCGGATGTAATCATGGCCCAGCTCTTCGAGCATCGCCGTGCGCACCATCCGGGTCAAAATAGCGGCCAGCGAGGCCCCCATGGCCACCGATGGCAGCACAAGATAACGCCAATCGATCCCGTTGCCCCCGCCCGCATTCGCCCCGGAGACGGGAAGCCAGCCGAGGCTGATTGAGAAGACCAGAATCAGCACCGGACCCAGCACCAGACCGGGAACCGAGAGGCCGAAGAGGCTGATGACGGAGAGGACCTGGTCGAGCCAGCGTCCCCGGCTGACGGCGGCCAGAATTCCGGCGGGCAAAGCCAGGGCCAGCCCCATTGCCAAGGCGGTCAGCGTCAAAGCCAGCGTGTAGGGGTAGCGCGCGGCGATCAGGTGGGCCACGGTGTCGTGCAGGCGGATGGAGTTGCCAAGGTCGCCGCGCAGAACCCCCGCCCAGTAGCGCAGGTACTGCGTCCCCAGCGGCAGGTCGAGGCCGTACTGGTGGCGCAAGGCTCCAATGTCGGCCGGCGTCGCGCCCTCGCCCAGCATCTGCTGGATGGGGTCGCCGGGAACCAGGTGAATCAGCAGAAAAACCAGCGAAACCACCAGCCAGACGACCGGGAGCGTGAGCGCAAGCCGTGTGAGAGTCTGCTTCATGGGCTGCTTTCCACGATAAACCAGCGAGGGAAGGCCACACCCGGCGAGCAGCGGCCACTTACCGGGCTCAGTTCTGAGGGAGAAATTCGCACCAAAGTAATTTACTCAAAAGAGATTTAGAAACTCATCGACCGTCAGGCCGGCGACCCGAATCAGCGCTCGCAGAGTACCGGGGGCAAGCTCGGGATGCAGCGGAACCGTGAGATTTGCCCGGATGCCGGCTTTGGTGAGGATCAAATGGCTTCCGGCTTGGCCACGAGCCAGCCAACCAACCTTAGCAAATGCTTTAGCCGCGTCTTTGCCCGAGATATTGCTGAGCTTTCCCAAAGATTTTCCCTCTGAATATATATTTTAGGAAACTCTGCTGTGTGCTGCGCGTGGACCTGGCGTATACTCGCATTGTTCGGGTCGCATTGTTCGGGCAAAATTTACGAGTATACGCTCTTTAAAATTTACGAGTATACGCTCTTTAAACTGTTACGAGCACAGGCAGTTGCCCCGCCGGCAATGAATCGGCCGCCTTCTGATCTTCTGCCCAGAGCCAGCCCCCAATGGCTTCGCGAATATTGATAAGAGCTTCCTTTTCATCCTTCCCCTGACTTACGCAACCCGGCAACGCGGGGCACTCGGCCACAATCCAGCCATCTTCTTCGGGATGCAGAACTACATGAAACATCATGGCAAAGCTCCTTGGACTCCGAACTCTCCTGGCGTGAGGGAATCGCACTGTCTGCAAAACGATTGTACGAGCACTTTCAACTCAATGCCAACTCAACTCCAACGAACATTTAGACTATAGAGGTTATGAGCACACTGAAAGCCGTTCGCGGCACGCGCGACCTGTTGCCGCCGGAGACGGCGCTTTGGAACCGGATCGAGGCTACGGCCCGCTCCGTCTTTGCCCGCTACAACTTCGGCGAGATTCGCACCCCTGTCTTCGAGGACACCACGCTCTTTGCCCGCGGCGTGGGTGAGGAGACCGACATCGTCTCCAAGGAAATGTACACCTGGGAGGACCGCGCCAGGGCGCAGTCCGAAAAGACGCAATCGCTGACCCTGCGCCCGGAGAACACCGCTGGCGTGGTGCGCGCATACATCGAGCACGGGCTGGGCGAGAGCGGCCAGTTGCAGAAGTTGTATTACATCGGTCCGCAGTTCCGCCGCGAGCGGCCGCAGAAGGGCCGCTACCGGCAGTTCTCGCAGATCGGCGCGGAGGTGATCGGGCCGCCCTCGGCGGGCAGCGAATCGCCGCTGCGCGACGCCGAAATCCTCGAGATGCTCGCGACGCTCCTCGACGAGCTGGGCATCACCGGCTGGACGCTGCACCTGAACTCCGTCGGGTCCTCCGCAGACCGCGAACGTTACAACCAGGCGCTGCGCGCCGCCCTCGTTCCGGTCGTCGCGCAGATGTGCCCGGATTGCCAGCGGCGCGCCGAGACCAACCCGCTGCGGGTGCTCGATTGCAAGGTTCCCGCCGATCAGCCGGTCATCGACACGCTGCCGGTGATTGCGGATTCCCTGGACGAGGCCTCGCAGGCTCACTTTGCCCAGGTCACAGCGGCTTTGGATGCGGCGGGCGTGCCGTATACGCGCAACCACCGGCTGGTGCGCGGCCTGGACTACTACACCCGCACCACCTTCGAGTTCACACACGGGGGCCTGGGCGCGCAGAACGCCCTGCTCGGCGGCGGACGTTACGACGGGCTGAGCGAGATGCTGGGCGGGCCGAGGGCGCCGGGGATCGGCTTCGCCGTGGGCGAGGACCGGCTGGTTTTGACGCTGCTGGCCCTCGAAAACACCCAACAGGACGAGAAAGCAGCAGCCTTCGTCGCTCCGCTGGGTGAGGCGCTGAATGCCGCCGCCTTGGCCCTGGCTCGCGAGTTGCGCCGCTCCGGCCTGCGCATCGAGCTGGGCGAAGGCAGTTTTCGCCTCAAAAAATCCTTCGAGGCGGCCGATAAGACCGCTCGCCAGATCGTCATCCTGGGCGAAGACGAGCTTCAATCCGGTATTCTGACAGTGAAGAACTTCTCCACCGGCATACAGACCAAGGTTCCTCGCGCGGAACTGGCGGTCTTTTTGTTGAATTCAGGTCAGTCCTTGGAACCTGAGGGCGGAAGATCCACGCCTGGGGCACCCTTGGTTGTGCCCCCCGCCCGAATCCAAAAAAACGCAATACACAAGTAAAGGACAGGATTCGTGCTCGATTTTCAAGGAACTCTCGAACGAACGCATTACTGCGGCGAATTGCGCTTGGCGAACGCCGGGCAACAGGTGGTTTTAATGGGCTGGGTCAACCGCCGCCGCGATCACGGCAACCTGATCTTCCTCGACCTGCGCGACCGCACCGGCATTACGCAGATTGTGCTGGACAAGGAATTGACCCCCGAGGGCCATGGTAAAGGCGAGATGGTCCGGCCGGAGTACGTGGTGGCCGCTGTCGGCCGGGTTCGCCCGCGCTCGGCCGACACGATTAACCCCAAGATGGTGACCGGCGAGATCGAGATCGAGGCGACGCAATTACTCGTCTTGAACGACACCCGCCTGGCGCCGTTTTCGCCCTCCGAGGATGCGATTCAGAACGAGGAGGTCCGGCTCAAGTTCCGCTACGTGGACCTGCGCCGCCCCGAGATGCAGCGCAACTTCCGCCTGCGCCACGACATTACGCTGGCCATTCGCGACAACCTCAGCCGTCAGGGCTTTCTGGAGATCGAAACGCCGATCCTGACCAAGAGCACCCCCGAGGGGGCGCGCGATTTTCTTGTTCCCAGCCGCCTGCATCCGGGCGAGTTCTACGCGCTGCCGCAGTCGCCGCAGATCTTCAAACAGATTCTGATGATCTCCGGCTTCGACAAGTACTTCCAGATCGCCCGCTGCTTCCGCGACGAGGATCTGAGGGCCGACCGTCAGCTTGAGTTCACGCAGGTGGACCTCGAAATGAGTTTCCCGCGCCAGGAGACGGTTTTTGCCGTGGTCGAGCAGTTTTTGGCGGCCGGTTTTGCCGCTGCCGGGGTCACCTTGCCCACGCCCTTTCCGAAGATCACCTACGACGAGTCGATGCGGCAGTACGGAAGCGACAAGCCCGACCCGCGCCTCCCTGGGCTGACCGATGTGCGCCCCGCCTTCACCGATGCGAACCTCGCCGCGTTGCAGATCGACCCGGCTCTGCCGGTGGTGGCCCTGCGCATTCCCAACGTGGGCGAGCTGAGCCGCAAGGAGCGCGANNAAGAAGGGCGCCAAATTCATTGACGATTTCAAGCGGCTGGCTAAAGGATTTCCAGAAGCCGCCGTGAAGGTGCGCGAGTTGGTGGGGGCGGCCGAGGGCGACTTCGTCATCATCGTGGCCGGCGACCCGGCCCATCCGGTGAAGGCCAGCGACACCAAGTTCGAAGGCCGGCTCTCGGAGCGCGAGATCAACGTCTACTCGGCCGCCGGAAACTTCCGCACCGAGCTGGCGAAAAAATACGCCGAGCGGCACGGCGCTTTTGCTGTCACCGAGAAAGCCGTCCAGGAGGCCGCGGCGAGAAGCGGAGAAAGTGTGGCCGTGGACGGCGCGGCGGCCTTCCAGCCTGTCTGGGTCACCGACTTCCCGATGTTCGAGTACGATGCGGCGCTGGCCCAGTGGATGCCGGCGCACCACCCCTTCACCGCGCCCCACGAGGCCGACATGAAGAACCTGGTCAGCGATCCGGCCAGTGTGCGCGCCAACTGCTACGACCTGGCGATGAACGGCCTAGAACTCGGCTCGGGGTCGATCCGCATCCACCGCAAGGACGTGCAGCAGCAGATCTTCCAGTCGCTGGGAATCAGCGACGAAGAGGCCCGCGCGCGCTTCGGCTTCTTCCTCGACGCGCTGGAGTACGGCACTCCGCCCCACGGCGGCATTGCGCTGGGCGTCGACCGCATCGTGATGCTGCTGGCCGGAGCGCCCAGCCTGCGCGAGGTGATCGCCTTCCCCAAGACCGCCAGGGCCATCGACCTGATGGTGGACGCGCCGACCACCGTCTCGGATCAGCAGTTGAAGGAACTTCACATTCGCGTGGCGCTGAAGAGCTAGTTGGAAAGAGCTGGTTGGAAGTGGATCGCCTCGGCTGACGCCGGTCGGGCTGGCCTGCTACTCCCGCCCCACGGCCCAGGGAGTGCATTACGATTGAGGCAGCGTGCAGACGATACGAGTAGAGACACCTTCGGCAAAGTACGGCGTAGTGACGGGCAGCGTGCTGGTTGGCTCGCTGGGGTCGCGCATTGAGCGCATTGCGGGCAAGCTGCCGCGGCGGTTTTTTGTCCTCACTTCGCCGGAGATTTGGGCTCTATGGGGCGAGGCCTTTCTTTCCTCCTTTGCCGAGCCGCCGATTGCGCTGTTTTTGCCCAGCGGCGAAAAGCACAAGACGCTGGCCAGCGTGGAGCGCCTGGCGCGGCAGATGGCCGCGGCGGGCGGCGATCGCGGGAGCCTGATGATTGCCTTTGGCGGCGGGATTGTGGGCGATGTGGGCGGCTTTCTGGCCTCGATCTTCATGCGTGGCATTCCCTATGTTCAAGTGCCGACGACATTTCTGGCCCAGGTGGATTCATCTGTGGGCGGCAAAACCGGCGTGAACCTGCCCGAGGGCAAGAATCTGGTGGGCAGCTTCCATCATCCGCTGGCGGTCTTCGCCGACATCAGCGTTCTGGGCACGCTGCCTGACCGTGAACTGCGTGCCGGGCTGATGGAGAGCATCAAGGCCGGGATCATCCGCGACCGCTCGCTGGTGCGCTTCATGGAAGAGCACGCGGCCGAGGTGCTGGGGCGCGACGCCAAGGCTCTGGAAAAGGTGATCTCCGCCTCGATTCGCATGAAGGCCGGGGTGGTGAACCTGGACGAGCGCGAAAACGGGCTGCGCATGATTTTGAACCTGGGGCACACCGTGGGCCACGCCCTCGAACAGGTCACCGGCTACAAGGTGCTGCTGCACGGCGAGGCGGTGGGCTGGGGCATGGTGGCCGCGCTCTTCCTGGCCCGGCAACGGGGACTGATTTCGCGGGCTCAGTTCGAGCGGCTGGAGAGCTTGATTTACCTTTACGGACCGCTGCCGGCCTTGAAATTGCGCAAGGCCCGCGTGGCGGCGGCCACGGGCGGCGACAAGAAGAACGTGGGCGGTGTTAGGCGCTTCGTGCTGCCGGTGGGCGTGGGCGACGCGGGCGTGGTCGAGGACGTGACGGCTGCCGAGCTGGAGGCCGCGGTGGGCTATGTGCTGGGACGGGCTGGGGAGCAATACTCCTGATGGCAGCAACCGGAGCCAGGCCGCCAGGCGCGCAGGATGAGGCCAGCGCGGCAGCGGCGGTGCGGCAGATGTTCGACTCGATTGCGCCCCGCTACGACCTGCTGAACCACCTGCTCTCGGCCAATGTGGACCGGCTGTGGTGGTGGCGGACGGCGCGGCGCTTTCGTGGAATTCTGGCCAATCCCGACGCGGCGGTGCTGGACGTCTGCTGCGGCACGGGCGACATGACCCTGGCCCTGCTGAAACTGCGGCCGCCGGGCGCGCGGCCGACGCTGGCGGCGGATTTTTCTCGCGGAATGCTGAGCCGCGGAGCACAAAAATTTGCCGCGAAGAACTTCGGCGGGCCGGATTTTGGTGAAAAAAATCTTGAGGAGCGGCATAAAGCGCCGCCGTACGCAGTGCCGCTGGAGGCCGATGCGCTTCACCTGCCGCTCAAGTCCGCATCGCTGGACCTGATCGTCTCGGCCTTCGGCTTCAGGAATCTGGCCAACTACGAGGCGGGATTGAGGGAGTTTCATCGCGTGCTGAAGCCGGGCGGTCAGTTGGGGATTTTGGAGTTCAGCGAGCCGGGGGGGCTGGTGGGCAAGGTCTACGCGGTCTACTTCCGGCGTGTTATGCCGGCCATCGGGCGCGCCATTTGCGGTTCTTCCGCCGGAGGCCCTATTGTTGGAAGTCCTACCGCCGGAAGCCCCGCCGTTGGAGACAAGTCCGGGCCGTACAATTATTTGCCTGCCTCGGTGGGTAGCTTTCCGCCGCCGGCGTCGATGCTCGGGCTGATGGCGGCGACTGGCTACGAGCAGTGCGCCTGGCAGCCCTTTACCTTTGGCATTGCCGGCTTGTACACGGCCGTGCGCGGAGCGATAGCCTGAGAGAGATGACCTCCGCTAAACCTAAAGAGATGATTTCCGCCAAACCCAATTCGGCCGCATTTTCCGCTCAGAAGCGGCGCGTGGCGCTGCATTCGATGCTGGCGGCGGCGGTGATGACGCTGCTCAAACTGGCGGCGGGGCTGATTTCCGGCTCGTTGGGCGTGCTGTCGGACGCGGCCCACTCCGGGCTGGATCTGGTGTGCGCGTCGTTCACCTTTTTTTCCGTGCAGATGAGCGACAAGCCTGCTGATGAGCACCACACCTACGGCCACGGCAAGTTCGAGAACTTCTCCTCCTTCGGCGAGGTTCTTCTGATGGTCGTTTCCAGCGCGTGGATTATCTGGGAGGCAATACGGCGGATTCTCCACGGCAGCACGGAGTTGCGTCACTCGGTGTGGCCGGCGGCGGTGGTGCTGTCCTCGATTGGCGTGGACTTCTGGCGGTCGCGGCAACTGGGCAAAGTGGCCCGGCGCACCGGCTCGCCTGCGCTGGCCACCGATGCCTTTCACTTTGCCTCGGACATCTGGTCGTCGCTGGCGGTGCTCGCCGGGCTGTGCGCCAGTTGGGCGGGCGCGCACTACGGCCTGAGCAAGCTGCGCTACGCCGATCCGCTGGCGGCGGTAGTGGTTTCGCTGCTGATTCTGCGCCTGACCGTGCGGCTGGGCCGCGAGGCGGTGAGCGTGCTGCTGGATGAGATTCCCGCCGAGACGCGGCTGCGCATTTTGAGCGAAGTGGAACGTGTTCCAGGGGTTCTGGCCGTCGAGCGGGCGCGGGTGCGAAGGGCCGGAGCCGCCTATTTTGCCGACCTGACGCTGGCTTTGCCGCGGCGCTACACCTTCGTGCACACGGAGGATCTGGTGCGGGCGGCCACTGCGGCCGTGCATCGCGCCCTGCCCAAGGCGGATGTGGTCATCCACACCGTGCCCCGCCAGACCAGGACCGAAAGTGTCTTCGATCGGGTTAGGGCGGTGGCCGCGCAAAATAATGTTTCCGTCCACAAGCTGAGCGTGCAGTTGCACCAGGGGCGGCTGCGCGTCGAGCAGCACCTGGAACTGGACGAAGATCTGACACTGCTGGCCGCGCACGACTTTGTGACCGCCATGGAGGCGCAGATTCTGCGCAAGGCGCCGGAGATCGACTCCGTGCTGACTCACATCGAAAGTGAACCGGCCACCATCGAGCGGCCCGAGGAGTTGGTCAAGGAGGATCGCAAAATCGAGGCGTTGCTGCGCGCGACGGCGGCGCTGTTCGACGAGATTGTGGACGTGCATGAGATCGCCGTGGGCCGCTCCGGCGAGCAGATCCACCTCTCCTGCCACTGCACCCTGCCCGATAAACTGACGATGCGGCGCGTCCACGAGGTGATCACTGCGCTCGAGGGCCGCCTCAAGCTGGAGTGCCCGGAGGTCTACCTGGTGACGATTCACCCCGAGCCGGCGACGGATAATCTGCGGTAACGCAGGGAGAACCTAAACCATGAGAGCCCGTCCAGTTCTGAATTTTTTTCAAGTAGCGTCGCTGGTGATGCTGCTGGTGGCCGTGGCGCTGCTGGCGGCCATCGCCACCATGCACTTCGCCATTCACGGGGCCGAGGTGCAGATTCCCGCGCTCAAGGGGATGACCGTCGCCGAGGCGCTCAGCCAGACCTCCGGGCTGGGACTCAACCTCGATGTGGACAACCGCTACTACTCGGGCGACGTGGCCGCCGGGCACATTCTTTCTCAGTCGCCCGCGCCGGGGACGGTGGTGCGGCGGGAGTGGCGCGTGCGCGTCTCCGAGAGCCTGGGGCCGCAGAAGGTAGAAGTGCCGGATACGGTGGGCTCCGACGAGCGCATGGCGGCCCTGCGGCTGAGAAGCGCGGGGCTGGAGGTGGGCGCGACGGCGCGTCTGCCTTACGCGGGAGCGGCCGAGGGAACGGTTCTGGCCCAGGATCCTCCGGCGCACGCCCAGGGCATCGCGCAGCCCAGCATCAACCTTCTGGTGGCCGCTCCGGACGACAATGCGGCTGACGGCTTTGTGATGCCCGACCTGACCGGCCTGCCGGTGGTGAGCGCGCAGGCGGATCTGACCAGGGTGGGCATTAAGTCCGTTGCAGAATTTGTGGATGTGCCGGTGGCGCCGATGGGCAGAGGGGATGCGGCACCCACGCCGCCGGTGAGCCCCGGCGCGGTGATGGCCGAACAGCCGCCCGCCGGCGCGCGCGTGGACCAAAGCGCGCTGGTCGTGCTGACGGCGGCGAAGTGAGCAAAACAGGGAACAGGGAATAGGGAACAGGGCCGGTGTCGAGGCATTCGTGGCTCCCCAAGCCTCAAAATCGAGATCTCCTTCGGCAAACTCAGGGCAGGCTTTCGGCAAGCCCAAGGCAGGCTCTGGGGTGCCCGGCTTCTTCAGCACGGTTGCAGTTCTGTCCTTTCAAAACCACTCGGCTCAAAACTACTCGGCCTCTCTGCCTTTCAGGCACTCCGCTCGACCAGGGCGATGAAGAAGCCGTCGGTGTGGAAACTGCCCGGGAGCAGGCGCAGGCAGCCTTCGGGGGTGAGTGAGCCGCGCAGGCGCTCCGCGCCGGTGGGGGTGAGAATGCCCTCGCTGAGCAGGGCTTCGATGCGCGAGGCGAGCGAAATCAGGCGGGCATTCGGGTTTTCTGCCAGCACCTGGGCGACGGTCTGCTCATTTTCCTCCGGCTCCAGCGAGCAGGTGGAGTAGACCACGCAACCGACGGGGCGGACGGCGCGCAACGCGGCCCGCAAAATCGCCCGCTGGCGTTCGGCCTGGCGAGTGAGGTCGTCGGGGTGCAGACGGTGGCGAATCTCCGGGTTGCGGCCTAGTGTACCGGTGCCGCTGCAGGGCACGTCGGCCAGTGCCAGCTCAAAAGCTGCTTCTTCCATCAGCGCCGCGGCGTCGCCCTGGCGGCATTCCACCCGCTCGCCAAGGAAGGCCAGCCGCTTCCGCAACTGCTCCAATCTGGGCGCGCTGGTTTCAAAGGCGACGATGCGGGCTTCGGGGTTGCGCTCGGCCAAAATCAGCGTTTTTCCGCCGGGAGCCGCGCAGCAATCTCCGATTGTTTTTACTTTTTGGTCGAAATTCTCGCCCCCCCAGCCGGCCAGCTCGGCCACCAGTTGCGAGCCCTCGTCCTGCAGCCGTACCCGGCCCTCGCGGAAGGCTTCGGTGGCGGCCACATCGCCGGCGGTGACCATGTGGGCGGCGGTCAGCAATTGGCCGGGTTCGAGTTGAATGCCGACTGCGGAGAGTTCGGCCGCGACGGCCGGGCTGGCGAGGCGCACCGCGAGCACGGGCTGGCTCTGGCCGTGGCGGCAAATGGCCTGCGCCGCCTCCAATCCGTAGAAGTTGATCCAGCGCTCGACCATCCAGGCCGGGTGCGCCTGGGCCAGCGCCAGTTCTGCCGCGGTCTCTTCTGGAAAGTGGAATGGCGGAGCCGTGGAGAGCTTGCGCAGGACGGCGTTGACCATGGCGGAGGCGAAGCGGTGGCCGGCCTGCTTGGCCAGTTCGACGCTCTCGTCGATGGCGGCGCGGTCTGGAATGCGGTCCAGGTGCAGAATCTGAAAGGCTCCCAGGCGCAAGGCAATCAGAATCTCAGGATCGAGCCTGGCGTTGGGGTGGGCCAGCAGGGTTTGCAACTGGTGGTCGAGCCGAATCTGCCAGCGCAGCACACCCAGCACCAGCGCCGTGGCCAGATTGCGATCGGGAGCCGAGAGCGCGTTGACGGCTTTGCCGCGCAGCAGGTCGTCGGAGTGAGATTGGCCGCGCCCGACGGCTAATAGAACGTCGAAGGCCGCCTTGCGCGCCACGGAAAGCTTTGCCGCCCGGTTCTTCGGCGCGACTTTTGCCGCGCCTGCCTTCTTCTGGACGGTCATTGCGGCGCGGTTCCGAGCCGCGTGCCAGTGGCGAGCGGCATTCCACGCAAAAACTCGGCTGCCGCAAGGCGCTTCTTGCCTTCGAGTTGAACTTCGAGAAGTTCCTGCCAGGTGTTCTCGGCGCAGGCGACAAAAAGACGGTGGTTTTCGACGTAAATCTGGCCGGGAGTGGCGATTCCGGCGGGGCCGGGCTCGCCAGAGTTTGATGCGTGAGAGCCGGGCGCCTCCACGGCCTCCAGGCGGTGAACAATCAGCTTTTTGCCGTCGAGTGAGGTGAAGGCGCCGGGCCAGGGCTGAAAGCCGCGCCAGCGATTCTTCAGCTCTGTGGCCGAGTACGTGGCAAACTCCATGCTCCCGTCTTCGCGGTGGAGCAGCGGGGCGAAGGTGGCTCCCGCATGATTCTGCGGTTCGGGCTTGATGCTTCCATCGGCCAGCCCGGCCAGCGTTTTGACCACCAGCGGCGCGCCGGCCTTGGCCAACTGATCGAACAACTCGACCGCGGTCTGCTGTGGCTCGATGGCGTGAGTCTGCTGGAGCAGAATGGGGCCGGTATCGAGGCCTTCTTCGAGCAGCATGGTGGTGTTGCCGGTGAAGGCGTCGCCCATGGCCACCGCCCACTGGATCGGCGCGGCGCCGCGGTAGCGCGGCAGCAGGCTGGCGTGCAGGTTGATGCAGCCCAGCCGCGGCAACTCCAGCATCCAGGGCGGAATCAGGCGCCCGTAGGCCACGATGACGATGGCGTCGGGGGCAATCAATTCCAATTGCGCGCGAAACTCCGCATTATTGCGAATCTTTTCCGGCTGCACCACCGGCAAACCGGTGGCCAGCGCGGCCAGCTTGACGGGCGGAGCGGTGAGCTGGCCGCCGCGGCCCGCGGGCCGGTCAGGCTGCGAGACCACCAGCGCGATTTCGTGGCCCGCTCCGAACAATGCATGCAGCGTGGGCACGGCAAAGGCCGGAGTGCCGCAGAAGACGAGTTTCACGGGGCCCCTTCGTTCTGCAAGCGAATCTACCACTCGCCCGCGCGCTGCATCTTGCGAATCTTGCGCTGGTTCAGGTCCCGCTTGAGCGCGCTCATGCGGAAGAGGAACACCATACCGTCCACATGGTCGATCTCATGCTGAAAGCAGCGGGCGAGCAGGTTTTCGCCGTCCATCTCGAACCACTTGCCGTGCTCGTCCTGGGCGCGGACGCGCACCTTGGCCGCCCGCACCACCTTCTCCCGAATATCGGGAAAACTCAGGCATCCTTCTTCTAAGTAGACCCGGCCCTCGCTCCATATAATCTCAGGGTTGATGAGCACCAGCCTGTCTTCAGGCACTTTGCCCACGCTCAAGTCGATGGTGACCAGGCGCTTGGAGACGCCCACCTGCGGCGCGGCCAATCCCACGCCCTGCTCGGCGTAGGTGGTCTCGAACATATTGGTGATCAGCCTGCGCAGATCATCGTCGAATTCAGTAACCGGTTCCGCGGGCCGCGAGAGCACCGGGTCGGGAAATTTCACAATCTTGAGAATCATTTGCGCCTGCTAATAGCTCCGTATCTGTTCGATGTAACCGCGAAAATTCCGTTGCAATTCGAGGGCCGAGTCGCCGCCAAACTTTTCCTGGGCCAGGCGGGCAATAGTCAGCGCCACCATGGCCTCGGCCACCACGCCAGCGGCCGGCACCACGCACATGTCCGAGCGTTCATAGCTCGCGCTGGTCGCCTCGCGCGTGTCGAAACGCACCGATTCCAGCGGCTTGCGCAGGGTCGAGATGGGCTTCAGGTAGCCGCGCACCACAATTTCTTCGCCATTTGAGACGCCGCCCTCGATGCCGCCGGCGTTGTTGCTCGGGCGGGTGAAGCGGGTCGGATTGCCGGTCTCGCCCAGCTCAGCAGGCTTGGCGGCATAGTGAATGGGGTCGTGAACCTGGGAGCCAAAGCTCTCGGCGGCCAGAATGCCGCGGCCAATCTCAACCGCCTTGACCGCCTGGACGCTCATCACCGACCAGGCCAGCAGCCCATCCAGCCGCTCGTCCCAATTGGCGTAGGTGCCCAGGCCAGCGGGAAGGCCGTGGACGACCACCTCGAAGACGCCGCCCACTGTGTCGCGGGTGCGGGCAACCTCCTCGACCTCTTCCTTCATACGGGCCTCGGTCGCCTCGTCCACGCAGCCGAGTTCGATCTCATCCCGGGCGGCCAGGGCCGCAATCTCCTCCCACGCAACAGGGCGGTCGAGCGCGACCCTGCCCACGCGGATCACGTGGCTGGCGACTTCGATTCCCAGCGTTCGCAGCATCAGCTTGGCCAAGGCTCCGGCGGCCACGCGCGCTGTCGTTTCGCGCGCCGAGGCGCGCTCCAGCACGTAGCGGGCGTCGGGGAAGTTGTACTTGAGAGCGCCGGCCAGATCAGCGTGGCCGGGCCGCGGCGAGGCCACGGCCTGGTGGAGCGCGGGGTCGCCGGCTTCGACCGGCAGCTTCTCTTCCCAGTTCTTCCAGTCGCGGTTGACGATCTCGATGGCAATCGGCGAGCCGATGGTCTTGCCGTGGCGCACGCCAGAGAGCACATGGGCCTTGTCGGTTTCGATCTTCATGCGCCCGCCGCGGCCATAGCCTTGCTGACGCCGCCACAGTTCGCGGTTCACAAACTCCAGATCGACCGGCACTCCGGCTGGCAGCCCGGAGACCAGCGCAATGAGAGCCTCGCCGTGCGACTCCCCGGCAGTTGAAAAACGAATCATATTATCTTGATTGTAACGGGAAATAAGGGATCAGGGGTCAGGGGTCAGGGATCAGGGAAAAACCGCTCGATGCTGCTCGTAATCTTCACTCAAAGTTCAGGTGCAGCCTTGACAAGCGTTGGCCGTCTGCGAACAATCGAGGTGAACCCTGAACCCTGAACCCTGAACCCTGAACCCTGGTCATGAGCTACTTCCTCTTCAAAACCGAGCCCGGCGTCTACTCCTTCGACGATTTCCTGCGCGACCGGGAGACCGTCTGGGACGGCGTGACCAATCCTACGGCCGTAAAGCACTTGCGCGAGATGAAGGCCGGGACCGAGTGGATCTTCTACCACACCGGCGATGAGCGCGCCGCCGTGGGGACGGGAACCGTCCTCAGCGTGGACCCGGCCGACCCCAGGGTTCCCATCGTCAAGGTCAAGGTGGGCGAGCGGCTTCGGCAGCCCAAGACGCTGGCCGCCATCAAGGCCGAACCGCTCTTCGCCCAGTCGCCGCTGGTTCTCATCGGGCGGCTTTCGGTGGTTCCGTTGACTGCGGAGCAGTGGAAATGGTTAGTGGAGTGAGGAAGAGGGGCGCGCGGCAGGTGGTCGGCCCGGAGGGAAACTATAACTCGGCCGAGATGGAGATGCTGGCCGGAGCCGAGACCATCCGCACCCGTCCGTGGCCGGGGTTCGCCACTTGTTGCGAGTACACCAGGCCGAATTTCTCCAGCGCCACCACATCGCGCCGCACCGCACTCGCGTCACGGCCTAAAGTGGCGGCAAGTTCCTTGACCGAGACCGTCTTTTTTTTCACGGCCTCGAAGAGATTGAGCCGGGCCGGAGTCAGTAGTCGGACCATCTCCGCGGCGTTCTCAAAGGTGATTCCCTTCGAGGCTGGAAACGCGCGTCCTTCGTGCATGGCTTTGGCGCGCGTTCTTGCCCGCTTCGCCCATCCGTCAAAGCCATCGGTGTGCACTTTTGTCTTCATAGCTTCCTCCGCGTTTTCAATTCGCCAATCTCGGCGATAAAGCGCTCAAGAATATCGCCGTATGCGGCAGGCTCAATCTCCTCGACTTCCCCGGCGAAGTGACGGTGTGTGGACCCATGCGCCGTATCGTATCCGAGTACGCGCCCGTTATCCCCGGCGGTGCAGCCGATTACGGCAACTTCGTCGGTGGCCTTTACCGGCTTGCTTGCCCGCTTTTTCGGTAGGGCCATGGAGCTATTCTACCACAGGTAGGATATTATTTATCTTATCTGCAATTCTGAAACACCCAGCCCCAAGGGGCGTGTAATTCCCCACGCACTTCTCCCTAATCCCTATTCCTTGCCTTCCCCCAGCCACCGCTTCGTGTTCAGCAACTGCCGCTGGTCGAGCGACCAGACCTTGCCGGTCATCTCGTCGGGGCCTTTGCCTTCGCGGATGCACTTGTCGAATTCGGTGGTCATGGCCTGCATCTTGGCGTCCAGGTCGTCGAGAAAGCTCAGCACCAGCGCCTCGGGGATCATGGGCAGCTTGGGCGAGCCGAACTCCAGCTTGCCGTGGTGCGACAAAATCATATGCAGCACCAGCAGCTTAAGCCGGGGCGGAAAGCCCGGCAGGCTGTCGATGGTGCGCTCGGCCAGAGCCGTCCCGATCTGGATGTGGCCCAGGAGCATTCCCTCGACGGTGTACTCGAAGCCGATCTCCCAACTGAGTTCGCGCAGCTTGCCGATGTCGTGCAGAATGACGCCGGTCAAAAGCAGGTCGCGGTCGAGCAGCGGGTAGTGCGCGGCGACGCGGTCGGCCAGGGTGAGCAGGCTGACGACATGCTCGAGCAGGCCCCCCAGCCAGGCGTGGTGAAGCTGCTTGGCGGCCGGAGCCTCGCGGTAGGCGGCGGCGAACGCCGGGTCGTCGAGCAGCGTGGTGACGAGCAGCTTCAGGTCAGGGTTGGTGAAGCTCGCGACAAAGCTGAGAAGCTGGCGCCAGAGGTCGGCCACGTCGTAGGTGGTCGAGGGCAGCAGATCGGCTTTGTCCGCCTCGCCGGGCTGAGCCAGGCGCAACTGATCGATCTTCATCTGCAGCCGGTCGTCGAAGCGCGAGGCCGAACCGCGGGCCTTGACGATGTCGCCCCGCTCGAACTCCTTGGCGATGCGCGGGTCGGAGGGCTCCCAGATGCGGCCTTCGAGCTGGCCGGTCTTGTCGCCCAGAATGAGGTTCAGGTAGGGCTTGTTGGATTTGGTGGTGCGCTGCTGCTTGAGCAGCACGAGGAAGAAGCCGTCGAAGAGCTTGCCTTCGTCAAAGTTGGCCAGATCGGCGATGTAAATGTCTTTCATAGTGGTATGCGTCGAAAACAAAGAATGAATCGGGTGAAAAATACTAATTTGCTGAAGTGGCGGAAGGGGTACACTTGCCCCCATGGCAGCCTTCCAACTTCCACCACGGCTACAATTTGCGTTGCTGCTTCACGGTAGCTCTCATTCTGTCATAAACCTGGAAGGCCGCGCCATTTTCATGCTTCTCTTTCCGCTGTTCCTCTCCTCGCTGAAGAGCGCGAGGAAATATACTCTGGAGAGTGCATGAAAATCCCTGTTGATCTGCGCAAACGGCTGGAGGCGTCGGCATTCCTCGATCTGCAAGTGATGATGGAGGGCTATGCGCAGGCGGCGGCGAATCTGGCCTGGAGCGAGTACAAGCAAAAGCTGAACTTCACCTCCGATTCGATCGATGTCCTGGACGAGATTCTGGTGCTGGCCGGAGCGAGCCCGGATATGGACCTGGACTTCGAGGTGCGGCTGTGGGGCAGCTACCTGGGCGAGGTGCTGCGCCGCCGCTATGCCGGCAGTTGGGAGCTGTCCCCTTATCCTGGCGGCGTGGCGTCGATTCCGGCCGTCGAGGTGCGCGGCTCAAGGCTGTTTCCCCTGATGAAGGTCTACCGCCGGCTGACGGTGGGCGATGAGGAGGATCTGCGCGCCTTTTACGCCATGGTGACCGAACGGCTGGGCAAGCCCGCGCAGGTGAATTGACAGGGGACAGGGAATAGGGATCAGGGATCAGGGGTCAACCGCCGGACTTTGAACCGGCCCCTATTCTCTGACTCCTTGAACCGAAGGCTCTTGGGGCCGTGCTGCGCGGCACACGGCATTGTGCGACAATAGCCACGGATCATGCGCGCTGGCTTCCATGCGGCGCGTGGAGGATGAAACCATGGGCGATCTATTGCAGCCGACCCACCTGCTGATTATTGCGGTTGTTCTGCTTGTGCTCTTCGGCGCCAAGCGGCTGCCGGAGTTGGGCAAGGGATTGGGCGAAGGGCTGAAGGGCTTCAAGGAAGGCCTCAAGGGCGTGGCCGAGCCCACCGCTCCCGCGCCGTCCGCGCAGCAGCAGAGCCCGCCTCCCGCGCCCAGTGCGCAGCAGCAGAATGCGGCTCCCGCTCCGCCTGCTTCGGCGCCCATCGAGCCCAAGTAAGGCCTCCTCGGCTTCGGGATGGGGCTTCGAAGCCAGCCGTTTGCCCGTTTTTCGTTTTCATCGCCCATCTGCGCCCAAACCGCTTCCGCTGTGACGCGTGAACCGCTTTTGCCGTGAATCGGCAGGGGCGGAAGCTGTGCGTGGCCTCACTTTCTTTCCGGCCCATTTCGCGTTACGATTGCGGCAATCTTCTTGGAGGCTTCGCGTGGTGCTGCGCCGGATGGGATGGATTGTGCTTTTTGCCGCGGTTTGGCCCGCGCTGGCCTTTGCCGGCAGCCAGAAGCCGTGCGTGAGCGCCGATGAGGCCACCCAACTTGTCAACAAGGACGTGTGCGTCACAGCGCACATTTACGACGTGGTCGAGTTGCCGGATGGGACGCGCTTCCTCGACGTGTGCCCGCCGGAGACGCCAGACCAGAAGTGCCGCTTCACCATCCTAAGCCTGCGCGAGGATCGCGAAGAGGTGGGCGAGCTGAGCAAGTACCGCGACATGAACGTGCAGATTCGGGGGATTGTGCAGCCCATGCACGGGCGGGCGGGGATGGTGCTGAGCCACGCGCGGCAATTCTACGGAGGGCCGCCCAAGTTCAAGCCCAACCCCCTGCTGGCGCGCGGCTTCAACGCCGAAGAGAGCCGGCCGCCGATCAATGACCCCAATCTGCGCTCGCAGGGCGGTCGCCGCGCCTTCATGAACACCAGGGACCGGGAAGCGCTGCCGGCGAAGTCGCAGTAGCTTCTAACCTCTAGCTTCTAGGAAACCCCTGCGTAAGTTGCTGTTTTGAAAGGGCACGGCTTTAGCCGTGCCGCAAGATGCAAACAATGAAAGGGTGGCTTTAGCCACCGAGAAAACGTAAATCACAGAAAATACATTTCCTCAGGGGCTAAAGCCCGAAGGTTTTTGGGGGCAATCGAACGGCGTGGCTGAAGCCACGCCCTTTCAAAACATGACCAAATCGACTTATGCGGAGACTCGTGTGCAAGCACAAACAGCTAGCAGCTAGAGGCTATGAGCTAGGGGCTGGCTCTTCCAGCGGCGGGGCAAAGCGGGCGCCGGTGCGCAGAATGATGCAGGAAATGGCCAGGGCGACGAGGGTGGCGCCGAGACCAAGGCTCAGGTTTGAACGATCGGAGATGGCCCCGATGATCTGCGGCGAAAAAGTGTCCCCAAAGCAGTGGATGATGAAGAGATTGAGGCCGATGGCCGTGGCGCGCACCGGTCCGGTGACCGAGTTGACGACGGCCGTGTTGAGCGGGCCGGTGTTGAGAAAGAGGAAGAATTCGGCGGCGAACAGGGCCGGGATTGCCCACGCGCGCGGTCCAAAGAAGAGCAGCACGCCGCAGGGCAGGGTCAGCGCAACGCTCCAGAAGGAGAGCAGGTAAAGAGCGCGGTGGTTGGTGCCGAGCCAGCGCTGTGCGAGCCAGCCGCCGGTGAGGGTTCCGGCGATGCCGTCCACCACGGTGATGGCGCCCACAATCTGGCTTGAGCCGCTCACCGAGAAGCCCGTGGCGCGGCGCAGGAATTCAGGAACCCAGGCCGAGATGCCGCCCATGGCGAAGGTGAGCGTGGCCAGGCCGAAGGTCGCGGTGAGGAAGGCGGGATTGCGGAAGAGTCCGCGGAAGGTGGTGCGGTTGAGGCTGGGCCGAATTTGGTCGCAGGCGCCGCGCTCCGGCTCCCGGCCGATCCACCCATAGAGCGCGGCGATCGCCAGGCCGGGAATGGCGCAGACGAAAAACGGCGCGCGCCAGCCCCAGTGCGAGCCGATTTGCCCTCCGGCCAGGTAGCCGATGGCCGCGCCCAGGGGAATAGCCAGATAAAAAATCGAGAGGATGCGGTTGCGGTCACGCTCGGGATAGAAGTCGGCTAGCACGGCGGGGGCGAAGATTCCGAAAGTGGCCTCGCCGACGCCCACTAGGGCCTGGCGGAGATAGAAGGTCCAGTAGCCGTGGACCCAGACCGTGGCGAGCGTGGCCAGGCTCCAGAGAACCGCACCGGCGATGATCAGCGGCTTGCGCGGGAAGCGGTCCCCAAGCCAGCCGGTCAGGGGGGCGGCGATCATGTAGAAGAAAAACAGCGCGGTGGTCAGCGCGCCCATCTGCTGGTCAGTAGAGTGGAAGTCGCGCTGGATCAGCGACAATTCGCCGGGCAGGATGTAGCGGTCGATGTAGTTGAGCAGGTTGAGGCCAATCAGCAGCACCAGCGTCCCCACGGCGGGGCTGATGCGGGGGCGAAGCGGCTGGAACCGGGTGGCCATGAGGAGATTATTCTTTGGGCCGCGGCCAGCGCGCTTCCACGGTGGTGCCGATGCCGCCGCGGGGGCGGAACTGGCCGCGCACCACGGCCCAGACCGGATCGCAGGCCTTGACCATGTCCTCCAGGACCTGGTTGACAATGTTTTCCTGGAAAATGCCCAGGTTGCGATAGCAGAAGAGGTACTCTTTGAGCGATTTCAGCTCAAGGCAGCGCTGGCGGGGCATGTAGCGGATGGTGAGAACGCCGAAATCGGGCAGGCCGGTTTTGGGGCAGACCGAGGTCAGTTCCGGGTCGTCGATCAGAATTTCGTAGCCGGGAAACTGGTTTTGCCAGGTTTCGATGGCGGGAAAGGCGAAGTCGAGGCCGGCTTTGGCGTGATCGTCGGTGTAGCGCGGTTTTGGAGCCATGATCTGATTGTACGAGGCCGAGGGTTTTTCATCGAATTTCAGGCGCCAGCGATTGGGATTCGACAGCGGATTCTGGGCGATTACTAGCCAGATTTCTCCCTGTTTGGGCTTCGATCTTTTCCGAAGCCGCTCACCGCGTCCTATATACTGACTCTGGTTGCCAGAATGACCCAAGAAAGAAAGCTTTTTGACCGGCGCTGGCTTTGGCTGGGCGCGCTGCTGCTAACGATTGCCGTGTTTTTCTTCGTGCGCTCTTTGACCCGCGACCGGCTGCTGATTCATGCGGCGCAGGCGGAGCGTGTGCCGCTGCTGAGCACTATCAGCACCAACGGCCGGGTGGAACCGGAGGTGAACTACGAGATTCACAGCCCGATGGCGACCACTGTCAAAGCGGTGTATGCGCAGCCGGGCGATCAGGTGGCGGCGGGCAAGCTGCTGATGTCGCTGGACGACGTGCAGGTGCGCGCCC
Organism: Acidobacteriaceae bacterium; assembly: GCA_003161045.1. Lineage (GTDB taxonomy): Bacteria > Acidobacteriota > Terriglobia > Terriglobales > Acidobacteriaceae > Telmatobacter. The sequence goes on from PMPH01000078.1 coordinate 24,330, forward strand.
GCGAGGCCTCGGCCGAGAGCGGCGTAAAGGCTGCGCAGGCGGCGTTGCAGGCGACGACCCACAATGGAACCCAGCAGGAGCGTCAGGCGGCGGCGGCCGACATGGCGCGCGCCCGGCTGGAACGCAATCAGGCGCGCCAGGATCTGGCGGCGCTGACCAGGCTCAACTCGACCGGCGCGGCTTCGGCCAGCGAGGTGGCCGCGGCGCGGCAGCGGCTGGCTACGGCGGAGGTTAACCTGAACGCCCTGGACCAGAGCGCGGACAATCGCTATTCACCGGCCGAGGTGGCGCGCGCGCGGGCGGCTCTGGCCGATGCGGAGGCCAATCTGACGGCGGCGCGGCAGGTGGTGGGGCAGACCGCGGTGCGGGCTCCGGTGGCGGGCACGGTTTACAGCCTGGATGCGGTGCGCTCGGAGTATGTCGAAGAGGGCAAGCTGCTGCTGCAGGTGGCCGATCTGCGCCACGAGCGGGTGCGGGCCTATTTTGACGAGCCGGAGATTGGGCAGTTGGCGGTTGGCCAGAAGATTCAGATCAAGTGGGACGCCAAACCGGGCCGCATCTGGAATGGGCACATCGAGCGGACGCCGGTCACGGTGATCAACCTCGGTACGCGCAGCGTGGGCGAGGTGCTGGTGAAGATCGACGACGCGGATAGCGGCCTGCTGCCGGACACCAACGTGACCGTGATGGTCACCATCTCCAGCCAGTCGAATGCGCTGAGCGTGCCGCGCGAGGCTCTGCGTTCGGAGAATGGCAAGCCCTACGTCTACAAGATCGTGAAGGACGGATTGCAGAAGACCTTTGTGACGACCGGGGCCATCAATCTGACCCAGGCGGCTATCCTCTCCGGACTTGAGGAGGGGGATCAGGTGGCGACGGGAACAGCCAGCGGACAGCCTTTGCAGGATGGCGTTCCGATCAAGGTGGTGCGGTGAGGGTTTTGGCGGGGCTGATTCTGGCGGGGCTGAGCCTGACGGCGGCCGCGGCCGCTTCCTTGCCCGCGCAGGGCGGGAGGGGGCAGCTTGCCCAGGCCAACGCGGCCTTGCAGTCCGGCGAGGCGGATAAGGCGCTGGGACTGCTGAACGCGCTTGCCCAGCCGGGGGGCCCGGCTGCGGCATATAACCTCAGATGCCGTGTGCGGTTTACGCTGGAGCAATGGGATCAGGCCGCGAACGACTGCGCGCAGGCCGTCAAGCTGGACGGCGGGAACGCCGGCAATCAACAGAGTTCGGACGATCATATGTGGCTGGCGCGCGCCCTGGGCGAGAAGGCCAGCCGGGCGTCGTTTCTGAATGCGTATTCGCTGGCCAAGCGGGTGCGGATCGAGTTTGAAGAGGCGGTCCGGCTGAATCCTCGCAACGCCGAGGCACTGGCCGACCTGGGCGAGTACTACTATTCCGCGCCCGAAGTCCTGGGCGGCGGCCTTGACAAGGCGGAGCGCGTGGCCGCGCAACTGGAGAGGATCGACGCTGCCCGCGCCCACGTGCTGCGAGGCAACATCGCCGTCGAGCGCAAGGATTATGGCGCGGCCGAGCGCGAGTTGAAACAGGCGATCGCCGAGTCGGCGCATCCGGCCAGCCAGTGGATGGCGCTGGCCGGCTTCTATCGCAGCCGGGGAAGCTGGACGGAGATGGACTCGGCGGTGCGCAGCGGTGAGAATGCCGCCGAGCGGGACAGATCCGCGGGCGTGGCACTCTTCGACGGAGCCTCGATGCTGATCAAAACCAACCGCGACCCGGCGCGGGCCGCCAGAATGCTCGAAAGCTATTTGGCTGGCAGCACCAAGACCGAAGAAGCGCCGGCGTTTGCGGCGCACACCCGGCTGGCCCGTTTGAAGGCGCAATTGGGCGATGCGGCTGGCGCCAGCCGGGAGCGGGCGGCGGCGCTATTGCTGGCGCCGGAGTACCAGCCGGCCCGGGATCTGAAGCTCCAAGAGATGAAGTCCCAAGACCAGAAGCACTGAAGGATTGAGCGCGCATGAGGAATAAAGGCAATCCGCTGAATATCTGGGCATGGGTGCTCATGGGCCTGACCATGGTGGCCTCGCCGGCGCTGGCCGCGGCGCAGGTTTCGCTGGCGACCGTGGTGGACCTGGCGCAGCGCAACTCGAGCCCGGTCAAACTGGCCGATGCCGATGTGCAAAAGGCAAAGGCATTACAGGCTCAGGCTGATGATGTTCTTATGCCCGATGTGGAGTTCAGCACGGGACTTCCTTTTTTGCCCTCTGTCGGCTTCACCGGCAGCCCGTCTTCGATTTACAGCATATCCGTGCAATCGACGGTCTTCGGCCCTTCCCAATTAAAGTACATGCGTGCGGCGCGTGCTGGCGCTAAGGCCGCGTCTCTGAGTCTGAAGGACGTTCGCGAACAGGTGGCGCTCAGTGCTTCCACCGCTTACATCGAGTTGGACACAGTTGATCGCGAACGGGATGCTGCCCGGCAGCAGGAAGATTTCACAGGCCGTCTCGTCAGCATCGAAGAGCAGCGCACCGAGGCGGGCGTCGATCCTTTGAGCGATTTGTTGCAGGCGCGGCTGACGGCGGCCCAGTTGAAGCTCACGCGGCTGCACTTGGAAACGCGCGCCGCAACCCTGTCAGAGCAGCTTTCCGTGCTCACCGGTTTGCCCATTGGTTCCATCACACCGGATCACGCCAGCATCCCCGAGATTCCCGAAGTAAAGGCGGACGGCGTTGCGCACAACACGAAGGGCATTGAGTCGGCGCAACAACTCAGTCTCTCCAAGCGATTGACGGCGCGCGGGGACGCAATGAGTACCTACATCCCCCAGATGGGCTTTGGCTTGCTTTACAATCGCAACACCACGCTGCTGAACGATTCCGACTATTACTACGCGCACCCGATTCCGGCTAACAACTTCAGCTCGGGATTTTCGTTGCGGATTCCGCTCTTCGATTTGGGGCATCGCGCCAAGGCCAAGGAGTCGGCGGCCGAGGCGCTCAGAGCCACGGTCGAGGCCGAACAGGCGCAGCGGCAAAACGAGGTTCAGGTCGCCGAACTCACCGGCAGCCTGCGCGAACTGGACACCCAGGCGGAGATTGCCAGCCTCAAGCAGCAGATTGCCCATGAGCAGCTTCAGACCGTGCTCGCGCAACTGGAGTTGGGCAACGGCGCGGGCAGCGGGCCAGGCGCTCAGCCGCAACTGACGCCCAAAGCCGAGCAGTTGGCCCGCATCGACGAACAGCAGAAGTTGGAAGACGCGCTGGATGCGGGATTCGAGCTGGCCAAGGCGCAGCTGAGCCTGCTGCGCTCCCTGGGCCACATGGAAGACTGGCTGAACGAACTGCACGCCAAGTAGTTCTGGCGCACCATGCGCCCTTTGGCGGAAAAATGTGGCTTGAAGCCCGCGGAAATCAACGAAAAATGCCGGAATGTTAGAATTAATGCAATGCCAATGCCCCTGAAGACGCTGTTTCTGAATCCGCCCTCGTTTGAAAACTTTGACGGCGGCGCCAGTTCGCGCTGGCCGGCCACGCGCGAGATTGAGTCCTACTGGTACCCGGTGTGGCTGACCTATCCGGCTGGTCTGCTGGAAGGTTCGCGGCTGCTCGATGCGTCGCCGCACCACGTCTCGGCCGAAGAGACCATCGGGATTTGCAAGGACTACGAGTTTCTGGTGCTGTTTACCTCGACCATCGGCTGGAAAAGCGACCAGAAGCTGGCCGAAGCCATCAAGGCGGCACATCCATCGATTCGTATCGCCTTTGTGGGACCGCCGGTGACCACCGACCCGGAACGCGCCCTGAATGAGTGCGCCGCGCTGGACTTCATCTGCCG
>PMPH01000001.1 GCA_003161045.1 Acidobacteriaceae bacterium
TTGAAAACAGCATGCCGATTAACTTGACAACGCGCTGGTCACAGACCTGATATTTGACCTCGAGACCGTTGCGCGTTCCCCTGATGATGCCGACCATCCGCAATTTTTGCAGGTGTTGGGAAATAGTTGATTGCGGCGCTCCAAGGCAATCCTGTATGTGGCCAACATTACAACTACCCTTTTCAATCAGGCCGCGGACGATGCACAGGCGCACTGGATGAGCCAGGGCTTTGAGAACTTCTGCAAGTTCAGCGTAGTTCTTCGTACTCATGTTCATCCATAACACCTCTGGAGTGAGCATCCACCGGCAAGCCGGGGAAACTTCAGTTTGCATAGTACATCTCTATATTACGATATAACGAAACAATATGCAAGAATCGAGACTCCAATCAATACTGGTTCGATCACAACCATGGAACATCCGCGTATCGAGTTGCTGGCAGCGAAGGTTGCAGGCAGTTGAACATTCGGGCGCTTCCGGCGTGATTTCCGGGCTGATCCACTCTTCCGCCGTTTTTTCAAGTGCCCTTCACTAATGGCAGATCGAGCAGCCCTAGCTTTATGGCAACACTTTACCCAGCAGGACAGTCAGTTCGGCAGCGCTTGTCACCGGAGGGTGACAGGTGAAATTGCTGCACACCACTGCCATGGGATGTCTTGCGCTCATATCAGGAAGGTTCGCAATCGCCTCTCCCAGCGCGGGCGGGAGTGAATTCGAATGGGCGCAAGAGATTCGCAGCACGGCTTTGGTCAAGGCTGACGGGCGCAACGCCGCCGCATACAATTCATCGGCCTTGACGCCTTCGCCGATCACGACAACCTGAGTGTGCGGGCCGGATAACCACATTGAGGCAAGTCCGTAGGTGCCGGCCTCGATCCCGATCTGCCCGGCGACTCCAGCGATGACTTCCAATGTCTGCCTCGCGCGATCCTGGTAGATATCATTGCCCGTGAATGCGTAGATTCGCATCAGGGCAATCGCGGCTGCCGGGTTTCCAGCCGGGGCGAGCGCGTCGCGGAAAGGTTTTCGGATTACACGCAAAGCGCCCAGGGGCGAACACGCCTGGCGGTAATCGGTAAAGCCGCCCAGTATTCCTTCGTAGAAGTACTTGAACATCTGGACAGCGATCGCGGATGCGTGCTCAAGATAACGCAACTCGACCGTAGCCTCGTAGGCATCCAGGCAGGCAAGCACGGTGAAAGCGTAATCCTCTAACAGAGGAATGCCGCCTCCGGGATCGCCGTTGGCGCAGGCCAGCACGTGATTGAGTTGCCCTTCTTGCCCTTCTTGCTTTCCTTTCTCTTCGTTCCAGGCTTCGGCGAGCAGGCGGTCGAGAGAAAAGAGCGCAAACTGTTGCGCCTGTTCGTGCACGGCCTTGTCCCCGCTGGCGCCAAATGCCCGCGCAGCCTGCAAATATGCTGAGATGCATAGGGCATTCCAGCCGGTGTAGAGGGTACGATCGATGTAAGGAAGCGGCCGCTGCTGGCGGCCCTCGTACAGCTTGTTCCGCGCCGATGCGATGAGCGCCTGCAGCGGTTCGCGCTCGCGTCCGGTGCGTGTGGCAATCTCCTCGATCGAAGCGCGCACCCAAAGTACGTTTTTTCCGGGGCTGTCGAGGTTCCAGTGCAGCGCCGCTGCCTCGAACTCTTCCTCGGTGAGAACGGAGTGTGCCTCGTCGCGTGTCCAGGTAAAGTGGCCGCCGTTATCATCCGGGCCAAGTCTGCCGCGTTGCGACGCGAAAAAGCCGCCACGTTCGCGGTCGCTCAGAGATGCATCCATCCAGCGCATGATGTCCCGCGCAACATCGGCGAAGAAGATGTTGCCGGTAACTTGCCAGGCGTGCACATAGGTCTTCAGCAGCTCCGCGTTTTCGCAGGCTAGTTTCTCGAAGTGCGGCACTTGCCAGGCATCGTCTATCGCGGAGTGATGGAAGCCGCCGGCGACTTGGTCATAAACTCCGCTGCGCGCTAACTTCTCCAGCGTGGCAGTTGCCACGGCGCCCGCCTGCTTCTCGCCTGTCTGCGCGTACCAGTGGAGGAGCAGATCGAGCATGGCTGGCCAAAAAAGCTTGGGAGCCTTCCCGAAGCCGCCGTTCTTGGGGTCGAATGAATTCAGCCCAGCCCGCACGATCGCTTCCACAGCATCTGCCGTGAATGGGGCGCTCTTTCCACGATAGCTCTCGGTGTGCGTAAGCAGATTCAACAGCTTGACTGCTTCCTGTTCCACCTCGTCGTTTTGTTCGCGGTAGATCTTGGCCATGGCCAGCAGAGTCTCGCGAAAACTGGCCTGCCTATCAGCGGTTCGGAGAGAGAAACAAGCTCCATAGAATGGCTTGCCGTCCGGCGTCAGAAACATGGTCAAGGGCCATCCGCCCTGCTTACCGACCGCAGTGACCGCCGCTTGATAACGCGCGGCCACATCGGGACGCTCGTCACCGTCCAGCTTCACGGCAATGTAATGCTCGTTGATGATGGCCGCGATTTCATCTGACTGATAAAACTCTTGATCCATCTCAGGGCTTCCCTGGCACCAGCTCGCACCGATATCGAGCAGCAGCGGCAGATTCCCTTCTTTGGCGCGAGTGAAGGTATCTTCGCTCCATTGTTGCCAGTGAATAGGTTGGTGCATCGCGGAGCGCAGGTAGGCGGAGGACGCCGTGTCAAGGGTGTTCGTCAGTTTCTGCATCTTCATCTCCCAGTGTCAAGGGTTGGGTGTCAGGGGAGTGGGCGTCGACCAGCCCAGCGGGCTCGACTGCCACTCTCGCCTACTCCAAAACAGCCGCGGTGATCTCGGATTCAATAAATCCAGTCAATTTCGATCCGTGATCCTGAGTGTCCAAAAGTTCGTATACCGCTGCCGCATCGTCTTCGCAATCCGGCCCGAAGGCGGTCACCATCGCCTGTAGAAGGCACGCCTCGGACATCGGCTTCACCCATTTCTCCCGAGGGGCATTCTGTTCCTCTAACGCATAGGATTTATCCTTCTCGGCCTCCGCCAGCGCCAGCGCCTTGGAGGCCTCCTCCGAAGAAAGTCTTCCGTTTGCCTCCACGCTGCGCAGCATATCTTGAACCTCTGCCTCCAGTTGTCCCAGCATGGCCGCCGAAAACAGAAAAGCTTTGACCAAGATGGCATGCCTCGCATCCGATTTCAGAGTACGCAACCGCTTCGCTAGCCTTGGTGCATTTTTCATCCATGACATAAACCTCTCCGTAGAATCTTGCTTCAGAGAATTGGGTACTGTGCCGCTGCCAATCTCCGCGCGCTTACCGCCGGCTAACGCACCCTGCCTATTCCTCAGGGAATCGACCCGGTGCACGAATGCATTCATTGAGCTGGCAACCTTTTCCAATACTTGTGCCCATTCCTGCAGATGCCGCTTGCCCTGTGCGGTGAGTGCGTATATCCTGCGCGCCGGTCCCAGCTCGCCAACATCCCACTCCGAACTTACATAACCGTGTTCTTCCAGTCGTCGGAGAGTCCGGTACAAGGCCGCCCGCTCGATTTCCGAATCCGTAAATGCATATCGGTCGAGGTCGCCGGAGAGTTCGTACCCGCAGGCATGCCCCTTCTCCTTGAGCATCAGCAGCACCACGGGTTCCACGAACCGGTACAGGTGGCCCATCGCGCAGGTGCAGGGATACTCGTGCTTATGTCGACAACACGTACCGCCCGGCACTAGACGTGCTTTATTCATAGCCGTAAGTATCACCTAGGTGCATTGTACACCTAGGTGAGATCATGGACATACGTTTGAGCAAGACTCTAATGCTGAGTCACCGATGTCCTTCTTCACGTGCCGTCTTTTCTAGCAGAACTTCCAGCAACCAAGTGTGCCCAAGGGGAGTAGTCGCGCCCCAACCAGGGCATTGATCCATCCCCTATCAGCTGTCTGCTGGCAAAAGCCCAACATCGGGAGAGGCACTAAAGCGCCAAATCCTGGGGGCGCGGGGGCAAAGCACCCGCAGGCTGCGCCGGCGACCAAACCTTCCTTCTGAAGCACTGGCGCCCTCTCATAATGCATACGTTTTGCGGGGGCAAGGTCAGTCTACCCATATGTCAACGCCGGTTGAAATTTGGTTCTTCCTCCAATTTGGTGAACCATAGCTGGTACTTTTCCGGCGGGTGATCAGGGATAGCTTGGAACCAAGCCCTGGCGACTCTCCGCAACGGCCATGGGACAGCGGACGTTGGTTCCCGATGCTGGGGAAGTCGTTCTGGAGGAACTCGCGGCTCAAGGGTGAGGCCGGCTCATCATGCGGTTGCGGCCGGCGCGGGAGGAGAGCGTCTGTCCGGCGTGCAGGCGAACCTCCCGCCGCGTGCATAGCTGGTACCAGCGGCGACTGAGCGATCTTCCCTGGGAGGGAATTCCGGTTCGGATCGAGCTGCGGGTACGCCGGTTCTTCTGCGACAACGACGAGTGCGGACAAAAGATCTTCACCGAACGGCTGGCGGAAACGGCTCCGTGGTATGCGCGCCGTACCCGGCGGCAGAGTGCGGCTCTGGAATAGATCGCCTTGGCGCTGGGCGGAGCTGCGGGCTCGCGTTTGGTCGAACAACTGGGATTCCTGGCAAGCGACTCGACCCTGCTGCGGCAGTTGCGGCGCAGAGCCGTGGCCGATTCAGCCCGAGCGCCGCGCGTAGTGGGCATCGACGATTGGGCGTGGCGCAAAGGGCATCGCTATGGCACGATTCTCTGCGATCTGGAACGCGGCAACGTAATTGATCTGTTGCCCGAGCGCAGCGCCGAAAGCACAGAGCAATGGCTGCGCGCCCATCCCGGCGCGGAGATCATCAGCCGCGACCGCGCCAGCCTGTATGCCGAAGCAGCTACCAAGGCCGCGCCTCAAGCCGTGCAGGTAGCTGCGGCGATGGCGGGCCAGCTCCCGCGCGCGGTCGAGGATGCGTACCTCGGTCACGGAGGCCGCCAGCGTCAGTTCACGGCCCACGGCTTCGGGCGGGATTGAGTAGTCGTTGCTGTCGAAGCGCGCATAGATGGTTTTGCCTGCACGCACAGCAACCACGCGCTCGGTGTTGAACTCGTGAAGCGGCAGTTCCAACAGGCGCGGCCGCTCTTCAGCAAAGGCCTCGACGACGGTGCGATTGCAATTGTCCGGCCACGGCCGTTGATGCGCAACCTCGTCGCGCCACTT
>PMPH01000107.1 GCA_003161045.1 Acidobacteriaceae bacterium
CTGGGCCGGTTGCTGGAGAGCAGCGCGCCATCAATGTGCTGTTGGTGGACGACTTCGCTATGGCACCGTTGAACGACGGCGAACGGCGCAGCTTCCTGGAGATCTGCGATGACCGCTATGGCCGGCGCTCGACGGTGCTGACCAGTCAGTTGCCGGTCGCCAGTTGGCACGCGCAGATCGGCGATCCCACCATCGCCGACAGCATCCTGGACCGGCTGGTCCACAACGCCTATCGCATCGAAATGAGCGGCGAGTCGATACGCAAGAAGAAGAAGGATACAGCGTTGGAATCAAGTGGAGGCGGCTCATGAGCGCCCCTCGCCTGATCCTCAAACAACCCACAGGGTGGTTTGCTGCGGGTCGGGAGTTCGCGCAGGCCCTCACGCTGCTCTCCGATGGCGCCTTCAAGCTCTACGTCTATGCCTGTCTGAGAGCCGACCGCCGCACCGGCTGCCTGCGTGCAATGGTCGACGAACTGGCGCGGGCGACGACCAGAGCGCCAACAGCGATCGCCATGAACATGAAGGAACTGGAGGAGCGTGCCGTCTGTTGCGTGGTCAGGGACGAAGGCTCAATGTTCATGCTGGAAATCCGCGACAGCTTCTGGCCGTATCAACGACAACAACCACCTGGCCGCTCTGGGGCGGAGGTCGAGTTCGTGCAGAAAATACGCGAACTGTTCATGGCCCCAGCCTGCGTCGAGGCCAGCTTCTCGGCTGCCGATGAGAAGCTGGCGATGGAGATCTATCGCCGGGGCATCTCCATGGAGCAGATCACGCGTGCCATCCTGCTGGGATGTGCACGGAAGTACGTCTCCATGCTCAACGCCGGAAGCCGAACCCCGATCGCCAGCCTGCAATACTTCGCCGACATCGTCGAGGAAGTGGAGCGATCGGCGATACCGGAAAGCTACTGGGAGCCGCTTCGTGTGAAGGTGGCGCGGATGGAACAGAAATGGCTACAGGCCCATCCAGCGACTCCCTGATGCGCAACCCGTGGGGCAGTCTTCGGCTGCCCCACGTCAACGGAACAGCTGCCCACATCGAATGGAATCATTCCTCCTCTTCCGTTGCCATTCCAAAAGCCAGAGGAACGTATCAGCGCTTGTTGCACGAAGTCACGCGCTCTGCCAACAGCTTCGACAAGAGTCATTCCTTGCGCCAGGCCAGCAGCAATCGCCGAGGCCAGCACGCAACCAGTTCCATGATCGTTGCGCGTTTCGATGCGCGGAGCGGAAAACCACAAGGGGGACGCATAATCTCGCTGTAATAAGGCATCGGACGATTCTTCGCCACTCATATGGCCACCCTTAAGCAGAACCGCAGAAGCGCCGTGATCCAGCAATATGCGTCCGGCATCGAGATACTCTTTCGGAGTGCGCACCTCGCAGCCGCTCAAGAGCGCAGCTTCTTCCGCGTTCGGAGTGAGCAGCGTAACCAAAGGCAGCAGCTTGAAGAGTGCCTTTCGCCCTGCCTCACTGAGCAAGACGCGGCCGCTGGTCGAGAAGAGAACCGGATCGCAGACGACGTTGGGAACCGTATATGTGCGAAGCGCTTTGATCACCATGCGAATACGCGCAGCATCAACCAGCATTCCCAACTTGATCACTGCGGGTGGAATGTCTTCACAAACGCTGCCGATCTGCGCGGCGAGCATGGCGGTTGAAACCGGCGTGATCTTTTGCACGCCAAGACTGTTCTGCGCCGTTATCGCGGTAATCGCGGTGGAGACCTCGACTCCAAGAGCCATTCCGGTCTTGATGTCGGCCTGAATGCCCGCGCCGCCACAGGAGTCCGATCCCCCGATTGCGAGCATACGCGGCAATCCATGCGCGGCCAGGATTGCGCTGGCGGCGGGTTGTGTCATTGATAAATCTCCGCCCCCTGGCTGCGAAACTCCAGCGCCTTCTCGGCCATGGCGTTGGCCTGGCTGATCCCCTCTTGAATCTCCTGGGATATTTTCATGGAACAGAATTTCGGGCCGCACATGGAGCAGAAATGTGCCGTCTTGACCGCCTCTTGCGGCAGCGTTGAGTCGTGGTAGGAGCGGGCGCGCTCCGGGTCAAGGCTCAGATTGAACTGGTCGTTCCAGCGGAATTCAAAGCGCGCCTTGGAGAGCGCATTGTCGCGCATTTGTGCGCCGGGCCATCCTTTGGCCAGGTCAGCGGCGTGCGCTGCAATGCGATAGCTGACGATGCCGGTGCGCACATCTTCCTTGTCGGGCAGGCCCAGATGCTCCTTCGGCGTCACATAGCAGAGCATGGATGTTCCATACCAGCCGATCTGCGCCGCGCCGATGGCACTGGTGATGTGATCGTATCCGGGAGCTATATCGGTCACCAGCGGGCCAAGCGTATAAAAGGGCGCTTCAAAGCAATGACGAAGCTCCAGATCCATGTTTTCCTGGATCAACTGCATGGGAACATGGCCGGGGCCTTCAATCATCACCTGCACATCATGCTTCCATGCGCGCGCTGTCAGTTCGCCCAGTGTGCGCAGCTCGGCAAATTGTGCGTCGTCGTTCGCATCATAGACAGAACCGGGACGCAGGCCATCGCCCAGACTGAAACTAACGTCATAGGCTTTCATGATCTCGCAGATCTCCTCAAAGTGCGTGTAGAGAAAGTTCTCCTGGTGATGAGCGAGACACCATTTGGCCATGATGGAGCCACCACGCGAAACGATGCCGGTGAGCCTTCTCGCGGTGAGCGAAATCATCTCCAGGCGCACTCCGGCATGAAGCGTGAAGTAGTCCACGCCCTGCTNNATCGCCCACACCATCTTGTCGACTTCCTCGGCCAGTGAGGAGGTCACCGCCGAATTACCCAGATTGCCGTTGATCTTGACGCGAAAGTTGCGCCCGATGATCGCGGGTTCAAGCTCGGGGTGATTGATGTTGGCAGGTAGAATCGCGCGTCCGGCGGCAATTTCGTCGCGCACAAACTCGGGCCGGATCTGCTCGGGAAATCTTGCGGAGAAGCCCTCTCCGCACTGCGCTCGCAACAGCTGTGCATAGGCTGGATCGCGGCGCAGCTCCTCCAGACGCATGGACTCGCGCAAGGCGACGAACTCCATTTCTGGCGTGACAATGCCCTTGCGCGCATAGTGCAACTGCGTCACATTGCAGTTGGTGCGCGCGCGCCGTATCTTCGCATGGGCGAAGAGAGACCCGGAGCCGAGCTTCTCGGTGGTATCACCGCGTTCTTCAATCCACGCACTCCGCACGGGGGGAAGCCCCTGGCGAATGTCGATGTGGCTGTTGGGATCTGTATAAGGGCCGGAGCAATCGTAGACCGGAAGCGGAGGATTCGGCTCCGCGCCATGCGCGGTCAGCGTCGCAGATTGCTCGATCTCCCGGTACGGAACACGCATGCCGACGCGGCTTCCGGAAAGATAGCACTTATGCGAAGCGGGATAAAGCGTGGGTAGAAGAAGCGCGTCCAGTTCCGCGGGTTTCGATGGCATGAGGGCTCTTGTCAACAATGGAATTAAGAACAAGAGGCCATAATCGCGGTGAATTGAAAGGAACGCTCTTTGAAATCTCCCCACGCCGGTATGATCCGGATCGGGTTCAAAGGGTATTTTCTCAGCTCAGTTGCGATGAGCACCCCTGTTTCTCAATTGTATTACTGATCCGGCCCATAA
>PMPH01000056.1 GCA_003161045.1 Acidobacteriaceae bacterium
ACTTCGAGATTGAGCGCGGCAAGCCAAAACACAAATGGGCAGGCAGAGTGGAATTAAAACTCCACTCTGCCTGCCCACTCTGTTTTATCGGCCCTTCAACAGCTTTTCTGCCCCACCTACAGCGTCACCAGAGGGTCCAGATTAGGCTGGCCGGGTGCCCCAGAGCCTGCCCTGAGTGAAGTCGATGGGTCCCGATACTGGGATCTGGAAGGAAGAAATTAGAAGTTGAAGGTCAGCTTTTAGTAAAGGCTGCCGCCTCACTCTCCTCGCCCGGAACCCAGTTCTTGGGCTGGTAGGTGCAGCAGGGCTCGGAGGCCAGCGGATCGCCGGTGACCGCGTAGGCGCGGGCGCGGGAGCCGCCACAGAGCTCCTTGTACTCGCAGGCGCCGCACTTGCCTTTCAGCTGGCCGAGATCGCGCAGGGCTTTGAAGATCGGCGCATTGCGGTAGATTTCGCCAAGCGGAGTCTCCCTGACATTGCCGGCGTGGATGGGCAGAAAGCCGCTGGGGTAGACGTTGCCGGTGTGGGAGATGAACAGGAAGCCCTTCCCGTCGTTGACGCGGCGCGTGGCCCAGCCCATGGTGCGGGTCTGCGCGTCGGCGGTGGGGGCGCCAGGCTCATAGGCCTGCACAGTGGCTTGCGGCTGCCCGTGGCCGCTTCCCTGCCCCTCTGTGCGCCCTTCTCCGTGGCCCGCGCCATGCCCCGCTCCCGCTCCGTGGCCGATCTGGCGCTCCTCCAGGTTGTGCTGCAAGAGATAGCGCCGGTAGTGCATCGCCTCGGTGGTCTTGATCTGGAAGTTGACCCGCTGCGAGAGCTCGTAGATTTTGCCGAAGACCTGCTCGAACTCCTCGCCGCTGAGCAGGTCGTCAAGCTGCCCGCGTCCCACCGGAACCAGGAAGAAGACGTTCCACATGACGATGGTCAGCCGTTCGAAGAGGGCGCAGAGATTGTCCAGATCGGCCGCGTTGTGGCGGCTGATGGTCGTATGCACCTGGATGGGAAGGCCCGCCTCGTTGGCCCACTCGATGGCCTGTATGGTGCGCGCCCAGGCGCCGGGAAGACCGCGGAAGCTGTCGTTGATCTCCGGGGTCGAGCCGTCCAGCGAAATTCCCAGCCGGACGAGGCCCGCCTCCTTGAGCTGGAAAATCGCCTCGCGGGTCAAAAGCGGCGTGGCGCTGGGAGTCAGAGCCACGTGCACGCCCTGGCCGGCGGCGTAGCGGATCAGCTCGAAGACGTCCTTGCGCTTCATCGGGTCGCCGCCGGTGAAGACGAAGATCGGCACGCCCATCTCCGCAATTTCATCGATCAGCTTCTTGCCCTCGGCCGTGGTCAGCTCGTCCGGATGGGCCAGCGGCTGGGCGGCGGCGCGGCAGTGCTTGCAGACCAGGTCGCAGGACTGCGTAACCTCCCAGATGGCCAGAAAAGGGGTTTCGTCGAAGTTCAGGCCGCCGCGGGCGGGAATGTTGCGCATGGGTTCCATGAAGACCTCCAGCGGAATCGGGGCAGGCGAAGAACCGGGAGCCAAGTCCAACGCCGGGGATGGAACAGCCTTCCCTCCGCCCAAGAAGGCCAGCAACACTGCCGGTTAGATGAATTCCTTCAGAAGAAAGCCACTTTAAAAGCCAGCGGCAGGGCCATCAAAGCTCGCGGCAGGGCCTCCTGAAGGGAAAAACCGGAAAATAAACCCGGAATCACTACGGCCTGGCTCCAGAAGAGCAGCCGAGGCGCCGGGCGGGCTGTGATTTAGATCACTTTATCTCTCCCATTGGCGGCTGGTGACTGTTCCCCGCATGAGTCTTTTTCCCATCGAAGGATGAGCCTGAAGGTGGCGGAGGATAGGCGAACGCGGCAGGCTCCTTTCAGGCTTTGATTTTGAGTCAGCGTAGCAGTCCTGGCCGGGGCGGGGGGAATGTGGAAATCGGTTCTTCCGATTTCCAAGGCCGGTGGAAAACCCTTGACGCGAAAGGGAATCTGGCGCCGCATAGCCTACAACTTTGCCATTCTCTTCAAAGTCGTTCCGGCGCGGCCCTGATCCGGCTGCCGCCGACGGAATTGGTCCGGCGGGCACACGCGGGCGAGGGTCAACGCTGAAGGTTTTGGCGGTTAGGCTGGTTGCTCTTTGTCAGGCCGCCGCGAATCTGATTGGCGGTGACAATCCAGGGGACAAGAACGGAGAAGAGGAAGCGGGCCAGGAGGATGCGAGGCCCGAAGCGCCGGATCTGCCACCAGTCGAGGCGGAAGGCAAAGTAGCCTTCGAGCGCGAGGATCAGGAGAAGTGGGAGAGCGGTCCAACGAAGGACCAGCAAGGCCAGCAGCTCCACGACACAGCGGGTGGCGTTGCGGAAGAGGCGGGCCGACCGGACGCCGAGGATGCCGTCGCTGATGGCATAGCTGGCCAGTTGACGGCAGGCTGAGCGAAAGCCGTACTGGGGCCGGTAAAGAGCCATGGCGCGCGGAACGAAGGCCGGCCGGACAAGGCAGCGCGCCTTCTGGTCGAAGAGGGTGTCCTCGCCGAAGAAGACGGTTTCCGGAAAGCCGCCGAGGCGCTCCCAAAAATCTTTGGTGAAGGCCATGGAGCGGGCGGTGCAGGATTTGCTGGGCTTATCAGCCGCGAGCTTCACGCCAAAGAAGGGAGCCGAGGCAAGATCCCAGAGTGTGGGATCGGCAGGGTCAAGGCAGGAGCCGCCCAAGGAGTACGGGGTCGCGGAGCCGGTCAGCGGCGCGGTGAGCCGGGCCAGCCAATCCGGCGCGTAGGTGCAGCCAGCGTCGGCGCAGGCGATCAGCGGCGAAGTGGCGGCGGCAATGGCCATGTTGCGGCCTCGAGCGATGGGACCGGGAGAGTTCTTCAGGCTACAGGACTCGTCGCGGATAGGCCGGAGAGTGGAGTGGTTGCGGGCTGCCTCCAGCAGCCACTCCCAGGTGCCGTCGGTTGAGCCCCCATCGACCACAATAACCTCTGCCGGGGGCGGGCTCTGTGCAAGCAGGCTGGGAACCAGCCGACCGATCTCCTGGGCCTCATTGAGGACCGTGGCAATAATGCTCACCGCTTGCATGGGAGCAGTATAGCGGCGCGGGCGCGGGCTGAGGAAACGGGACGAAGACACGGCGGCGGGCCCGTCTCAAGGCGAAATTGACCTGAGCCGCCAAAGCCGGTACACTACACTAGTTTGGCGATTCCTGCCAGTGGCCGTGGAATCAGGCGCTCGCCCTCCGCTTTGGAACTCGAGGGGCTTGAGCGTACCGCGGCACGGAAGTTTCCGCCCGAGCCATTTTTTGATTGCATGAGCGCCCCGGCCGAGCCGGAGCCGCGCTGGAGGTTTTATGTACGCGGTGATTCGTACCGGTGGTAAGCAGTACCGGGTCGCACCAGGCGACGTGGTGAAGATCGAAAGCGTAGTTTCCGAGGACCAGACCGTCGAGTTCAGTGACGTGCTGGCCGTCTCGGGTGAGCCAGGAACTGTGGCCAAGCCGGCCACCGCCAAGGTGACCGCCGAGGTGCTGCGCGAGGGCCGGGGAGACAAGATTCTGGTCTTCCACCTGAAGCGCAAGAAGCAGTACAAGAAGCTNNAGGCCATCGAGGCCGATGGCGTGACCTACACGGCCGCCGCCGTCTAGATTGAGCAGCAACCGCCAGATCAAGCAGAAAGAGCTTGATTGGGCAGAGACAGCTAGATCAAGCGGCAACAGTTGAATCCGGCAGCGAAACTGGGATCGGGGATCTGCCACCGGGCAGCGCGCCAGGGAAGGAAAGGAACAGGCAATGGCACATAAGAAGGG
>PMPH01000151.1 GCA_003161045.1 Acidobacteriaceae bacterium
TGGTCAGGTCGATGGTCAGCACGCCACCGCGGCCGTGGGTCAGCGTAGAACTGCCATGGCAGCGCAGCTTCTCGTCATTGTGCGAACGCATATCGCGGCCGGGAAAGTTCTCCTGGATGTGCTTGGTGAAGGCCGGGTCGATCGACATGATGTCTTCAAAGTGGCCGTGCTTGGGGCAGTCCTTCACCATCCAGATCTGGCCGTCGCGCTCGATGATCTGGGCCTTGACCTCGCCCACCTTTTCGTTGAGCAGCACTTCATAGGGCAGCTTGCCGTCCAGAATCTGCTTGCGAATCTCGGGCACGCACTTGGGACAGAGTGAATCCGTGGTGCGCGGCCAGCCCAGCGGCGGCTTCTCCTTCTCGTAGCTCTTCAGCAGAGGCTTGTCGCTCCACTTGGGCGTAAAGGACGGGTTCGGGCTGATGCGATTCAGCCGGTCGTAGATGAACCACGCTCCCTTGGCCGCATAGACGACGGCTTTTTCGGCGTACTTGATGGCTTTCGACATGAGTATTGCTGTCTCCTCAATAAATTCGTCAAATTCGTCGCCGGCGGCTGACCACCCCGCGGCGAAGACCAGCCGGGGCTCCAGCATTCTCTTGCCTGGCTCAGCCCTTGTGCCTGCAAAAATCGCGGCGCACGGGGCATGAAAATCCACTTCCAGGGTAACCGCTGCTCCCCGTCAACCCAAACCTGGAGCAGCGAACGGCGGAAAATTCCGTTGAATGGCGGCCAGGGCGGGCTGAGTGGTTGGGCGATCTAAAGGCAAGGTGGAAAACCGGCGCCCCAACGCGAGGAGCGTGACGCATCCCATTGAGTTTCAATGTCTGGGCAGCGTCCCCGGTCTACTGCCCTTTCACTTCTACTCTTTACAGAAACCTCACACTCAAGTGGCTTTTTCCTCTCCCGGCCCCCGGCGACAGGTCTTCGTCGCTGGGGTGGAAGTAAAAGCCACCTTCAATGCTGCCGTAGGGTCAATATGTGAAGTGAAAATGCTCTAAAACGGCCCGGCGCTTCCCGACTTGCCCTCGTTGTTGATAATCCACTGGATTATCAACACGCGGACGTGAATGTGGCTGGCCACGTCGGGCCAGAACTCGGAGACAAAGTTGCCGATGGGAGCGAGCCCCAAGCCGGTTGCGTAGCGCTCGGCGCTGGCCGGCAGATTGGTCTGCTGACCTGGCACGTAAAGGTTGCCGGTCTCATCTTCAATGGCGAAGCCCACCAGGTTGGCGTAGTTCACCATTCCCTGGCCATTGTCGCCTTGGGTCCAAACCACCTGGAGGATGGCGTGACCCACGCGGTGCGGAATCGAGGCGTGAAGCAAGCGATGGTAGTGCGGATCCTGGTGAGCAATCGAGGGAATCAGAAAGACGCCGAAGAATTCGCCCGTGATGTCCAGCGTATAGTTCACGCCCACGCTGCGGGCGAAGCCAGGCATTCCGGGGCCGTAGGGGGAGTGCGCGTCCCAGCCCACCGTGATGGCCGAACTAGCCAGGATAGTGAGGCCGTTGAAGGGGTCCACCACATTGCGCGCCGCCAGCCAGGCCTTCTCGTGGGGCGTCAGCGGCTTGCCCTTCGGCCCGTTGATGAAGCGGGTGTACCAGTTGATGGCCGGCTGAGCAGGGCAGGCCGCCGGCTGCAAACCGGCCGTTTGTGTGCCAACCGCTTGCGGAGCCTTCACTTGCGGACCAGACTGACCGTTGGCTCCCACCGGCTGACCATTGGCAGCTGCTGGCGTATTCCCGGCGTTGACGGCCGTACCGGCGGTTGCCGCAGTGGAGCCGGCGTTGCGCCCAGCCGGGCAGGGCTGGACTGCTGGTGGAGCCACGCCAGCGGGAGCCTGTGGACGGGGCGCATCCGGCAGTGAAGGCTCGGGCCTGGGGTTCTCCGTCTGACCCCACGCCGGAATCGCTGCAGAGAGCCAAGCCGTGCCCAGCAGCGCCAGGGCGACACGGCTCTTCATGCGCATCCGGCAAAGCTGCCATCGGCCGGCAGCGCGTCCACTTCTGGCGTCCTCTTTCAAGCAGTTTCCCAAATAAATGCCCTCGCCGGCCGGAGAGTTACGGCACAGGTCTTCCAGCCGGACCGGCTTGCTGCTTTTCATCTACCCGCAGCAAGGCGCATCCAGGGAACCGCCATTCTACTGCATTACTTGGAGTTGTGGCAGAGTTTCTGTGAATCGCCGTCCTGGATTTCGGCAAACAGGCCGACTGCTCTGCCGCCAGCAATGCGCTCCCCGGTTCGTCCGTCGGAAACCCGCTCCCCGTGTTGACCATTGCGGTACCTTTGGGTTTTCGGCGATTGACGCGCCACTTTACCCATCGCAGACTGAGAAAGAGCTTGCTGGTCAAGGTTTTAGAGCGTTCTCCAGTTAACGTGGAGTTTCGAGTACCAGCGCGAGGTTGCCGTCATGAGCACGAATCCCCCTCCCCCTGCCCCTCCCGGTTCTGGCTCTGGCAGCGTCGGCCGCCGCATTGAAGAGGCCGTGGAGTTGATCGAGTTGGAACTGCGCCACGCCATCGCCTACGTAAATGACGCCGTAATCCCCCAGGTGCGCGGTCAGGTGCGCGGCGAATCGATCTCGGCCCTGCGCGCCGCGTCGGACAAATTGCGCGCCCTGGCCGACCGCTTGGACCAGAACCGGGGGCCCCGCCCTTGATGACCGAGTCCCCCATGAACGAACCCCACACAAGCTCGAAGGCGCAACGTCCGGCCGGCGGGCTTCGGCGGGCTCCCGCATGCGTGTCTCCGTCGTTGCTGATTCCGTCGTTGCTGCTGATCCTGTTGACTTTGTCCGGCTGCGGACACCAGCATGCCGAGGCTTCGCTGCCCGCGCCGGAAACCGCTCCCCCCGCCTATTCCGCCGCGTCCGAGGCCACGCCGCCGGCGCGCATCCCCATCACCCCGGCGCCGCCGGGCGGCGTCAGCGCCGAAGACCTCGACTATGTGAGCACCCACCGGCCCATCCTGACCGAGGAGGGGCTGGCCACCTGGTACACCGCGCTCTACAAGGGCCGCAAGGCCGCCAACGGCCAGGTCTTCAGCGACAGCGCTCTGACCGCCGCGCACCGCACCCTGCCGATGGGCTCGCTGATCGTCGTCACCAATCTCGATACCGGCCAGTCCAGCGCCATGCGCGTCACCGATCGCGGCCCGTTTGTGGAGGGCCGGCTGATCGATCTGACCATCGCCTCGGCCCAGGCCACCGGCGTCTACTGGCCCGGCTCGGCCCGCGTCCGGATCGACGTTTACCGCACCCCCAAGCCGATCCGCACCGGCGGCCGCTGGTGCGTGCAGATCGGCGCCTTTACCAGCCAGAGCAACGCCATCAAGCTCAAGGAGCAGTTGCTGCGCCGGTACCCGGACGCCAAAGTGATCGAGTTCCCCGGCGAAGACAGCTACTGGGTCCGCATCCGTCCCCCGGACGACAATCGCGAGCAGGCCGAAGCCATTGTCCGCCACCTGCGCCCCGCCGAGGGCGAAGCCTTCCTGACCCGGCTGGATTAGGGGCGGCGAAGAGTCAAAGCGGTCGCCGCTTACCTGCTCTGAATAATGCCCTATTGCGCATAATGCGCTTTATGGCATAATACTTCCATGGGCTGGTCCGTCGAGTTCCATCCGAAGTTCAAGGCAGAGGTCGAGGGAGAAGCGGCGATGTACAGACCCATTCCAGTTGAAGAAGTGATTGCCGCTATGCCAAAGAAGCAGCAAGAAGCGATTGCCAAGCGGGGCGCGGAGTTGGTGGCCAAGGTAAGACGGCGCATGACCCTGGCTGAACTGCGCAAGGGACGCAAGATCAGCCAGGCCACGGTCGCAGAGGCTCTGGGAATCGGCCAGATGCAGATTTCGCGCCTGGAGAAGCGCAAGGACCCGCGCCTGTCCACCATGCAGCGCACCATCGCCGCGATGGGCGGCCACCTGACGATGATTGCGACCTTCCCCGACCAGGAGCCGGTGATTCTCATTCCCTCCGCTCTCACGGAGAAGCCAGCAAGCCGGGCGAAAAGGGCCTGATTCGGGAGCTTGCGAGAATGTGGGGTACCTGGTTACAGCAAAAGGGATGTATCATGGTTCCAGCCTTCAACCGCCGCATCTACAGTAGTGGAGATGAGATGCTAAAAAGCAAGCCAATTCGCAGGCCAGGGCAAGACCTCCGAACTGTGCCCACGTACACAATTCCAGAAGCTGCCGAGTTCTTGGCAATCCGTCCAAGGACAATGTTTTCATGGTATGAAGGGGATGAGCCAATCTTGAAGGCTTCCGCCACTTGCGGTGCTATCCATCTTCTTTCCTATAGGGACATGGAAGAAGCCTACCGTGTCTATTTGCTGGGTGAGAGATTTCAATTCTCCCTGCAATTCCTCAAGAAATCGATGCGAAATGCCCGTAAGATGTTTAGATCGCAGCATCCTCTTCAGCGTGCTGATGCTGTAAAGGAATGCTTGAAAGACCTCGTATATGACAAACCAGCTCGCGGCCAAAACCCACGCACGATTACTTCTCTCGGTAAGAATCCCGGTCAACAAACAATCGAGGAAGTTGCCGATATGTTCTCGGAACGCATCGAACCCGGAGAATTCATTTATCCCTGGCGCTTTGCTTCTACCGATCACGATAGCCGACCAGTTTCTATGAATCCAGCCATCATGTCTGGGAGGCTAGTTGTTGTCGGAACTCGTATTCCCGTTAACACACTATTGGGGTACAGGCACGCAGGAAAATCTGTTGAACAGATCGCTAACGACTACAGCCTTGACCCTGAAGTCGTGGAAAAGGCTCTGATACACCTTGGGGTACGTCAAAAAGCGGCGTGAGGAATGCGTTTTGTTTCTCGACGAAGGTTTTTCGGCTGGGTCGGTAGCTTCCCGACTCAGAACGGCAGGTTTTACAGTTCAGCGATTCCATGAATGGTTCAGAGATGCTCACGGTGTACCCCTAAAAAATGTTCCCGATTCTGAAGTCATAAAGTTTTGCAATCGGAATGGATGGATGCTTGTATCTAAGGATCACGAAATGAAAAACTTACATAGGGAAGATATTCGTAAAACAGACGTGGCAATATTGGCAACCGCTCATAATAGCGCCCCAAATGAAGATGAATGGCTGGTCGCAATTATCAATCTTAAAGCGCGCATTTTACGGGAATTTAAGAACCATGAACGCCCATGGTTTGCCACATTTAGCAGGGCTGCTGTAATGAAGATTGAGACTATTAAATGACCCTTACTTAAAGCGCGGAAATAATTGCCAGCCCAAATTCAATTTTTCGGTCTGACGGTACGACAGAAGTCGTGCCCAGACACAATGTTGGTTGACACAAAGCAGGTTAGGGCAAGGCTCAAGGTTAGCCATTGAAACACTCTCTAGTACACTGAAATGTTCCCCAATTTCCGCCCAAACCAGCAGGAGGCCCCACATGGCATCGATCAATAGTCCGGCAAATCCATCCGAGTCGCGCCCTGGCCGCTTTGGCGTTTATGGCGGGCGGTATGTGCCGGAGACGCTGATGGCCGCGCTGGTCGAGCTGGAGCAGGAGTACGAGAAGGCCAAGGTTGACCCGGCCTTTCAGGCGGAGTTGGCTGACCTGCTGCACAACTACGCCGGCCGTCCCACGCCGCTCTACTACTGCAAGCGGCTGACCGAGCAGTTGGACGGGGCCAAAATCTACCTGAAGCGCGAAGACCTGCTGCNNAGCACGGCGTGGCCACGGCCACGGTCTGCGCGCTGCTGGGCCTCGAGTGCGTCGTCTACATGGGCGATGTGGACATGGAGCGCCAGGAGCTGAATGTGTTGCGCATGAGGCTTCTGGGCGCTGAAGTCCGCGGGGTTTCCTCCGGCTCGAAGACTCTGAAGGACGCCATCAGCGAGGCCATGCGCGACTGGGTCACCAACGTCCGCACGACCTACTACCTGCTCGGCTCGGCCCTCGGTGCGCATCCCTACCCGACCATGGTGCGCGACTTCCAGCGCTGCATCGGCATCGAGATGAAGCGGCAAATCCTGGAAAAAGAAGGCCAGTTGCCCACAGCGGTGATCGCCTGCGTGGGCGGCGGGTCGAATGCCATCGGCGCGTTTTACGAGTTCATTNNTACGGCCCGGCGCTGGGCGAGCACGCGGCGCGCTTCCGGGGCGGCGAGCCGGGCGTCCTGCAGGGGACGTATTCTTACGTTTTGCAGGATGAAAATGGCCAGATTGCGCTGACGCATTCGGTCTCGGCGGGGCTCGATTATGCGTCGATTGGCCCGGAGCACGCGGCTCTGCACGACTCGGGACGCGCCGAATACGTCTCGCAGGACGACCGGGCGGCGCTGGACGCGGTGGTGAGGCTGGCGCGCACCGAGGGGATTCTGCCGGCTCTCGAAAGCGCGCACGCCGTGGCCGAGGCCCTGCGCCTTGCTCCCACGATGGCGGCCCATGACATACTGGTGGTGAACCTTTCGGGGCGCGGCGACAAGGACATGGGCATTCTGGCGCGTGAGTTGCACCTACAGGGAGCTTGAGTGCAGGTTGGTTGAGATTCGAGGTTTCCCACCCTAGCCGCAAAAACAGAAGCGCGGCGAGGGTGGGGCACCCAATGTTTTGGGCCGGATCAATCACTGCAAAGACATCTGAGATTCCGATGGCGATACGATTCGATCACAAACCCGGACTGGTGATTTATCTGACGGCGGGCGACCCAAGCCTTGAAGCCACGCGCGCCATTGCGATTGCGGCCATCGACGCGGGCGCGGATGTGATCGAGCTGGGTGTACCCTTCAGCGACCCGCTGGCCGATGGCCCGGTGATTCAGCGCGCCATGGAGCGTGCGCTGGCCCGTGGAACGCGGCTCCGGGACGTGCTCAAGCTGGCCGGGGAGATTCGCGCCGAGCGGCCCGCGGCGGGGCTGGTGATCTTCAGCTACCTGAATCCGATTTTGCGCTACGGCCTGAGCAAATTTGCCGATGAAGCTGCCGCCTTCGGCGTGGATGGCGTGCTGGTGACTGATTTGATCGTTGAAGAGGCGGACGAGTACCTGGCGGAGATGGCCCGCGTGGGGCTGGCGCCGGTTTTTCTGGCCGCTCCCACCAGTCCCGACGAACGGCTGGAGGCCATCGCAACGCATTCCAAAGGTTTTATTTACGCCATTTCGCGTGTCGGCATTACCGGCACGCAGCAGAACCTTACGGGCGACGCCGCTGTTCTGGTGGCCCGCATCCGGCGATGGAGCCGGCTGCCGGTAGCCGTGGGGTTCGGCATCAGTAACAGCGAACACGTCGCCCAGGTGGGCCAGTTCGCCGATGCCGCGGTGATCGGCAGCGCGATTGTGGGGCTGATCGAACGGTCAACCCCCGAGACCGGGGCCCCCGCGGATAGGTCTTCGTCCGCGGGGTGGGAGACGGCGCCCGGCGCAGTGGCTCGATTTATCAAGGGCCTGCGCCAGCCTGAAGCGGCGCCGGCCCGGTAAAGCATTTTAGGAATTGGTGTAGACCGAAAGCACGCACTCAAGTGGCTTTTTTCTCAACGGGGCCCCCACGGACAGGTCTTCGTCCGTGGGGTGGAAGTAAAAGCCACCTTTCAGGGCTCTCAAAAAGTCTATATGTATTCCGAAAATGCTCTAAACCCCCGCTGACGGCGCAGCGATTTGCACCGCTGGCCGTTTGGATGGATTCAACTCTTGCTCTTATGCGCCCGGTGTGGCCGGCTCCTTTTGAACGGAGGCGGCTGCCGGAAGCAACACTGAGGATGAAATGACGCTAGAAGAATTGCGAGACAAGATCGATGTTCTGGACCGCCAGCTGGTGGAATTGCTGAGCGAACGGGCCCGCGCCGCGCTGATGATCGGCCAACTGAAGGCCGCCACCTCACTGCCGGTCTACGAGCCGGCGCGCGAAAAGGTGATCTACGCCAACGTGCGCGCCGCCAACCGGGGCCCCTTGCCGGACATCGAACTGACGCACATCTACGAGCGCATCATCGACGTGATGCGAGCCTTGCAGAAGAACGAGTTGGCCTCGATGAGGGACGCCCAGGCGATTGCGCCGGGCCAAGGCACAGGCGCTGAAACAGGAACAGACGCGCCCGAGACAGGGAACAGGCAATGATAGTAGCCATGCAGGAGCTGGCCACCGAGGAACAGATCGATGCGGTTATCGACGCCATGGTGGAAGCCGGCGTCAATGTCCATCGAACCACAGGAGCAACCCAAACCATTCTGGCGGGCGTGGGACCGACCGCCAATGTTGACCTGAGAGAGTTTGAACTGCTTTCCGGCGTGCTCTATGTGCACCGCATCAGCTCGCCTTACAAGCTGGCCGGCCGCGCCTTTCGCCCGGAGGGCACGGTGGTCGAATTTCCCAACGGGGTAACGGTGGGCGGCCAGCAGGTGGCCGTGATGGCCGGGCCATGCGCCATCGAGAACCGCGAGCAGATCTTCGCGACGGCCGCGCGCGTGAAGGCCGCCGGCGCCCAGTTTCTGCGCGGAGGAGCCTTCAAGCCGCGCTCCTCGCCCTACGCCTTTCAGGGCCTCGGCATTCCGGGGCTGCAACTGATGCACGAGGCTGCCCAGGCTCATGGGCTGCTAACGCTCAGCGAGGTGATGGAGATCTCGCAGATCGAGCCCATGCTGCCCTATGTGGATTGTTTCCAGGTGGGGGCGCGCAACATGCAGAACTTCAACCTGCTGCGCGAGCTGGGTCAGGCGCGCAAGCCCGTTCTGCTGAAGCGGGGCATCGCCGCGACGATTGAGGAACTGCTGCTGTCGAGCGAGTACATCATGTCCGGCGGAAACTACGACGTGATCCTCTGCGAGCGCGGCATTCGCACCTACGAAACGGCCACGCGCAACACCATGGACATCTCCGCCATTCCGGTGATTCACAAGCTCTCGCACCTGCCCATTGCGGGCGACCCCTCACACGGCACCGGCCGCCGCGACCTGGTGGCTTCCATGGCGCGGGCCGCGGTGGCCGCGGGGGCGGACGCGATTCTGGTCGAGATTCACCCCCACGCCGATAAGGCCGCCTCCGACGCCGCGCAGACGCTCTACTTCGAGCAGTTCGACGAGCTGATGGGCCAGTTGCGCGCCATTGCCACGGCGGTGGGGCGGACGCTGTAGCTGCAGCGAGGACAAGTGAAGATGATCGAGCGCATCGCCATTCTGGGCACGGGGTTGCTGGGCACGTCAGTTGGATTGGCGTTGCGCGCGGCGGGCTTTCGAGGCGCAATCGTGGGCTGGAACCGGAGTCCCGAGGGGGGGCAGACGGCTTTGGCCGCTGGCGCCATCGACGCGCTTGCCACCGACCCCTTGCAGGCGGCGCGGGAGAGCCAGGTGGTTCTGCTGGCCCTGCCCATCTACGCCACCCTCGACTTCATAGAGAAGCTGGCGGGCGTGCTCGGCCCTGGGCAACTGGTCACCGACGTGGGCAGCACCAAGGCGCAGATCGCCGCCGCCGCCGGACGGCTCTTCAACGCTCCCAATCGCGCGGCATTTCTGCCGGGGCACCCCATGGCCGGCAAGGAGCGCGGCGGCGCGGCGCTGGGCGATGCGGAGCTGTTTCGCGGCGCGGTCTGGCTCTTCACCGACGACCCAGCTTGGCAGCGCTCGCCGGATTCGGCTGCTCTGGTCAAGGGCTGGCGGGAGTGGGTCGCGGCCATGGGAGCGAAGACCCTCGATCTGGAGGCCGTGCGCCACGACGAGCTGGTCGCCTGGGTCAGCCATTTGCCGCAGTTTGTGGCCACGGCCCTGAGCGCGCTGCTGGAAGAACAGGTCGGCGACGCGCCGGAGCTGAAGGACGTGGGCGGACGCGCCCTGCGCGAGATGACCCGCCTGGGCGCCAGTCCCTACTCAATGTGGCGCGACATCGCCTGCACCAACACCGAGGCCGTCCAGACCGCGCTCCACGCCCTCGAACAGCGGCTGGCCCACCTGCGCGAAAACCTGCGTACCCCGGAGTTGCGCGACGAGTTCGAACAGGCAAACCGCTTTCGGCGAGAGTTCAGGCAGGGTTCTGGAAGCGCGCCTCGGTAAGACCGGCTCTTTGTGAGTACACGGCCTCGGCAGCGCCGCGGCCACGCCCTCTGGAGAGCCCTGAATCGGCAGTGAAATTTCGATATAATCAGCCCTATGAACGATAAGCCGCTGGTAGGCGTGGTGATGGGCAGCAAGAGCGATTATGAGGTGCTCCTGGCCGCCATTGAGATTTTGCGTGCGCTGGAAATCCCCCATGAGGCGCGGGTTTTGAGCGCGCACCGCACCCCGGATCAACTCTCCGAATACGTTGAAACGGCGCGGGCGCGGGGGCTGCGAGTGCTGATTGCCGGGGCCGGCGGCGCGGCTCACCTGGCCGGCGTGATGGCGGCCAAAACGCTGCTCCCGGTGCTGGCCGTGCCGATTGCCGCCACGCCGCTCAACGGCCTGGACGCGCTGCTGGCGATGGTGCAGATGCCCAAGGGCATTCCCGTCGCCACGCTGGCCATTGGCAAGCCCGGAGCGGCCAATGCGGCGCTCTTCGCCGCCCAGATTCTGGCCTTGAACGATGCGGCGCTCGATAGCCGGCTGGCCGCCTGGCGCGCCGCTCGCGCCCAGGAAGTGCTGGAGGCGAAGCTGCCCGATTGAGGGGCATATGCCCCATCCTAACCGCAAAAACAAAGGCGCGGCGAGAGTGGGGCCCCCATTTTCTATTCAAGCGAAAAAAGCCGGATCAAGCCCAAAGGGCGGCGTCTACTCGCCGCCCTTTTCCCACCGCTTGGGCCGGCGGTTTTGCTGCAAAATCTTCTTGCGCAGCCGCAGCGACTTGGGCGTCACCTCGACCATCTCGTCCTCGGCGATAAACTCGATGGCCTGCTCCAGATTCTGAGCCTTGACGGGCACCAGCCGGATGGCCTCATCCGCGCTCGAGGCGCGCATGTTGGTCATGTGCTTCTCGCGCACCACGTTCACGTCGANNGTGCTCGCCGACGATCATGCCCTCGTAGACCTCCACGCCCGCTCCAACGAAGAGAGTGCCGCGCTCCTGCAAGCCGTTCAGCGAATAAGTCGTTGTGAGTCCCTGGCGGTCGGAGATCAAGGCGCCGGTGGGACGCTGCGGAATCTCGCCCTGGTNNCGCCCTTGCGCGGGCCGAGCTTTTCGATCACCACGCCGGTGTAGGCCTCGGGCACGTCGATGGTCAGCCGCTCGACCGGCTCCATGCGCACGCCGTCCACCGTCTTGGTCACGATCTGCGGCCGGCCGGCCATCAGCTCGAAGCCCTCGCGGCGCATCATTTCAATCAAAATCGCCAGTTGCAGCTCGCCCCGTCCCAGCACCTTGAAGCTGTCCGGCGAGCCGGTGTCTTCCACGCGAATGCTGACGTTGGTCAGCAGCTCTTTTTCCAGGCGCTCCCTCAGGTTGCGGCTGGTCACGTACTGGCCCTCGCGCCCGGCAAAGGGCGAGTTGTTCACGCTGAACTGAATGGCGATGGTCGGCTCGTCAATCACAATGAGGGGCAGCGGCGACGGGTTCTCGACGCTGGTGATGGTCTCGCCAATGGTGATGCCCTCGACGCCAGCCACGGCCACAATGTCGCCCATCGTGGTCTCGGCTGTTTCGATGCGCTTCAGGCCACTGAAGGTGAACAGCTTGGTAATGCGCGTCTTCATCAGCGACCCATCGCGCTTGGAGATCGTCACGTCGTCGCCGGCGTGCAGCGTGCCCTGGAAGACGCGGCAGA
>PMPH01000081.1 GCA_003161045.1 Acidobacteriaceae bacterium
GCCGGCGAGAGCGTGAGCGCGTTGAAGGCCGAGATGGCGATGGCGAAGGCGATGGTCAGCGAAAACTGGCGATAGAGAATGCCGGTGGTGCCGGGAAAGAAGGAAACCGGCACAAAAACCGCGATCAAAACCAGCGAGGTGGCGATGACGGCGCTGGTCACCTCGCCCATGGCGCGCGAAGTGGCCTGGTGCGGATCGGAGTGCTCCATGGCGATGTGCCGCTGCACGTTCTCGATGACCACGATGGCGTCGTCCACCACCAGGCCGGTGGCGAGCGTAATGCCGAAGAGGGTGAGCGAATTGATGGAAAAGCCAAAAATCTTGATGAAAGCGAAGGTCCCGACCAGCGAAACCGGAATGGTGACGGCGGGGATGATGGTGGCGCGCCAGTCCAGCAGGAAGAGGAAGATGACGGTGATGACGATGACAATGGCCACGGCCAGCGTGATCAGCACTTCGCGAATCGAGTCGCCGACCACGGTGGTCGAATCGAAGGCTACGGCGTATTCCAGGCCCGGCGGGAATTTCTTGGCCAGCTCGGCCAGCGCGGCCCTGGCCTTGCTGTCCACATCGAGGGCGTTGGCGTTCGAGAGCTGTTCGACGCCGATGCCCATTGCATTGCGGCCCATGTATTTCAGCGAGGCGCTGTAGTCCTCGGCGCCGACCTCCGCGTGGCCCACATCCTTGAGCAGCACCAGGCCATTGGCGGAGTTTTTGACGATGATGTTGTCAAATTCCTGGGGACTGCTGAGCCGGCCCACCACGCGCACCGGAATCTGGAAGATCTGCCGGGGATCGGCGGGCGGCTGGCCGAGCTGGCCGGCGGGAATCTCGACATTCTGCTCGGACAATGCGGCGATCACGTCGGTAGCGGTGAGCGAGCGGGCGGCCATGCGCACCGGGTCAAGCCAGACGCGCATGGCGTACTTGCGCTCGCCGAAGATGACCACATCGCCCACGCCCGGAACGCGCTTGAGGGCGTCCTTCACGTAGACGTCGAGGTAGTTGGAGATAAACTCCTGGGAGTAGCGGCCGTCGAGGGTGTAAAAGCCGGCGCCGAAGACGAAGTTGCTGTTGGATTTGGTAATGCTGATGCCGGTCGCGTTGACGGCCGACGGCAGCCGGCCCTCGACGCTGGCCACGCGGTTCTGCACGTCAACGGCGGCGATGTCCAGGTCGTAGCCGGTCTTGAAGGTCGTAATAATCGAGCTGTCGCCGCTATTGGTGCTCGACGAGCTGATGTAGCGCATTCCCTCGACGCCGTTGATCGACTCTTCCAGCGGGATGGTGACCGCCTTCTCGACCGTGTCGGCGTTGGCGCCCACATAGTTGCAGTCCACCTCCACCTGGGGAGGCGCCAGCGTGGGGTACATGGCAACCGGAAGAGTGGGAATGCAGACCGCGCCGGCCAGAATAATCAGCAGCGCGCAGACGGTAGCAAAAACTGGCCGGCGAATAAAGAAATCGACGAACAAGAATGGCCTTCCTTCCTCAAAAATGCGCTCATTCTGAGCGAAGCGCAGCGGAGTAGAAAAATCTTCTCTGAGTGAAGACGAAGGAAAGCTGCGTTTCGCAATTTTTTGCGGCCAGGGCGGGAAACCGCGAACCCTAACGTAGTCCTGTTCATCAGGAGCAACCTGCTCCTCAGCCGCCCATCGGCATAACCGGCATTCCATTCACCAGAAACTGAGTGCTGGAGACGATCACCCGGTCGCCCGCCTTCAGCCCCGAGGAGATGGCGTAGTCGTTGCCCACCGTATCGCCCAGCGTAACCGCCGTCTGGCGAGCCACGAAGTGGCCGCCCTGCTGCTCGGCCACGAAGACGAAGCTCTGTCCGCCCTGGCGCGTGACTGCCAGCACCGGCGCCACGGCCATCGGAGAGGTGCTCCAGATGACGCGCGCCTTGATCAGTTGGGCGGTGCGCAGCACATCGGGCGCGGTGTGGACCGGGGCCTTCACCAGAATGCCCTGCAAGGAGCTGTCCACCTGGGGCGAAAGGAAATCGATCTTCGTCTTCTCCAGCAGTTTGCCGGCGTTGTCCGTCAGATCTACTTCCAATCCCTGGCGCACCTGCCCCGAGCGCTCCGTGGGGACGTAGATGTAGGCCTCGAGATTCTTGTTCTCGTCCACCGTGGTCAGCACCGTGGCGGGCGAGGCAAGCGGCGTGACGAAGTCGCCCACATGCACCGGGATGTCGCCCACGATGCCGTCAAAGGGCGCGCGGACGGTGTAGTAGGCCAGTTGCTCCTCCTGCGTCCGGCGCGCCTCGACGGCCGACTGGTAGTCCGCCTTGGCGTTCTCGAAGGCCTGGCGCGCCTGGTCGTAGGCGTCGCGGCTGGTCACGCCCGCCTCGAAGAGCTTGCGCTGCCGCTCGATCTCCACCGTGTTGTAGTCGTAGAGGGCCTTCTTCTGCCGCTCCGTGGCGCGCGCCGAGGCGACGGTGGCCGCCTGTTGCCGGGGATCGATCTCCATCAGCGCCTGGCCGGCCCGGACGTGGTCGCCGGAGTGAACGCGAATCTGCGTGAGGATTCCGCTCACCTGCGGCTGGAGCGTGGCCGAGCGGCGCGACTTGATGGTGGCCACATACTCGCTCGACTGGGGCACCGGCGCCAGCGCGACGGTCACGGTCTGCACCGGCATGGCCTGCATCCCGTCCGCGGCCTGCGCCACCGGCGTTTTATGGCAGCCGGTGGCCGTCAAGCCAAGCAGAACAAAACAACTCACCCCTAGAATGCGTTTCAAAGCGCTTTTCCTCACCCTATCTTCTTGTCCAGCGGCACTCGCTTCTGTCCAGCGTCATTCCGCAAGAAGTTCGGCCTTGAGTTCAGCCCGGCCCCCGGTTTTGTATAGGATAAATGGCGGCGACGGGCCGCCGGGCATAATCTGCGGCGGCAAATCTGCTCTGGCGGAGAATCCGGGCCAAAGGCCGCGACGCGAGCCCCGGAAAGGCCGGACACAAGGCCTCTACGCAAATTGACGCGCGTGAGTTCCATTTTGATGCATGGCTGATGGAAGGCAAAGAGCCCGCATCGTTTGCGGGCTCTTTGCTCAGCTTCGGCGAAATCTCTCTATTTCATGTCCCCAGCGTCCGCATCGCCGGCGGGTTGCAAGCGCCGCGCCAGCGCCCACTTCAACTCTTCTATGCCCTGGCCGGTTACGGCGGAGATGGCGTGGAACTCCAGCTTGCGGCGCTTTACATGAGTCGCCAGTTTTTTGAGCTTCTCCGGGTTGGCCGAGTCGATCTTGGTGGCGGCCACGATCATGGTTTTGTTGGCCAGCAGATGTTCGCCGTTGGCGTTGGTGAAACTAGCCAATTCCTTGTTGATGACCTTGAAGTCTTCCACCGGGTCGGGGCGGCCGCTGGCGTCCGAGACGTCAACCAGGTGGAGGAGCAGGCGGGTGCGCTCGATGTGGCGCAGGAACTGCGTGCCCAGGCCGGAGCCGAGGTGCGCGCCTTCGATCAGGCCGGGCATATCGGCGACGACAAAAGACTCCAGATTCGGCTCCTCGCCGACGGTGACCACGCCAAGGTTGGGTTCGAGAGTGGTAAACGGGTAGTCGGCGATCTTGGGCCGCGCGGCGGAAATGCGTGAGATCAGCGTGGATTTGCCGGCGTTGGGGTAGCCGACCAGGCCCACGTCGGCCAGCAGTTTCAACTCCAGCCGATAGAGCCGCTCCTCGCCGGGCCGCCCCAGTTCGTGCTCGCGCGGAGCCTGGTGAACGCTGGTGGCGAAGTGCTGGTTGCCGCGTCCGCCGCGTCCGCCCTTGGCGATGACGACCTGTTCGTCGGGCGCGGAAAAGTCGTGCACCAGTTCACCTGTCTCCTGGTCGTAAAGGCTTGTTCCGACAGGGACTTGCAGGGTGACGGAGTTGCCGTCGGAGCCTGAGCAGTTGGAGCCCATGCCGTGTTCGCCGCGCTGGCCCTTGTGTTCCGGGTTGTAGCGGAAATGGATCAGCGTGTTGTGGCGCTGCGAACTGACCATGACGACATCGCCGCCATGGCCGCCGTCGCCGCCCGAGGGTCCGCCGCGAGGAACGAACTTTTCGCGCCGGAAGGCCATGCAGCCGTTGCCGCCGTCGCCGGCCTTGACGCGAATTTTTGCTTCATCAATGAACATAGCCAACCAGAAAACAGGGGTTAGGGAACAGAAGTTAGAAAACGTGAAACTGGGGACTGAGATTAGCGCTTCGTCGCGTACTATTGAGGGTAAATCCAAGCTGTTGTCTTCCCAGTTTACTCAATGCGGCTTAGAATCGCTGGTAATGTAACATTTGTGGTAATCAGAACGGCCTAAGGCGGGAGATTTTCGCCGCAAAATGGCCTGACGCCGCTGCCCCAGCCGGACCCGCCTTGAGAGCGGGCCGGCAGTATTGCATTTACAGGGTTGGTAGAGAGCGAAGCCGCAATCTCCAAGTGGATTTTTCCCCTAAGAAAAGCCCACCCAGAACGCATCTGGCGGCTCTGCGGTCCTCTGAAAATGCTCTAAATTGTGCGTGCGCGCATTCCCAGGGTCTGCCGCGAGCAAGGTTCTCGATGGCAGTGTTCGGGCGTGGTTGGACGAAGACGCTGGCAGTAGCCGTGCTCCTCATGGGCGCGGCAAGGGCGGGTTTTGCCCAATCGGCCCCAAGCGCTTCGCCCTCAAGCGAACCGGCTAGTCTTCAGAGCGGCTCACTTGCAGGCAAACTGACCGACCTTCACTCGAAGCCTCTGGAGGGGGTCGTGCTGGTGGCGCGCAACCAGGCCACCGGCGCGGAAGAACGCACGATCACCACAAAAAATGGGGCTTACCGTTTCAGCTCTCTGGCGCCGGGCGAGTACACACTGGAGGCCGAGAGCCCGCAACTGGGGCGCGGCCGGGTGGAGCAGATCGTGGTGGCCGCCGGTTACGAGGCGCGGGTGCAGGCGGCGATGGAGTTTACGCCGCTCCCGCCCAGCCCGGTTCTGGCGCAATCTGAGGGCGCAAATCAACCGGCGCTGAAACAGCCCGATCTGAGGCAGTCTGACCTGAACAAACCCGGCCTGAACAAGCCTGATCTGAGCCGGCTCGATCTGAGTCGGCTCAATCTGAATCGGCCCGATCTTCAGCCAGCGGCTCTTCCGGTGAAGTGGGCCGGATTGGCCGCAGAGCCGTTACAAACTCTGGCTCTGAGCGGACGGCGGCTGGCTCTGGCGGTGGAGATTCCTGGACCCGTCGCTCTCGAACTGACCAGCACGCTGGCCGCTGAGCCCTTGCGGACACTGGTTCTGCGTGGGCGGCAACTGCTTCCAACTCCCGCGCCCCCTGTTTCGGGGCAGAACGCTACGCTGAAAGCCGAGCCGTTGCAGACTCCAGTCCTGGCTGGACGAAGTGGGCCGGGTTCTGTGCAGCAGATGGCTGCGGCTGCGCCGGGCACGGCTTCAACTTTAGCGGCCGCGCCTTCAACCTTGGCAGTCGCGGCTTCAATTTCTGCGCGCTCTGGCGCGACTGGGTCTGGAGAACCGGCAACCGGACAGGCGGCCAGGGGGAGAGTCCCGGCGCCGCGCCTGGCTCTGCCGGAGACGACGGCAGGTCAGGAGGCCGGACAAGCGGTCAGCGGAACGGCTTCGAGCAAGCCCGGCGAGGCGGCAACGCAGACTGAGACGCAGGCTGCGTTGCCGCCTCCGCCCAAGCCGATTATGGCGGCCTCTCAGCAGAGCGATCCGGTCTCCCCGGCGGTGACCGCTACGATGAGCGCCCGCGAGTTGCAGGCTCTGCCGGTCAGCGGGCGGCATTGGCAGGATTTTGTGCTGGACAATGCGCCCACCTCCGTGACCCCGGCGGGAGGTCAGGGGCAGATTTCGCTGCGCGGTGAGGGCCAGCAGGCGGCTGAAATCACGGTGGATGGAATGAATAAGGGGCTGGCCTTTGGCCCAACGGGCGGGAGCAGCGGGTCGGGGCGTGGCTCCTCTGGGCAGGGGCCGTTGGGGCAGGGCGGGGGCGGACCGGCTGGAATCGCGCAGGTCGGCATTGGAGGCCATGGACTTGCCCTGAGTGAGGCCGCCATCCGCGAGGTGCAGACGGCGGCTGGCAATGTGGAGGCCGCGGAAGATCGGGCGGCGGGCGGACGCATGAAGGTGGAGACCCAGCACGGCGCCAATGAACTGCATGGCCAGGGCTTTCTCTTCGATCGCCAGAGCGCCTGGGGAGCGCAGAATCCCTTTACTCAGTGGACGCAGGAGACCGCGCCGGCCACGCTGACCACCCCGCCGGTCTTCACGCCGTTCCCCTATACCCCTCCCGACCGCGAAACCACCTGGGGCGTCGGCGTGGGGGGCAGAATTCGCCGCAACAAGCTCTTCTGGTTCGCGGCTCTGGACGGTTACAACCGCAACGATCCAGGGGTTTCCACAGTCAGGAATCCCGCGGTTTTCTTTGCTCTGCCCACCAAAAACGCCGACGCCCAGATGGAGGTTCTGAGCGCCCGGATGGGCCCCAGCAGTAATCCGTTGGCGGCTGGCGTAGCGGCCTATTCGAGTATGTTGGAGACGCTGGCTGGACTGCTCGGACCGGCGCCGCGCACCGCCTCGCAGTGGACCGGCTTCGGGCGGCTAGATTGGCAGGCAGGCGAGCGCAATCGTTTTATGCTGGAAGGGATCGGGGCCAAATGGAACTCACCAGGCGGTGGGCTGACCAAGTTCTCGGAGACTTATGGCAACCACTGCTACGGCTCGACCAAAGCCAGCGAGGAGTGGCTGCTGGGCCGCTGGGAGGCCTTCCTGACTCCCAATCTTCTGGCCGTAACCCAGGCCTCGATGGGACACGCCATCCAGGAATCGCGGCCCTCGACCCCCTCGGCCTTCGAGCAGAAGCTCCTTGCCGGAAATCTTTGGGGGCAGTTGCCGCAGATCGTCGTGGACAATCGCTACGGCTTCACCATCGGAAATCCCTCGCGCTTCGGTCAGGGAAGCTACCCGGACGAGCACCTCTACCAGGGGCAGGAATCTGTGGATTGGATTCGCGGCAAGCTGCTGGTGAAGGCCGGCTTTGATGTGAGCCGCAACAGCGACGCCACCAGCCTGCTGCTCAACCAGACGGGGACCTACACCTACGAAAACGTGGTCAATTTCACCTCGGATGTGTGGGCGCTCGAAAACGGGTTTGGCGAACTCAACCCCAACGGGACGCAGCACAATTGCGACGAGACGGGCGGAGTGTGGCGCGACTCGGGAGGCAATCTGCGAGGGGTGGGCAACCTGCCCTGCTACTCCTACTATTCGCAGACTCTTGGCCCCTCCGGCTGGAGTTTGAGCACCAGCGACTGGGCCGGCTACACGACCGCCCAGTGGCAGGCGAGCAAGTTGTTGGTCGTCTCCGCCGGACTGCGCTGGGAGCGGGAGCAGTTGCCGCCGCCGCTGGCCGCGCTCAGCAACCCCGAGCTTCCGCTGACCGAAAAATTGCCCAGCCTGGGCAACAACTGGGGTCCGCGGGTGGCTCTGGCCTACGGCTCCAGAGGGCGGCACTGGCCGGTGCTGCGGCTGGGCTATGGAATGTACTACGGGCGCACCGCGAATGCCGCGGTGGAGACCGCACTGACCCAGACCGGCACGGTGGCGTTGACCTCGTCCGGCGAACTCAAAGGCGATCTGAGCTTCTTCATGCGGCCCACCGACGACCTGCCAAACAATGCCGGGGGCGCTCCGCCCTTTCCTTACGTGCCGCGGCCACCGGGCCCTGGGAGCGCAATCCGGCCGGGGGCGGTCGAGTTTGCGCCCAACTTCCGCAATCCCGAGGTGCATCAGGCGGTGGCCTCGGTGGAAGAGACGCTGCCCGGCCACATTGAGCTGACGGCCAGCGCCATGGTGAGCCTCGGCCGGCGGCTGCCGGTCTCCATCGACACGAACTTCGATCCCGCGGTCAATCCGGGGACGATCACCTACGCCGTCTGCGACCAGACCTCAACCACTAGCGCCTGCGGCTTTGCCGGGCTGGGGCCCATCAAGACCTCGCGGATTACGGTGCCCTTCTACGCCTCCTGGCCCTCGCCCACCGGATTGGCCGGGCGGCTCAACCCGGATTATCAGCAGATTACCCAGATCATGAGCCGCGCCAACTCGACCTATGAAGCGGCGACGCTCAAGATTGAACGCTATGGCCGCCGGGGACTGAGCCTGCACGCGCATTACACCTACTCTCACGCCATGGACTGGAACCCCAACGAGAGCGCGCAGGTGGCCGGCAACGACGTTCTGGACCCCGCCGATTTCAGCCAGGAGTACGGTATCAGCAATCTGGACGTGCGCCACTCGGCGGCCATGACGGCAATCTATGAGGCGCCATGGAAACTGCGCGGGACGGCGGGAAAGCTGGGCAATGGCTGGATCTTCTCCGGCGTTGCCCAGTTCCGCAGCGGATTGCCTTACACCATGCGCACTTCAGGCTCGCTGCCCGAGGAAATCACTGCCAGCGGCGCGGCTATCGTGGGACTGGGCCCTGGAATGAACGGCTCGGGCGGCGATAACCGGGTCTACGGCATTGGCCGCAACACCTACCGCTATCCGGCCACCTGGAAGGCCGATCTGCGTCTGGGCAGGCGCTTCGACTTCGGGCATATGCGCCAGTTGGAGCTGTTGGCCGAGAGCTTCAACCTCTTCAACCACCAGAATGTGACCGAACTGGAGACAACCGGCTATTACATCGAGTCGGGCAGCACCACGAGCCTTCCCACGCTGAACTACCTTACCGGCCTCAAAGCCAACACCACGGCCTTCGGGCAGCCATTGAACATCAACGCCACCAACTTCTACCGTGAGCGGCAGATGCAGCTTGGGTTGAGAATGAGGTTCTAGCTGTAAAGGCTCAAGCGGTAGCGCGCAATCCGGCGATGGCCGCGGTCAGGCCGGCGGCGAGAGCTTGCTGGGCCTGGGGAGTCAGCTTGGCGCCCTGGCTGGTGAGGTAGAAGACGTCGATGGCGGTTTCGCCCTCGGTGTCGATCAGGGCCACTTTGATGTTGCAATCGTGGCCGCTGAGAGTGAGGGCAATCTGGCGCAGCAGGCCGGGCAGATCCTGGGCCACAACCTGCAGAATCGTGGAGTGGGAGGAGGACTCGGAGTCGAACTCCAGGCGGGTAGCCACCGCGACTTTGATGTTGTCCGGGTTGCTCATGTGGCGGCGGGCTACGAGAAGCTGCTCGACCGGAACCTTCAGCGCGACGACGTCGTGCAGGTATTCGAGGAAGCGCTCCCGCTCGCTGGGGTTGATCTCGATGGTGCGGAAGACATCGGTGAACTGGAAGGCGTCGACTACCACGCCAGCGTCGTTCGAGTAGGCGCCAGCCTTGACGATGTTCATGCCCCAGGCGGCCAGGGCCCCCGCTACGTCGGCAAAGAGGCGGCTGCGGTCGCGGGTGATGACCGTCAGGTCGAAGAGTTGGCGGTGGGGACGAAGGTCCAGTTGGACCGAATCCTCGTCGAGCTTGGCGGCTGACTGGAAGTGGTCGCGGATCTGCTCGGGCAGGCGGGTTTGCAGGTAGCGCTGCGGCATTCCTTCGAGGAACTGCTGCAGCGCGTCGTACTGCGCGGCGGGCACCATCGAACGGATGCGGTTCAGCAGCGTGGAGTCGATGGCGGCGTGGTAGCGGACCTCGTCGACCGAGCGGTCCATGAAGTTGGCAGTGGCCATATAGAGCTGCCAGAGGCTCTCGGCCTTCCAGGGAGTCAGCGCCTCGGGGTTGACGGCCCTGATGTCGGCGAAGGTCATCAGCGTGAGCATTTTGAGCATCATGGGGCTGGCGATCTTCGCGGCGAAGTCGCGCACGTTTTCCGGGTCGAAGATGTCGCGGCGCAAGGCGTTGGACATCTCCAAATGGAGGCGGATCAGATGGAGAACCGACTCGCGCTCTTCGGCGTCGAACTCCAGGCGGGCCATGAAGGCGTCGGCCAGCTCGATGCTATGGGCGATGTGTTCGCCGCTGCGGCGGGCCTTGCCGGTGTCGTGCAGCAGCAGGGCGAGCAGAAAGAGGTCGAGGCGGTCGATCTCCGGAAGCAGTTGGGCCAGCCGCTTTTCGTAGTCGTGAATGGGCTGGCGCAGGCCGTGGACGTTGTCGATGGTCAGGAAGGTGTGCTCATCGACGGTGTAGCGGTGGTAGGAATCCCGAATAACCAGGGCGTCAATGCCGTGGAATTCGGGGATGAGCATTTCCAGAATGCCGAGGGCGTGCATGGTGCGCAGGGCGTGAGCGGCGTGCGGTCCCAGCAGGACTTCGCGCAGCGCATTCCACAGGTAGGGCCCCTCGGGGATATGAACGGCCAGGGCGGGCAGGGCGTCGGTGATGCGGTCTTCGGCGGCCTGCGAAAGCGCGTAGCCGTGGGTGGCCATCAGCGAGAAGATGCGCAGAATGGCGCTGGTATCGCTGAACTGCGTACCAGGGGCAATCTCGATGCGGCCCTGATCGAGAAGAAAATCGGTGCCGGCAATGGGGGTGCGGCGGCGGCGAAGCTGGCGGTAGAAGCTGACCGGGGCGGGCAGGTGCTCCATCAGCAGCGCGGCGCGGCGATAAATCACGCGGGCGTGCCGATAGTAGGTGCGCATCCAGTAGGCCGGATCAGCGGTGCCGCGCGTCTCCAGGCCGATCGAGTTGGCTGCGGCCTCGTCCTGCGATTGCCAGTCGAGCGTATTGTCGTCGCGGCCGTGNNCGCCGCGGTGGCGGGGCCACTCTTTGGTCTCCTTGAGGTGGAAGAGCAGGGCGAACCAGACGGCGAGGCTGTAGTCGCGCAGGCCGCCGGGACAGTCCTTGAGGTTGGGCTCCAGGTGGAAGATGGTGTTGCCGAACTTGGCGTGGCGGGCGCGGGTGATCTCGCTGAGCTTCTGGGTGATGGTATTCCACTCGCTCAGCACCAGACCGGGCAAAATCGTCTGATGAAGCTGCTGGTAGAGCGGAAAGTGGCCGGCCAGAAAGCGGCGGTCCAGCGTGGCCAGCGTAAATTCCAGGTTATCGGGGTCGAAGCGGCCAGCCTCTTTGAGGGTGCGCGAACAGGGGCTGGCGCGCAAGCCGATGTCCCACATGCCTTGGATAATGGCGCGGACCGCAGCCTGGGAGTTGGCCAGGGTCTTGTCGTCGGCAAAGGCGAACAGCACGTCAATGTCCGAGTAGGGGAAAAGATCCTTGCGCCCGTAGCCGCCCATCGCCACCAAAGAGACGTTCGGCGCCGGCTGCCCGGCGAAGGCGCGGCGCCACATTTCGATCAGAAGGCGGTCCACCACCGCCGAGCGGCGGCGAATGGCCGCCGTGCCGTCACCGGTGCGTTCGCAGGTCTGGCGCACCAGCGCCATCTCCTGCGTATACTGCTCCCGAAGATCATCAACCGCAAAGGCGACTGGATTCATAAGAGGTTATGTGTGGCTTGCCGAAGCAAATAGCTGTTTTAACAGGATAAGCGATGAATTCGGGAATAAAAACCCTCATGGCCTCGCATGACAGCAGCTTGAGGCGAAGCCGAAGAAAACACGGCCTGCCCGGAAGCCTTCAATGGGGCTTTTCCCGAGTAAAAAACTGCCGGATCCAGCTTTGGAAGCCCCTCATACCGGCTCCGCACCAGCGCAATAGCATTCCCGGACAAATTGTGCGAGTGAGCCCCGGCGCGGAGACGGCTGCCGCGCCAGGGCTCAGTTTTGCCGCAGTGAACCGTGCGGGCTGGCCCGCACAATGCGGTATTGGACTGCTAAATCGCCGTTTCGCCGCGTTCGTCATTGCGAATGCGGATGGCGTCATCGACGCGGCTGATGAAGATCTTGCCGTCGCCGATGCGGCCGGTGCGGGCGGCGCCGATGATAGCCTGCAGGGTATTTTCCTTCTGGTCATCGGTAATGACCAGCTCGATTTTGACCTTGGGCAGCAGATCGACCGTGTATTCACGGCCGCGATAGAACTCGGTGTGGCCCTTCTGGCGGCCATGGCCGCGGGCCTCAAGAATGGTCATGCCTTCAATGCCTGCCTCGAGCAGGGCATCTTTGACCGCATCCAGCTTGGAGGGCTGGAGAATGGCTTCGATTTTGAGCATACGCGAATGCCTCGTTTGACAGCGTAACAGGCGGGAGGGCTTTTGCTCCGCTCCCACCGGATTTTTACACTCCGCGGGCCACCTGTGGCGCCACGGCTCAGGAGTTCAGATCGTAGCCTTCTTCGCCGTGCTGGGAGAGATCGAGACCCTCGAGCTCGTCTTCGGGCTTGAGGCGCAGTCCTATGGTTTTATCGACGACAAAGAGCAGCACCAGTGTACCCACGATCGAGATGCCCCAGGCAAGGCCGATGCCGGCGAACTGGTTGAGCATCTGTGCCCAGTGTCCGTCGATGCCTCCGGAGGGAAGCGCGTTGCCGGCGGCGTCCTTGTAGACCGGGTTGATGACGCTGGCGGCGAAGACGCCGGTCAGCACCGCGCCCAGCGTTCCTCCGGCGCCATGCACGCCAAAGGCATCGAGTGAGTCGTCGTAGCCGAAGATGCTCTTGAACTTGAAGACCATGAAGGCGCAGAAGAAACCGGCGGCCAGGCCGATGGCCAGCGCCGACATGGGCTGCACAAAGCCGGAGGCGGGGGTGATCGCCACCAGGCCGGCAACCGCGCCCGAGATGGCGCCCAGCGCCGTCGGCTTGCCATTGTGGAACCACTCGAAGATCGTCCACCCCAGCGCCGCCGTAGCGGTGGCGAAGTGCGTGTTGATGAAGGCGCTGGTGGCCAGCGAACTGGCGCCCAGCGCGCTGCCGGCATTGAATCCGAACCAGCCCACCCACAGCAGGCAGGCGCCGATAAAGCTGAGCACCAGCGAGTGGGGCGGCATCTTCGTCTGCGGATAGCCGATGCGCTTGCCCAGGTAGAGGCAGGTTACCAGCGCCGAAACGCCGGAGGTGATGTGCACCACCGTGCCGCCAGCAAAATCTAAGCTGGGAAAGGCGGCATGGGGGTTGGAGGAGTTCAGCAGGCCGCCCACGCCCCACACCATGTGGGCCATGGGGCAATAGACCAGCAGCGACCAGAGCGAGAGGAAGATGGCCATCGAGCTGAATTTCATGCGTTCGGCAAAGGCGCCGGTAATCAGCGCCGGCGTGATGATGGCGAACATGAGCTGATAGATCATGTAGGTCTGCTCGGGAATTGTGCCGGAGTAGAAATTCTGCGGATCGGCGGCAATCGGGACCCCCTTGAGGAAGAGGTGCTCGAAGCCGCCGATGAACGCGTTGCCATGGCCGAAGGCCAGCGAATAGCCGACGATCGCCCAGATGATCGTGATCAGGCACATCATGGCGAAGCTCTGCATCATCGTGCCGAGGATGTTCTTTTTGCGGACCAGGCCGCCATAGAAGAGAGCCAGTCCGGGGCCGGTCATCAGCAGGACCAGGGCCGCCGAGGTCAGCATCCAGGCGTTGTCGCCGGCCGACTGGGCGCTGGCGCTGGCCGTCTGGGCAGCTTTAACGGCCTGCTGGAGGGCGGTGATCTGGGCTTGTGTGGCTGCCTGTGCATCCGGGGCGGCCGGCTGGGCCAAGGCCAGGGCCGGAATTCCCAGAACCGCAGAAAAGAACAGCAATTTGATTGCGCGACGACACATAAGTTTCCACTCCCGAGAGGATGCAGAGGGCCAAGGCCATGCGATGAGGCGGAAGACCGGCCGCCATTCCGGGTGAGGTGAAGGTAGGCGCGCCGGCAGCGCGAGCCTGTGCGGATCAGTGCCGCTGCCGGTGCAGTGATTGTGCGGAGAATAGTCAGGCGTGGCCGGGCCATCCCATGGGGGTGATCTTGGCGCAACTCTTACAAGATTCTCTTGGTGAGATACTAGAGTCGTTCGCATAAAGAATGCATGAAGATTTTCATATTACGAGTCAGAAAAACAGCGACAGGACTAAATAAACTCTTGCAATCTTATTGGCTTCGCGCTAACGGATTCTCTATTTGGCAGGTCTGTGGGCGTGCTGGCCGCTTCGGAGGCTTCCATCGAGAGGCCCCTTCTGATGGAAAATGCCTCTCGATAAAAGCGGAGCCGGCCGACGCCGCCTCAGCGGCGCGAACCGGTCCGGCGTCCAACCGCGGCTTCCGGTCGCGGTTGAAAGCGAATCTCCGCTGGCGGCAGACCCACTCTTTGGCTTCTACCTTCAGGGGTCGCTGGCGACAGGTCTTCGCTGCCAGGGTGAAAGCCAAAACCGTGGACCACGCCGCCGGAACGGCCCTTCAGCCGGCGGCGTGGCAGGGGAAGCTTCAAATGGCGGCTTCGCCGCGCTCATCGTTGCGGATGCGGATGGCCTCCTCGACGCGGCTGACGAAGATCTTCCCGTCGCCGATGTGGCCGGTGCGCGCGGCGCCCAGGATGGCCAGCAGAACCTTGTCCTTGAGGGCGTCGGTGATGACAATCTCCAGTTTGACCTTGGGCAGAAGGTCGACCGTGTACTCGCGGCCGCGATAGAACTCGGTGTGGCCCTTCTGCCGGCCGTGGCCGCGGGCCTCCAGAACGGTGATTCCTTCGATTCCTGCCGCGATCAGCGCTTCTTTGACTATATCCAGCTTGGCGGGCTGAATGATGGCTTCGATTTTGAGCATATGCGAACTCCTTACTTCCTGATTTGATGAGCGAAGGGCGCGCCCTGGACGCAGTTTTCGCGTAAAGCATTACGAGATGAGGTCGTAGCCTTCCTCGCCGTGCTGCGAGAGG
The DNA here is from genome assembly GCA_003161045.1 of Acidobacteriaceae bacterium. GTDB lineage: Bacteria > Acidobacteriota > Terriglobia > Terriglobales > Acidobacteriaceae > Telmatobacter. The sequence goes on from PMPH01000081.1 coordinate 14,652, forward strand.
TCGAGTCCGACGGCCTCGTCGGCGGCCGAGACGCGCAGCCCCATGGTCTTGTCGACCACAAACAGCAGCGCTAGCGTGCCCACGATGGCCAGCGCCCAGCCAATTCCCATGCCGGTGGCCTGGTTGGCCACCTGGCGCCAGTTGCCGTCGATGGCTCCAGTGGGGAGGGGTTTGCCCGCGGCGTCGTTGCCGAAGACGGCGTTGATGGCGCCGGAGGCAAACAGGCCGGTCAAGAGAGCGCCCATGGTGCCGCCCACGCCGTGCACGCCGAAGGCGTCCAGCGAGTCGTCGTAGCCGAAGAGCTTTTTCACCCGGAAGACCATGAAGCAGCAGACAATGCCGGCGATGCCGCCGATGGCCAGCGCGCTCATGGGCTGGACAAAGCCCGAGGCCTGGGTGATGGTGGCCAGGCCGGCCACCGCGCCCGAGATGGCTCCCAAGGCGGTGGGTTTGCCGTTCTGCATCCACTCGGTGATGACCCAGGTAATGGCGGCGGCCGCGGCGGCAAACTGCGTGTTGACAAAGGCGCTGGTGGCCAGCGGACCGGCATTCAGCGCGCTGCCCGCGTTGAAGCCGAACCAGNNACCAGCCCACCCACAGCATTCCGGCGCCGATGAAGCTGAGCACCATCGAGTGGGGCGGCATATCGTCATGTGGATAGCCCACCCGCTTGCCTAGATAGAGGCAGGTCACCAGCGCCGAGATGCCGCTGGTGATGTGCACCACCGTGCCGCCGGCAAAGTCGAAGACCGGCCAGAGGCCGCCGTTGATGTTCAGGATTCCGCCCACCCCCCAGATCATGTGCGCCATGGGGCAGTAAACCACCAGCGACCACAGCACCAGAAAAACCGCCATGGCGCTGAATTTGACCCGCTCCGCAAAGGCCCCGGTAATCAGCGCCGGGGTGATGATGGCGAACATCAACTGGTAGATCATGAAGCTCTGTTCGGGGATGGTGCCGCCGTAGTTGGCGTTGGGCGCCAGGCCCACGCCGCGCAGGAAGGTGTGCTCGAAGCCGCCGATGAAGCCATTGCCGGCTCCAAAGGCCAGCGAATAGCCCACCACGGCCCACAGCACGGTGATCAGGCCCATCATGGNNATGGTGCCGAGAATGTTTTTCCGGCGCACCAGTCCGCCGTAGAAGAGCGTCAGTCCGGGGGCGGTCATCATCAAAACCAGGGCTGCCGAGACCAGCACCCAGGCATTGTCGCCCGCCGACTGGGCGGCGCGGACGGACTGTTCGAGGGCGGCGTACTGGGCCTGGGTAACGGGGGCTGAGGCGAGCGGATGAAAGTTGGGCGCCACGGCCAAGGCCATCGATGGCCCTCCGAGGATGGCGGCGAGGATCGGCAACTTGCTGCGACAGAACATGCTATTGCGCTCCGAAATCAATTTGTTTGGCTCACGGGTCAGGGGGCAGAGCAGGCCTGAATGGACAGGGCAAGCCTGAATGGACAGTACAACCCCAGGCGAGCTGCCAAGCGAACGGCAGACGGCCCCAAAAATCCGTTTTTATCGGCGCATCCTTTATAAAGAATTCATAGGGATTTGAAAAGGGGTTTGTAATGAAGGCCGGAATTGCTGCGTTTTCATAGCTTTTTCAGACCCTTTGGCCAGCAGCAGAGAAGGCGTCGCCGCGCCGTTGCCACCACCAACGCCTCGCGCGGAGACCAGGTTCGAAGTGGCGCGGAAACAAAATAGTGAGCAATTTTAGCCACTCGCCTGATTGCAAGGGGCGTTATATTATGTGTGTGACGGCCACGGCAGAGCGCGACCACTATCTTTTCGGAGCCTTGGAGAGCAGCGCAATAAACCGCGTCAAGCTCAAGGAGGTCACCTACGGCTACGAAGCGCCGGAGGGCGTCCTGCTGACCACGCTGGATTTTGCGGTCAACTGGATCAGGAAAAGTTCGATCTGGCCCATGACCTTTGGCCTGGCCTGCTGCGCCATCGAAATGATGTCGATGGGCGCCGCGCGCTTCGATGTGGCGCGCTTCGGCGCCGAGGTCTTCCGGCCCTCCCCCAGGCAATCGGACCTGATCGTGATCGCCGGGCGGGTTTCCTGGAAGATGGCCCCGGTCATTCGCCGGCTCTACGATCAGATGCCGGAGCCCAAATGGGTCATCTCAATGGGCGCCTGCGCCACCTCGGGCGGCGTCTTCAACAACTATGCACTGGCCCAGGGCGTCAACCAGGTGATCCCCGTGGACGTTTATGTCCCGGGATGTCCCCCACGCCCCGAGCAACTGATTTACGCAATTACGCTTCTACAAGAGAAGATTCAGCGCGAGCCGCGCAGCCTGCTGAAGACCCTGAACGCAGGGTGAGCAGGGGGTTGGGAGGCTGGTTTTGGCTGAATCTGCTTGCCGAAGTGATTTTCCGGCCGCCTGCAAGGTGCTCGGAAAGGCAACAGCGTAAGCTCTGGGGAAAATATTCATTTCCAGTGGAGCTTGTTTGGTGGTACGTTTAGTAGCGCTGCAAGGATGTCTCGATTTTTTTCATCTTGAAGAGTCGAGTCATTCCAAGAGCAAATCCGTGCTCGCAGGCAGCTTTGGCCACTTGTTCTTCAGATTTGATTGTGGAGGAAAAACGCATGTTTACTCGCCAGTTGAAATCCGTAAGCCAATTACTTGCCTTGGCGTGCATGGTATCCATTCCCCTTGCCCTATGCGCTCAGGACGCATCCAAACCAGTTGCGAAGTACCACGCGGGCGATCCCGCCTCCAAATGGGATATCTTTGCCGGCTACAGCTATCTGCAGCCCAACACAACGGTGACATACCCGAACCCGGCCTACTACCTCGACGATTCGGACTACCCGACCGCTTCCGCCTCCGCCGATAACATCAATCTAGGCGCGATCCTCAGCGGCGCGTATTTCTTCAATCGTTACGTGGGCGTACAACTGGAAGGCGCCTATCACAACTACGACTCGAACGACTCCTTTGTGACGGGGGCTGGCGGTGTGATCGTACGCGATCCCATGGGCCGCTTCACGCCCTTTGCCCACGTGCTTGTGGGCGGGGCTCGGGTCCACGGCAACGGCACGTACGTCGAGTATTTCACCCCCGGTACCTGGGGTATGGACGTGACCGCCGGCGGCGGCGTGGACTACGAGTTGTCCCATCATTGGGCGATTCGGCTCGTCCAGGCCGATTATGAGTTCATGAACCCTGACTTCCCCACGCGCACCTTTACCGTGGACGGTTACCCTTACTCGTACAAGGTCGGGACCGTCGACTTCAACGCGCTGCGGTTGAGCGCCGGCATTGTCTATCACGGCGGTGTAGGCGCGCCCCTACCGGTGACCTTGGCCTGCTCGGCGAGTCCGGATTCGGTCTACCCTGGCGATCCGGTCACGGTGACCGCGGTGGCCGGCAACCTGGATCCCCGGCGGAATGTGATTTACATCTGGTCGGGAACTGGCGTAACCGGCAACGGAACGACGGCTGCGGTGGACACCTCAATGCTGGCCGCAGGCAGCTATACAGTGAATGCAACGGTGAAGGAAGGCCGGCCCGGCCATGAAGGCCAGAAGCCCTGGCAGACGGCCAGTTGCTCGGCCAACTTCGTGGTGAAGGCAATCGAGCCGCCGACGATCAGCTGCTCGGCCAGCCCCAGCACCATCAATCCGGGCGATACGAGCACGGTGACCGCCATCGGCGTAAGCCCGCAGAACCGTCCGCTCACCTACAGCTACTCGGCAGCCGCCGGCTCGATCAGCGGCAACGGCACGACGGCGACATTCAATTCCGCCGGCGCACCGAGCGGCCCGGTGGCGATCAACTGCACCGTCACCGACGACAAGGGCCAGACGGCAACCGCTCCAACCAGCGTGACCGTCGGGACTCCGGCTGCGCATGCCGAGGCGCTCTGCTCGATCAGCTTCGCCAACGACCAGGCGCGGCCGACGCGCGTGGACAATGAAGCCAAGGCTTGCCTGGACGAGGTTGCCCTTAATCTCGAAAAGCAGCCCGACGCCAAGGTCGTCGTGGTGGGCGATGATGACGCCAACGAGAAGGCCGGGATGCATCACCTTGCCGCCGAGCGCGCCGTCAACACCAAGGCTTACTTGGTTAACGAAAAGGGCATCGATCCGTCTCGCGTCAGCGTGGTGACCGGCTCGACGGATGACCAGAAGGTGGAAAACTACCTTGTGCCTGCTGGCGCCGACTTCTCGGCCGATGTGCAAGGAACCACTCCGGTCGATGAGGCCGTGGTGCATCCGGTGGCGCGCAAGCATCTGCCGGCCAGGAAGCACGCCAAGCACGCCAAGCACGCCAAGAAAGCCGACATGTAGGCCGAATAAAGCAAGCAGAGTGGCGCCTATCAGCGCCACTCTGTCAAATTGTCATGTACTCAACTTCAGCAACAGAAAAGAGGCTGACCGGCTACCCCGGTCAGCCTCTTTTCCTTTTGAGCCTTGACTTTACGGCTTATAGCGGTTCTCCGGTTGCTCAACCGGGAAACCATTGTCGCTGGGTGGCATTTCTCTTGAGAAAGAGCAGCCTTCCATGCCACCTGAAACACGATGTGCGCTGGATAAACGGTGGATTCACCCTTTCGAGCATTTTGTCCGCCTGATTTGTATCCAGCGCCGATGAATTTTTCTGGCTCAAACAAGCCCTCAATTAAACCGGTTTCAAAAAAACCTTGTGCTATCATTGCACCATACTGGACTCTACTGCACGATTGTTCCCAGATCCTCACTTAGATCTTTGTGTGGAAATAGTGCGCGTCAGCGAAGCATTTCCTCAAGGGTTTAACCTGAAGGTGGAGGTGAATCACGTGTACTCGCGAAATCTGGAGTCGATTTGTCTTGTTCTGGCGTCGGCGAGTTTGGCCTTCCTGCCAACGGGGTGCCAAAAAGCTCCGCCGGTGACCCTGACGGCCGCTCCCCCGGCTGTTTACCCCGGCGAACCGGTCACGGTGACCGTTACTGCGCGACACCTGAGTCACCAGAAGAATCCGAGTGTGATTTACAACTGGACGGGTGATAACCTGACGGCCAACGGAGCGACGGCCACGGTGGCCACCGCCACGCTGGCGCCCGGCGCCTATACGGTGAAGGCGGAAGTGAAGGAAGGCAAGCCGGGCAAGGAAGGTTTGAAGCCCGGTCAGTCGGCTGAGGCCTCGGCCAACTATACGGTGAAGCAGTTCGAGCCGCCGACCATCAGTTGCTCGGCCAGCCCCAGCACCATCAGTCCAGGCGGGGTCAGCACGGTTACGGCAACCGGCGCGAGCTCGCAGAATCGTCCGCTGACCTACAGCTACTCGGCTTCGGCCGGCTCGATCAGCGGCAATGGCGCGACTGCGGCCCTCTCTTCGGTTGGCGCGCCGACCGGCGCGGTGGGGATTACCTGCAATGTGAGCGACGACAAGGGCCGGACGGCAACCGCTTCGACCATCGTGACCATCACGGCCCCGGTGATTGCGGTTCAGTACGCGCAGGCTCTCTCTTCGCTCAGCTTCTCTTCCGACAAGAGGTGCCCGACGCGCGTGAGTAACGAGGCCAAGGCAGTTCTGGATGAGATCGCCCTCAAGCTGGAGAAGCAGCCCGAAGCGAAGCTGGTGCTGGTGGGCGAGGCGAATGCCAAGGAGCGGGCGAAGACCGCAAGGGAAGAAAAGGCGGCCAGGAAGCACAAGCACATTCAGGTTGAGGACTTCGCCGCCCAGCGCGCCGTCAACGCCAAGGCCTATCTGGTGAACGAGAAGGGCATTGACTCCGCCCGCATCAACGTGGCGAGGGGTACGGCGGATGGTCAGATGGTGGAGGATTACCTGGTGCCTGCCGGCGCGGCCTTCGGCGGCTGACGTGCAGGGAACTACCCCGGTGGACGAGGCGATGGTGAAGCCGCAGATGCGCAAGCCGTTTGGCCATAAACGGGCGCACAAGGCGCACATGAAGGCTGAGGCAAAGTAGGCCTAAGTCCTTCAAGGCTGGCTGGAGCAGGTTTTCTAAGTCTGTTTCAGTGGTAAACTTACGGTTCGGCCCCCATACAAATGGCGATGGGGGCCGACCCCGGGCAATTTTATGGAAATTCTTGTGCAATCGTTGGGGTTGACCGGCGAGACGGTCAACCCCTTCCCTTTTCCGTCTTTTTCTGGCACTTTTTGTTCCAGGGAGTCTGTTTTCCGCATGAACGATTTGCGAATTTGCTTGAATTTCCCCACCCGGTTCAGATCTTTCGCACTACTCTCACTCCTGATTTTGTTTACGGCAGCGGTTCCGCGGCTGGCGGCGCAGGCGTTTTGGAGCGCAATCGGGCCGGCTGGCGGCGACGCGCGCGCCTTGGCGGCGGTTCCTGGCCAGCCCGATCACCTCTACCTCGGCTCGACCAACAGTTGGCTTTATGAATCGGTGGATGGCGGCGCGTCCTGGCGGCAGCTTGCGAAGCTGGACCCCTCCGATGACCTGATTTTGGACCACATCGTTGTGGACCGGGCGAATCCCGCCACCGTTTATGTGGCCGCGTGGGAGCTGGACCATCCCGGCGGCGGGTTGTGGGTGAGCCGCGACGGGGGCCGGAACTGGAGTGAAATTGCGGGGCTGCATGGCCAGTCGATCCGCTCCTTTGCGCAGGCGCCCTCGAACCCTCAAATGTTCTTTGCTGGAACTCTGGACGGGGTTTTTCGCAGCACTGATGCCGGCGTCTCCTGGGCGCAGATCAGCCCGCCCGGCAGCAACGATATTCATGAGGTCGAGTCGCTGGCGATCGCCCCCGAGAATCCGGAGGTGATCTACGCCGGCACCTGGCATCTGCCCTGGAAGACCACCGACGGCGGCAACCGTTGGCACAGCATCAAGCAGGGCGTCATCGAGGACTCCGACGTCTTTTCGATCATCGTCGATCCGGCCCGGCCGGAGACGGTCTTCGCCAGCGCGTGCAGCGGCGTTTACAAGAGCCTGAACGGCGGCGAACTCTTCCATAGAGTCCAGGGCATTCCCTCCACCGCGCGCCGGACCCGGGTCTTGATGCAGGATCCGGCCCACCGCGAGGTGATCTATGCCGGAACCACCGAGGGGCTCTACAAGACCGTGGATGGCGGCAAAAGCTTCCAGCGCATGACCGGGCCGGGGGTGATCGTCAACGATGTTTTTATCGATCCGCGGGACTCAAATCATGTGCTCCTGGCCACGGATCGCGGCGGGGTTTTGCTCAGCAACGACGCCGGGGCCAGCTTTGCGCCCGCCAACGAGGGCTTTTCGGCGCGCAAGGTCGAGGCGCTACTGGTCGATAATGGCAATTCAGCCAGCGGTGTTCCAGCCAGCGGCAATGTGGCCAGCGGCAATCCGGCGCGCCTCTTTGCCGGGGTGGTGAACGACAAATCCTACGGTGGCGTCTTCGTTTCCACCGATGGTGGCGAGTACTGGCGGCAGATCGACGCCGCTGCGGGCGGCGGCTTGGGCGGGCGCGATGTCTTTGTCCTGGCCGAGTCGCCTGAAAGCACGATTCTGGCCGGAACAAATAACGGCATCTTCGCGCTCAACGAACCGGACAAGACGGACAAGGGCGCTGGAATGGACAACAATGGCTCGGACGGTGAGCCCGATGGCAGTTGGAGCCCGCGCAACACCATTCAGAACACGCTGGCGAAGACGGCCGGCGAGACGCACGATGGAGAGCGTGTCAATGTCGCCAAGCATGAGGCCGCCAAGCATGTGGCCGCCAAGCAGGTTGCTGAGAAGCAGGTGAAGGAAAAGCCTCGCAAGATGGACGGCCGCGTTTACGCGCTCGACCTATCGGGCGACGTCTGGCTGGCCTCGACGGTTGGTGGCCTGTTCACCAGCCGGGACCATGGCGCCAGTTGGCAGGGCGGCCCGGCGCTGGGGGCCGGCGATTATCTTTCGGTTGCGGCGCACGGGCCGCTGCTGGCCGCGGTGCGGCAGGAGGGTGTGGTTCTTTCCACCGATGGCGGCCATAGCTGGACGCCCATCGTGATTCCGTTGGTGCTCACGCGCATTCATTGCGTCGCCTTCTCCGCCGATGGCGCATTGTGGCTGGGCGCGCGCGAGGGGGTCTACTTTACGCGCGATCTGGGCCGGACGTGGTTGTGGGCCACTAGGTTCCCTTTGGGCGAAATCGACAGCCTGAGCTACGATGCTCACTTGGACAGAATTCTTATCAGTTCGCGGTCGAGCGACCAGATCTACGCCCTCGATCCGAAGTCGCTGGGCTGGACCTGGGTTCAAACCGGCTACCGCATCAACCTGGCGCGCGCGGTGGACGGCCGCCTGCTGGCAGCTTCGCTTTATGACGGCGTGGTCGTCCAGCCGCCGGCGGCTACGCCGCAAGCTGGGCAAAAGTGAGCGGCTACAAAAAATGAGCGGCTCGAAGAAACAGGAAAGCGAAAGCTCTCCTTGGCGGAGAAGAAATTCGATTCTGTATCATGGAGCTATGCGGACCGAGACCACGGCTTGCCAGCAACCAGCAGCTTTTCCGGGCCACGCCTTTCAAAGCCGCGACCCCCGCCTCGAACCGATTGCCATAAAAGTGCTCGCCGGTGAGCGGCTGAATTTTGCAGAAGGTCTTGCGCTTTACGGCTCGCCGGATCTGCTGGCGGTGGGCTGGCTGGCCAACCACGTGCGCGAGCGTCTGCACGGCGACGTGACCTTCTTCAACGTCAATCGCCACATCAACCCCACCAACGTCTGCGTCTCCAACTGCCCGTTGTGCGCCTTCGGACGCCAGAAGGACGACCCCTCCGCCTACACGATGACGCTGGAAGAGGCGTGGCAGCGGGCGGCCTCCGGTTACTCGGATGCGGTCACGGAGTTTCACATCGTCGGCGGCCTGAACCCCGATCTGACGCTCGAATACTACCTTGAACTGGTGCGCGGCCTCAAAGCACGCTTTCCGCAGGTGCACGTCAAGGCCTTCACCATGGTTGAGGTGGCGTTTTTAGCGCGGCAGGCCGGGTTGAGCGTCCCGGAGACGCTGCTCAAGATGCGCGCGGCGGGGGTGGACTCGATGCCCGGCGGTGGGGCGGAGATCTTCGCCCCGCGGGTGCGCTCACTCATCTGCGGCCACAAGATCGGCGGCGAAGAGTGGCTCGAAACGGCGCGGCAGGCTCACAAACTGGGCTTCAAATCCAACGCGACCATGCTCTACGGGCACATTGAAAACGATGAAGAGCGCGTCGATCACATGCTCCGGCTGCGCGCCTTGCAGGACGAGACCGGCGGCTTCCAGGCCTTCATCCCGCTGGCCTTTCACCCCGAGAACACGGCCTTCGCCCACCTGCCCGCGACCACCGGATTGACGGACATTCGCCAGGTCGCGGTCAGCCGCCTCGTGCTCGACAACTTCCCCCACATCAAGGCCTACTGGCAGATGCTCACGCCGAAGATCGCGCAGATTGCGCTGCGCTTCGGCGCCGATGACCTGGACGGAACGGTCGTCGAGGAGAAGATCTATCACGATGCCGGCGCCAGCACGCCCCAGGGCATGACCCGCAACGAGCTTTGCCGGTTGATCCGCGAGGCCGGCCGGGTTCCCGTCGAGCGCGACACGCTCTACCGCCCTGTCACGCGCACCCCGAACAGCTTTACGGTGGCCGTGTAACTGCCGCGCGCGGCGGATTTATGCAGTAATCGCCAACCGTGTAACTCGATCCGGCCAGGCGGTTTTACCGCTCCCGTCAGAAGTTACCGGCAGAGTTAAAAGCTATAGCCGTAAGAGTAAAAGAAAAAGGGCCATGGAAAAGGTGAAAAGCGTTGAGCGCCTCTCACTTTTCCATGGCCCTGTCTAACTCGAGCTCTAAGTCGCTCCGGTGGCCTACGAGGCCGGATTGTTGGCCAGGTAGATCTCGTCGGCCAGGCGGTCCAGCGCCTTGTAATCGTTCTCCTTGGGCAGTCCCTTGACCAGAACCGGGTCCAGGTAACGCAACTGCGCCTTCAGCTTGGGCAGCATATCCTTGATCCGGTCGGCGAGGTTGCCGCTCCAGCCGTAGGAGTTGACAACCGCGACGAACTTGGTCTTGGCTTTCAGCACATGGAGCAGGTAGATGCCGGTGACGACGCTCGGATGAGGCCCGGTCAGTACCGTCGGGGTGGCGAAAACCACTGTCGATGCGTCCACCAGCGCCTTGGTGAATTGGCCCGTATCCACGCCGACCATGTTGAAGCGCTTGACGGACAGGCCCTTTTCCATCAGCCTGTCGGTCAGGTAATCGACCATCTTCGTGGTGTTGTCGTACATGGAGACGTAAGCAATCACAACTTCCTTCTTGGCTACGTCCGAAGCCCACTCCTTGTATAGATCGAGGATGAATGCCGGGCGCGAGTAGACCGGGCCGTGGCTGGGCGCGATGAAGTCGATCTGCAACGGGGCAAGCTTTTCCAGGTGCTGCCGGATGAACGACCGGAAGGGCATCATGATCTCGGCATAGTAACGCTTGGCCGCGTCCTCGACGAGCGCTTCGTTGGTGGCAAACAGGTCGCTGCCGGCCACATGGGAACCAAAGAAGTCGCAACTGAAGAGAATCTTGTCCTCGGCGATGTAAGTGCACATCGTGTCGGGCCAGTGGACCCAGGGCGTCAGGAAAAATTGCAGGGTCTTGTCGCCCAGCGAAATCGTCTGGCCGTCCTCGACCACGATGAACTTGTCCTCGGCGACCGGCAGGGCCTCGGTGATCATGTCCTTGCACTTGGCGTTGGTGACGACCATGGCGTCAGGGAAGATCTCCAGCACCGCCGGGATGGAGCCTGTGTGATCCTGCTCGCCGTGGTCGGCGATAATGTAATCCAATTTGCGGATGCCGGTCGCCTTCAAGGCCGCGATATACTCCGCTGTCATGGGGGGATAGGCCGTATCAATCAGCGCATTCTTTTCGCTGCCCTTGACCAGATAGGAGTTATAGGAGGTGCCTTCTGGCAAAGGAACCAACTCGTCGAATAATCTCCGGTCCCAGTCAATGGCCGATATAGACAGTATGTCCTCTGTGATCTCTCTGGCAATCATCCTACGCATTCTCCTTATTGTTCAAACGGTTTTGCCGCAAATACAGCTCAACACCGCGGCAATTTAGAGGAAACGTGCTATTGGCAAACAACTCTTCCGAGTTCTTAGCAAACAACTCTTCCGAGTTCTTATATGATGACGTAGTTCGCCGAAACGATTCCGCGTTTTTGCCGAAAGAACCCTCTTTGCGGCCACGTCGCCCATTCGCCGCGAAAACGACGTTCGACAGGCGAAACGGAGAGCAAGCGCTACAGCCAAGCCCTTCGCCCTGATTGTATACATACGGGGAAGGCGCGGCAAATTTCATTATCTCCTTTCTGGGCCATTCGCGTTATCATCGAGCGCAACATGAGGGAGGGTCGTGGAATGATCGCCGAGGTCGTGGCGGCCGGGCAGGAGCGGGGGGAGATCGGCCCGCGGCTGAACCAGGAAAAGGTTGCAATGCAGTTACTGCAAAGCTGCATGGGGACCGTCCTGCTATGGTCGCTGGATGGGGTTTCCGCGCTCCAGGAGCACATTGAAGAGAGCTTTCAACACTTCTGGAGAGCGATTGCCCTCTCCGGCGGGGAGTTAGAGCCATGAAATCGGGATTTCGCCTCATTGCTCTTTTTGGACTGGCCGTTCTGGTTGCAACTGCCACCGCTGCTGGCCAGCAGGTGGCGCCCTATCGCCTCAGCTTGCAGGATGCGATTCAGAAGGCGCTGCAGGCTAATTTGAGCGTGCTGGTGGCCGGCACGCGAGTTGAAGAGGCCGAGGGCACGCGCCTGCGCCGCCTCTCGGCCGCGCTGCTTCCCCGGGTGAATGCCCAGAGCTACGCCAATGTGCAGAACCGCGACCTGCGCGCCTTCGGGATTTCGGTGCCCGGGCTGCCCGAAGTTGTGGGGCCGTTTTCCAACTACGATTTCCGCGTTTACGCGCAGCAGAATGTGGTCGATCTGGAAAGCTATCGCGGATTCAAGGCCAGCGAACTGGCGCTCGACGCCGGCAAAATGGATGAGCGCGATGCGCGCGACCTGATTGTGCGCGCCATTGCCGCGCTTTACCTGAACGCGCAATCGGCGGCGGCGCGCGTGGATGCGGCGCAGTCGAGAGTGACAGATTCCAGCACTTTGTTGAAGCTGGCCAGGGACAAACACGACGCCGGGACCGCGACGGGCGTGGACGTTCTGCGCGCCCAGGTGCAGTTGGCCAACGACCGCCAGGCGCTGCTGATTGCGCGGAATCAATTGCAGCAATCGCTGCTGGAACTGGCGCGCAACCTGGGCATGAGTCCGGGGACGCCGCTGGAACTGGCCGAGCCGCTCGACTTTCGTCCCTTGCGTCAGCCGGAGATTGAAACCCTGGCGCCCGCCGCGCTCGCCGCCCGCGCCGACTATCTTTCCCTCGCCAGCCAGCGTCAGGCGCTCATCGAGCAGCAGCGCGCCAACCGCGCCCGCTCCTATCCCAAGCTGAGCCTCAACGGCAACTTCGGCGGGATTGGGCGCAGCATCGGCGGCGTGCAGGCCACGGGCCTTGTGCAAGGCCAGATCGACTTCACCCTCTTCGACCGCGACCGCGGTGGCGAGGCGCAGGAACTGGCCAGCCGCGTGAAGCGCATCGACGATCAGATTGCCGATCTTGGCCGCGGCATTGAAGAGGAGCTCCGCGAGGCGCTGCTCAACTTGGACTCTGCCGCCGAGCAGGTGATGGTGGCCAGGGAAGGCCAGGAGCTGGCGCGGCGCGAGCTCGAAATGGCGCAGGACCGTTTTCAATCCGGCACGGCCAACAATGTCGAGGTGGTCACCGCGCAGGATGAGCTGGCCCGCGCCGAGGAGAATTATATTCTTGCCGTCAGCAGCCACGCGGACGCAAAATTTGCCCTGGCCCGCGCCATGGGCGGCACGGAAAAGAACATTGCCCAGTTCATGGTGAACCCATAAACGGCGCGGAGGCCGGAGCCGCGGTTCGCATTTCCGCACGCGAGGTTTGAAGCGATGAAACGAGCCATTCCCATTGTGATTCTGCTGGCCGCGGCGGTTGCCGCGGGAGTGTACTACTACCCGCGACTGACCAAAAAGAGTGCTCCCGCGAATCAGTTGACGCTCTCGGGCAACATCGAGGCGCATGAGAGCCTGGTCGGCTTCAAGGTTGCCGGGCGCATCGTCGATTTGCCGGTCGAGGAGGGTCAGCAGGTGGAGCAGGGCGCGCTGCTGGCGCGGCTCGACGATGCCGATTACAGGCAGAAGGTGCGGATCGGCCAGGCCGACGTTGGCGTGCGCGCCTCCGACCTGGCGCTCACGCTGGCCGGAACCCGTCATCAAGAGGTGAAGGCGGCGCAGCAGACGATGTTCGACGCCCAGGCCGATCTGGACGAGAAAAATCTCGACAACGAGCGCGCCCGGCAGCTTTTTGCCAAAGACGAACTCTCTGCGCAGGACCGGGATCTGGCGGCCACTGCTCTCAAGCGCGCGCAGGCCATCTTCCAGGCCGCTCAGCAGCGCTACAACGAGGCCGTCGAGGGCAGCCGCAGGGAAGACATTGCTATTGCCCGCGCCAATCTGAACGAAGCCAGCGCCAATCTTGGCCTCTCGCAGGTGAACCTGGGTTACACCGTTCTACGCGCCCCGTCGGCTGGCGTGGTGACGGTGCGCCAGGCGGAGTTGGGCGAGGTGGTTTCACCCGGCTCCCCGGTGGTCACGCTGGCCGACCTCGATCACATCTGGCTGCGCGCCTACATCGCCGAAACCGACCTGGGCCGCATAGCCTGGGGTCAAGCGGCGACCATCACCACCGACACCTACCCCGGCAAGCAGTACCACGGGCGCATCTCCTTCATTTCATCGAGCGCCGAGTTCACGCCCAAGAGCGTGCAGACTTACAAGGAGCGGGTCACGCTCGTCTACCGCATCAAGATCGACATCGACAACTTCAACCACGAACTGAAGCCCGGCATGCCCGCAGACGCTCGCATTGATCTGGCCGGCCAAGCCTCTGTAAAGCAGAATGCGAACCCATCCGCGGCGACTGCGGCGGGGAAATGACCGAGCAACTCCAATCCGCGATTGTGGCCGAGGGATTGACCAAGAGCTTTCCCGGCGTGCGCGCGGTCGATGCGCTGAGCTTCGAGGCGCGCGCCGGTGAAATCTTCGGCTTGGTCGGCCCCGACGGGGCAGGGAAGACAACCACGCTGCGCATGCTGGCCGGGATCATGCCGCCCGACGCGGGCCGGGCAACGGTCGCGGGCTTCGATGTGGCGCGCGATCCCGAGGGAGCCAAGCAGGCGCTCAGTTACATGCCCCAGCGCTTCGGACTTTACGAAGACCTGACGGTCGAAGAGAACATCCGCTTCTATGCGGACCTGTTCGGAGTCAGCAAATCCGAGCGGAGGGCCCGCTCGGCGCAATTGCTTGAGGCGGCGGGAATGAGCGAATTTCCCCGGCGGCTGGCGGGCAAGCTCTCCGGCGGCATGAAGCAGAAGCTCGGTTTGGTCTGCGCGCTGATTCACAGGCCCAAGGTCATTCTGCTCGATGAGCCGACCACCGGCGTCGATCCCGTCTCGCGCCGCGATTTCTGGCGTATCCTCTACGAATTGGTCGCAGAAGGCGTGGCGATTCTCACCTCGACGGCCTACCTCGACGAGGCCGAGCGCTNNGCGCTGCCATCGCGTCGCGCTGCTGCACCAGGGAAAGCTGCTCTTCTGCGACACTCCCGCAAACCTCAAAGCCAGGCTGGGCAAGGGTGTTTTGTCGATTACGGCAGCGGAACCGCGCCGTTTGCGCACGGAGCTCGAAGGCGCGGAGGGAATTTCCAGCCTCCTGCTGACCGGCGACGGGCTGCACCTGGTGGTGGACGACACGGCCCGCCGCATTCCCGAGTTCGAAGCCAGGCTGAAGCGCGCTGGCGTTTCCTTCGATGCGATTCAAGAGGTCGCGCCCTCCATTGAAGACCTTTTTGTCGACGCGGTCGGCGCGGGAACGGGCGTTCATGGCTGAAATTAGGAAGTCGGCAGCGCCCAACTCGGTTGTGTCCAATCCGGCCGCGCCCAATTCGGTCGTGGTCGAGAGTCTCGTCAAGCGCTTCGGCGATTTTGTCGCCGTAGACCACATCGATCTCGCCGTTCGCAAGGGCGAAATCTTCGGTTTTCTCGGGCCCAATGGCGCGGGAAAATCCACCACCATTCGCATGCTCTGCGGCCTGCTCAAGCCCACCTCGGGCCGCGCTCTGGTTGCAGGCTACGACGTGGGCCGTAAGCCGGAAGCGGTGCGCCAGAAGATTGGCTATATGTCGCAGAAGTTTTCTCTCTATAACGATCTCAAGGTGATCGAGAACATTCGCCTCTTCGCCGGACTTTATAGTGTGCCCGCCGACAAACTTGAAGAGCGGATCGAGTGGGCGCTCTCGATGGCCAACCTCAAAGGCCAGGAGAACCTCATTACCGGCACGCTGCCCGGCGGCTGGAAGCAGCGGCTGGCGCTGGGTTGCGCTGTCCTGCACCGGCCGTCCATCCTCTTTCTCGATGAGCCGACCTCGGGCGTCGATCCCATCACCCGCCGCCAGTTCTGGGATTTGATTCATCAGATGGCCGAGGAGGGAGTTACAGTTTTTGTAACTACCCATTACATGGAGGAGGCCGAGTACTGCAACCGCCTGGCGCTGATCTTTCGCGGCAAAATCGTCGCGCTGGGAACACCCTCGGAGTTGAAGCGGGACGCGATGAAGGGTGAACTGCTTCTGGTCGAGTGCGCGCCGCTGGGCGAGGCGGTCGAGGCCTTGCAATCTGCGCCGGGCGTGATGGACGCGGCGGTCTTCGGCAATGCGCTGCACCTGGTGGTGCCGGACGCGGCGCTGGCCGTGCCGCAACTTGAAAATTTTCTGGCCACGCGGGGCGTCGCGGTGAGCCGCATCGAGAAAATCCGCCCCAGCCTGGAAGATGCCTTTGTTTCGCTGACCACCAGCCGCGACGCGGCCCCAGAGCGCAGACCATGGGAGCGCAGGCCATGAGCCCGAGGCGTTTGCTGGCCATTGCGCGCAAAGAAACGGTGCAGATCTTTCGCGATGCGCGCAGCCTGATCATCGTCGTCCTCATGCCCGCGGTTCTTGTGCTGCTGTTCGGCTATGGCGTCAGTCTCGACCTCAAGGGGCTGCCCGTTTACGTGCTCGATCAGGACGGCAGCCAGCAAAGTCAGGACCTGCTCAAGCACTTTCAGACCAGCGAATACTTTCACGTCGCGCGCGTCGTCACGGGCTACCCCGAGCTGACGCGTGCCCTCGACGACGGCCACGCCAAGATGGGCATTGTGATTCCGTGGGATTTTTCGCAGCGTCTCACGGACGGCCGTCCCGTCCAGGTGGCTGCGCTCGTCGACGCCTCGGACGACAACACGGCCAATGTGCTGATCGGCTACGCACAGGCGGTCGTTCAAAGTTACTCGGCCCAGGTGCAAGTCGACTGGCTCGGCCAGCACGGCCTGCAAATCCCGCCAGCCGCGGTGAGCGTCGAGACGCGCACCTGGTACAACGAAGACCTGGAAAGCAGCGCCTTCATCATCCCCGGCGTGCTGGCGCTGGTCATGTCGGTCATCGGCGCCTTCCTTACTTCGCTGACCATCGCGCGTGAGTGGGAACGGGGCACCATGGAGCAGTTGATTTCAACTCCGGTGACCGCGATGGAGATCATGCTCGGCAAGCTGGCGCCTTATTTTGTGCTGGGAATGATCGACACCGTCATCAGTGCGCTGATCGCCATCTACTGGTTTCATGTGCCCTTTCGCGGCTCGTGGGTTACGCTGATGGCCGCCTCGGCGATGTTCCTGATCGTGGTGCTGGCGATGGGCTTTTTGATCTCCGTGCTGGCCAAAAATCAGTTCGCGGCCAGCCAGATTGCGCTGCTGATTACCTTTCTTCCCGCGTTTCTTCTCTCGGGATTCCTGTTTTCGATCGAGCAAATGCCCGTCCCCCTGCAATGGATTACGCGCATCCTGCCGGCTCGCTACTACGTCTCGGTGCTCAAGAAAATCTTTCTCAAGGGAACGCCCGCGCACCTGCTCTACGCGGACCTGATTCCGCTGGCTATCTTCGCTTTTGTGCTGGCGCTGGTGGCCACGCGCAGCTTCCACAAGAGATTGGATTAGTNNGGGCGTCCACGCCCGCACTTGTCCAGAGCAATCACCAAATTATGCGGTCGCAATACGAGAGCTTTCTCATGGAAAGCCCTGAAGGAGAGAACCAATGCTGGCGCGCCTGAAGCAAATGCTGATCAAAGAGTTCATCCAGGTCTTCCGCGACAAACGGACGCGTTTCATCCTGATTGGCCCGCCCATTATTCAAATGCTGGTCTTCGGTTACGCGGCTAACTACGAAATCCGCCACGTACCGACGGTGGTGCTCGATCTGGACCACTCACAGGAGAGCCGCGAGCTGATTTCGCGCTTCACATCGAGCCCCTACTTCGACGTCCAGCGCGAACTGACGGACTCCCGCCAACTCGGCGACCTGATCGAGCAGGGGAAGGCCACGGCCGGCCTGGAGATCGATGCCGGCTTCGCCGCCAAACTGCGCAGCGGCCAGACAGCACCGCTGCAGGTGATCGTGGACGCGACCAACTCGAATACCGCGCTGATCGCCTCCGGTTACATTTCTCAGATTGCGCAGGGTTTCGCGGCGGAGTACCAGCAGGACCGCATCGGCCGCATCGCGCCGCAGTTGATCGAGGTCATGCCCACGGTTGAACTGGCGCCGCGGCCCTGGTACAACCCCGACCTGAGGAGCCGCTGGTTCTCCGTGCCGGGCATCATCGGCAGCTTGACGCTGGTGCTGGTGATCACGCTGACCGCCTTCGCCGTGGTTCGCGAGCGCGAAATCGGCACTCTCGAGCAGATCATGGTCACGCCCATCCGCCCGGCCGAGTTCATCCTTGGCAAAACGCTGCCGTTTTTCCTGATTGGCCTCTTCGACGTCACTCTGATCGCCGTCGTCGGCTCGCTCTGGTTTGAGGTGCCGTTTCGCGGCCATGTCTCCGTGCTGGCGACCGGCGCGGTTCTCTACCTCGTGTGCATGCTGGGCGTGGGGCTGCTGATTTCGACCATCTCGGCGACGCAGCAGCAGGCGATGGTGACCGCGTTCTTCTTCATCATGCCGGCCATCACCTTCTCCGGTTTCGGTTTTCCCATCAGCACCATGCCCCAGTGGATGCAGCTTTTGAGCTACGCGAACCCGCTGCGCTATTTTCTCGTCGTGGTTCGCGGCACCTACCTCAAAGGCGTGGGGATGGAGATTCTGTGGCCACAGATGGCGGCCATGGCCAGCCTTGGAGCCGCCCTGCTCACGGTCGCCATTCTCCGCTTCCACAAGGCGCTGGACTAGGTTTCTGACAGCTTGTTGTGGTACTAACTGCGGGTGCCCCAGGTTCGGGGTCCCCACGGACAGGTCTTCGTCCGTGGGGTGGAGATCCCGATTCTGGGACCTGGGATTGCACGCGGTCCGCGAAAAGGCAGGCCAGCCGCCGCTCTTACGGCCTTTTTGCTCCCCGGTAGCGCCGGATCAGCTCGTTGGTTGAGCTGTCGTGCGTGAGAGGGGCTTCGGACGGCGCCTCAAGTTCGGGGATGATGCGCCCGGCCAGCACCTTGCCCAGTTCAACTCCCCATTGGTCGAACGAGTCGATCTGCCAGATTGCGCCCTGCGTGAAGACGGAGTGTTCGTAAAGGGCAATAAGTTTTCCCAGCGCCTCGGGGGTGAGCTGCTCCATCAGGATCATGTTCGAGGGGCGGTTGCCCTCGAAGGTGCGGTGCGGCACGAGCCACGCCGGCGTATTCTCGGCTTCAACCTCCGCCGATGTTTTGCCGAAGGCCAGCGCCTCGGCCTGGGCAAAAACATTGGCCAGCAGCAGGTCATGGTGGCGCCCCAACTCATGCAGCGGCCGGGAAAAGGCGATGAAATCGCAGGGAATCAGCTTGGTCCCCTGGTGGATCATCTGGTAAAAGGAGTGCTGGCCATTGGTTCCCGGCTCCCCCCAGTAAATGGGCGCCGTTTGATAGGAAACCTCTTTCCCGTCGAGCGTAACGCGCTTGCCGTTGCTTTCCATGGTCAACTGTTGAAGATAGGCGGGAAAGCGCTTCAGGTACTGCTCGTAGGGCAGCACGGCCACGGTCTGCGCGTCGAAGAAGTTGTTGTACCAGAGGCCCAGAAGGCCCATCAGCACCGGCAGATTGCGCTCGAAAGGAGCGGTTCTGAAGTGCTCGTCCATCTGGTGGAAGCCGTCGAGCATGGAGCGGAAATTCTCCGCTCCGATGGCGATCATCGTCGAAAGCCCGATGGCCGAGTCCATCGAGTAGCGGCCGCCGACCCAATCCCAGAACTCGAACATATTCGCGGTGTCGATGCCGAACTTCGCCACCGCCTCCGCATTGGTCGAGACCGCGACAAAGTGCCGGGCCACCGCGGCCGTGTCCTTCAAACTCGCCAGCGCCCAATCGCGGGCGGTGTGCGCGTTGGTCATCGTCTCCAGCGTGGTGAAGGTCTTTGACGAGATGATGAACAGCGTCTCCTCGGCGTCCAGGTCCTGCGTGGCCTCAAAAAAATCCGTGCCGTCGATGTTCGAGACGAAGCGGAAGTTCAGGCTGCGCTGGCTGTAAGATCGCAGCGCCTCGTAGGCCATTACCGGCCCCAGGTCGGAGCCGCCGATGCCGATGTTGACGACATTGCGAATCGGCTTGCCGGTGTGGCCCTTCCACGCTCCGCCGCGCACCCGGTCGGCGAAGGCGGCCATCTTCGCCAGAACGGCGTGCACCTGCGGCACCACGTCTGTTCCCTCGAATTCGATGGACTCACCCTGCGGGGCGCGCAGCGCGACGTGCAGAACGGCCCGCTTCTCGGTGACGTTGATCTTCTCGCCCCGGAACATCGCATTGATGCGCTCGCGCAGGCCGGATTCCCTGGCCAGTTGCACCAGCAGCGAGAGCGTCTCATCGGTGATGAGGTTCTTCGCGTAATCGAAGTAGATTCCCAGTGCCTCGACGCTCATGCGCCGCCCGCGCTCCGGGTCATCGGCAAAGAGCTGGCGCAGAGAGAGCTGCCGCACCTGCGTATAGTGGGCTTGGAGAGCCTTCCAGGCCGTTCGATCCGTGAGCGGTGAGACAATTGCTGCCATCATCTTCCCCTTTTGTGGTTTTCACTGTTTGCGATCTTCACTTTTTACACGAAGTCCGCCACTTCTACCCGAGCAAAGGCGTCACCTCTGCCACAGAATTTTCGCGACTTCCAGTGGCGTGGCTACGCCCGCGAAGTGCGGCACCAGCCGGGCGGTATAGTCCGCGGCCGGGCGTGCGGCCGGAACGCGCGCTTCGTAGAGGTGGCCATCGGCTGCGCCCTCCAGTTGGCCGATGCATTTCATCGGCTGGCGGACCGGCGCTTTCCCGTCAATGCCATCGGCGTAAAGTTCGACGCGCACCGCATCCGGATCGAGGCCGTGGAGATAGACCTGAACCTCAAAGGCGTGTTCCGTCTGATCGGATTCTACCTTGATTCCGCCAAAGCGCAGCGCATCCCACTTCTCTTCGAGAGTCCGCTGCCAATCGACAATCTTTTGCCCCACCGCGCCGCGATCGGCGGTGCGGACGCGGTAGGCCATGGCAGCCGGGACGTAGTGTTGCCCGGCGTATTGGCGAACCGAGCGGCTGGCGGAAAAATGCGGCGCCAGCCGCGCCATGCTCTCCCTCATGCGCGCTACCCAGGCCGTAGGAATGTTCTCGCTGTTGCGGGCATAAAACTCCGGCGCCACCTCGCGCTCCAGCAGGCTGTAGAGCGCATTGGCCTCGACGGCGTCCCAGGCGGGGTCGTCACCGTGCTCCTGGCCATCGCCCAGGGCCCACCCCACTTCAGGCGTGTAGGCCTCCGCCCACCAGCCGTCCAACTCCGACAGATTGATGCCGCCATTGACGAGCACCTTCATGCCGCTGGTTCCGCAGGCCTCCCAGGGCCGGCGCGGGGTGTTGATCCACACATCCACGCCCTGCACCAGATGCTCGGTCAGCAGCATGTCGTAGTCGCTGAGGAATACCACGTGGGGAAGGACCTCGGGCCGGCGAATGAAATTGATCCATTCATGGATCAGGGCCTGGCCAGGCTTGTCCTCGGGGTGCGCCTTGCCCGCGATAATCAGTTGCACCGGCCGCTCAGGATTGGTCAACAGGCGCAGCAGGCGCTCCGGGTCGTGCAGCAGCAGATTGGGCCGCTTGTAGGTCGCAAAGCGGCGCGCAAAACCCAGCGTCAGGACATTGGGATCGAAGCGGCGCCGGGCGCTATCGATCGCCTCGGAGGGGGCGCCGCGGACGGCCAGGAACAGCGACAGGCGCTCGCGTGTGTATTCCACAAAGGAAGCCCTGGCGGCGTTGCGAAATTGCCAAAGCCGGGCGTCGGAGATGTGGCGAATATCCTGCTCCAGGCTCTCCGCGGCTCCCAGCCAGCGGTCCTTTCCGCAGCTCTTTGTCCAAAGGCTGTCGGCCTCGGCCGAGTCCCAGCTCGGCGTGTGCACTCCGTTGGTCACGTGTCCCACAGGGACTTCATTCTCGGGCCAGCGTGGGAAGAGAGGCTGGAAGATGCGCCGGCTCACCTGCCCGTGCAGGCGGCTCACCCCGTTCACCCTTCCGCTTCCCCGGATCGCCAGGAAGGCCATGTTGAAATCCTCCGACGAGTCGCCGGGATTCTGGCGTCCCAGGGCCAGCAGGTCGTGGAAGGCGATGCCCAGCTTTCGCTCGGCATAATTTCTGAGGTACTGCTCGATGAGGGCGGGAGAAAAGCGGTCAAAACCGGCGGCCACCGCCGTGTGGGTGGTGAACAGATTCCCCGCCCGCGTGGCGGCCAGCGCGGCCTGAAAAGGCACCCTGGCCTCTGCCATGAAAAATCGCGCCCGCTCCAGGACGGCCAGCGCCGCGTGGCCTTCGTTCAGGTGGCAGACCTCCGGTTGAATCCCCAGCGCGCGCAGCAGCCGCCATCCGCCGATCCCGAGCATCATCTCCTGCTTGAGGCGCAACTCCGGCCCGCCGCCGTAAAGTTCGCTGGTAATTCCCCGGTGAGCGGGGAAGTTCGCGGCATCGTTGCTGTCCAGCAGATAGAGCTTTACCTTGCCGACCTGGACCTGCCAGGCGCGCAGCCAGACCGAGTAGCCGGGCAGCGCAATCTCCAGCCGCAGCCACTCCCCATTCGGCTGGCGCAGCGGTGTGATGGGCAATTGTCCGGGGTCGTTGTAGGGATAGAGGGCCTGCTGCTCGCCATTTCTGTCGATCACCTGGCGGAAATAGCCCTGCTGATAGAGCAATCCCACGCCGACCACCGGCACGCCCAGGTCGCTGGCGGCCTTGAGTTGATCGCCGGCCACATTGCCCAGTCCGCCTGAGTAGATGGGCAGGGCCTCGCTCAACATGAACTCCATGCTGAAGTAGGCGATGCACTTCAGCGTAGACCGCGCATGGCACTGCTGAAACCATGCCGGCGCCTGCGCCGCCTGCCGCCGGCATTCGATCAGGTAGTCCAGCCCTTTGCGGAATGCCGGATCGGCCAGCACGCTCTCAATCTTCTCCCGCGAAGCCGTCTGCAGGACAACCCACGGATTGGCGGTCAGCGCCCACAGGCCGGGATCAATCTGCCGCCACAGCTCATCGGTAGCGTGATTCCACGACCAGCGCATATCCAGCGCCAGTTCCGCCAGAAAATCGAAGCCCACATCTTTGGCGGATGGCTGGCCACTGCTTGGCAGCTCGCTTTTGGCGGGCTGCGCTTCGCCTGGCTGCTTGTCTCTGGTTGGCGGCTTGTCTTCGATGGACTGCGTGTCTTTGGCTGGCGGCTTGAGGCGAACTTGCTTACTCATGATTTCTCCGTCCGATCTGACGTTCCGAAATCAGTTGAGCCGAATCAGTCGAGCAGGTCGAAGGCCTGGCGAATGCGTTCCGGCAGCGTGGAGAGCTCATCGGGCAGCTTGGAGTTGATTTCGAGGACGGTCGGGGGCGGCGCGGCCAGCGCGTTGAGGGCCGCCACCGTGGCTGGCCAGTCGATGTTGCCGTCGCCGGGCCAGAGATGTTCGTCCTTGAGGCCGTGGTTGTCGTGCGCGTGGACCAGCGAGATGCGGCCTGTCAGCGTGGCGATGGCCTCGCGCACGCCGACGGTGAGGTGAGCGTGGCCGAGATCGAGGCAGACGCCTACAGAATCCAGATGAGAACTGTCCAGAATCTCCACCAGGTGCTCGGGGGTGGTGGGCGCGCTGGTCAGGTTCTCGACCAGCAGGCGCACTCCCAGCGGATGGGCGAAGGCGTCCAGGTGCTCCAGAGCCGTGAGGGCGTACTCGATCGAACGCGGCGACCACTCATCGTCGCGCTCTCCCAGGTGTACAACAAGGTTGTGGAAGTGAATGTATTCGGCCGATTCGAGGGCGCGCTTGATCTCGTCCATGGCCGCGATGCGGCGGGCCTTTTCCGGGTGCAGCACATTGACCGGCGGCGCGCCAGCGCGGCCCATCTCGCGGTCGGGGAACAGGGGAGCGTGCATCGACCAGGCTTCCAGTGGGTTGGAGGCGAACCAGGCGGCCAACTCGGCCACGTGCTCGCGGCTGGTGTAGTCGAAGTGCTGGCGCGCGGCAAAGATTTCGACCGCCTGCGCCCCCGACCGGCTGACCATTTCCAGAATTCCCGGGTGCAGGCGCTGGTGCAGGAACAAATGTGTCGACAGAACTCGCAGCTTGGCCAAGATCTCCCCCGCGCCTGGGCCGATAAGAAAAACCAACCCGACGCATCTTCCATTTTCGCATTTTAAAGCGGTTCGCCAATTCATGTGCCCTGACCAAATCCGTTCAAGGCGGCTTTTCCTTTAAGAATCTGTCCATAAACTCCAGGCATTGAAGGGGACGGGCTTCAGCCCGTCCGTTCAGAGTTGATTCCGATTCTCGGCTTTAGCCGCTGAGCGAATGCAAGTAGCCGCTAAAACTTCCCTCAGGGGCTAAAGCCAGTACCCTTCACCCAAATCCAAGTTTCTGGACAGATTCTAAGAATCGTCCAGAAACTCTGTTTTGTGTGCGGGGACGAGCCTGAGTGGAGGGTGCGGTCCTCAGCCTGTACATCATCAAATGCTGAAACGCATGAGGGCTTTACGGGCTGCGCCATGCGATGGCCCGCCCCCGGCCATGTACCATTTGTGCATGGCGCTGGTTGAGGTGGATGCGGTTTCAAAGAGCTATCCCCGTCGGGTGGGGCTCAGAACGGAGCAGCGCGCCGTCGTCGAGGAGGTTTCGCTCACGATTGAATCTGGCGAGACGCTGGGGCTGGTGGGCGAGTCGGGTTCGGGCAAAACGACCCTGGTGCGGATGATTTTAGGGCTGGTCGAGCCCACCCGCGGCGCGGTGCGCGTGGACGGAATCGATGTTGCCCGCGCCTCCCGCGCCGAGTTGCACCGCCTGCGCCGCCAGATGCAGCCGGTCTTCCAGGATCCCTACGCCGCCCTGAATCCGCGCATGAAGGTGCTGGAGATTGTGACCGAGCCGTGGGCCATTCACGGCAGCGACGCTGGCCTCGGCGGCGAGGCCAGCTTTTCGGCGGCGAAGGCGGATGAAAAACCAGCAACCCTGCGCGCCCGCGCCGTCCAACTGCTCCAGGAAGTGGGGCTGGACGAGTCGGCGCTGGAGCGCTTTCCGCACCAGTTCTCCGGCGGGCAGCGGCAGCGCATCAACATTGCCCGCGCGCTGGCGCTCAGGCCCAAGCTGCTGATTCTGGATGAGCCGGTCTCGGCCCTGGATGTGAGCGTGGGAGCGCAGGTTGTGAATCTGCTGCGGCGGTTGCAGCGGGAGTACGGGCTGACCTATCTGTTCATCTCGCATTCGATGCCGCTGGTGCGCTATTTGAGTACGAGAATAGCGGTGATGCACCACGGCCGGCTGGTGGAGACCGGCGAGGCCGAAGCCCTGTGCGCCCACCCCCAGGAGGCCTACACGCGGCAACTGCTGGCGGCCACGCCGGAGTTGCCGGTTGCCGGCGCGGCCTGATGTGGCCGCTGATCTCTTTCTGGCGCCATTTTCACAGTTTCTAGAGGCCATCTCATAAACCGGCTTTGAAAGGGCACGGCTTCAGCCGTGCCGCAAGAAGCCGCAAATTACTTGGGCTTTAGCCCCTGAGGGATGTCGTCCGTGGGCACAGTTGGCTTTATGAGATGACTTCTAGAATTGGGTGCCCCACCCTCGCCGCGTTCTTGTTTTTGCGGCTAGGGTGGGAGAGCCGGATAAGCCGGAACTGGCCGCTACTTCGATGGCGGCTGCGCCGGAGTTGCAGGCGTTGCCGGTGCGGGGGCGGTTGGAGCCGCCGGAGTTGCAGACGCCGCCGGGGCGGAAGCTGCATTTGGAACCGCGGGAGCCGCGGGCGTGCCGTGCGCCGGGTGCATTTCGGGCGTCGCATGACCGCCGGACATCGGGTGCATTCCGCCTACCGGGGGGTGTGCGGACGGCATGGGCAGGTCGGTCACATCCACCAGTGTGACGTCGAAGATCAGGTCGGCCTTGGGAGGAATGCCCGGATGGGCCTCGTCGGGCCCCGGACGCCCCCTGGCGCCATAGGCCAGTTGCCAGGGGATGAACAGGCGGCGCTGGCCACCCACTTTCATTCCGTCAAAGCCCTGGTCCATGCCGGGGATCACGCGGCCAAAGCCCTGGGGAAAGCTGATGGGCTGGGGCGGGCCCTGCACGGGCTTGCCGTCTGCGCCCAGCACCGGATTGCCGTCCTTGTCCTTCAGCGGGGGGCGGGGATGGTCGTTGGTCGAGTCGAATTTATGCCCGTCGGCGGCCAGCCAGCCGGTGTAGAGAATCTTGTACAACTTGCCGGGCTCGGCCACGGTGCCGTCGCCGGCCTTGATCTCCTGGTAGCGCAGAGAAACCGTGAAAAGAGTCTTTTTGGCAGTTTTGACCGCTGGAATTCCAGGAGCGGGAACTCCGAAAGGAAGTTTCTTCGCGGTTGCCGCAGTTTTGGTGGCCGTAGTGGCCGGTTTGGCGGCGGTTGCCGTGGTCGGCTTGGCAGTGGTTTGAGCGCTCGCGGCCACAGCGCTGGCCGCTAACAACAGAATCAGAAGAGTGTTCTTCATAGTGTCGTCTAACTCCGGGTGGTGCTAGTGGGGAGTGTATCAGGCGCTCCGGCAATTGAGCCTTCCGCCTGCAATTCCATCAGAACAATTCGCATGGGGACAGGAAGATCGACCGTTGTGAGGGTGGAAACCAACCAGGTCATTCCAGGGCGCAATCAACCCGGATTTTCGATTCAACGGCAGTTGGCGCCGGGCCAAACAGCAGATTCCAACAGATTTCGGACGGGAAACAGTGCCCCGATTGGCGCAAAGTGTGGCAAAAATGCCACAGGACAGGGAAGGCGTTTCCGTCTAACCTTACGGTTACACACGGTATTGCGCCGCTGGAGACGAATTTTTGGCTAATCCCGCTCACCTGAGCTCCGGGCATCTGGAACAGACGATTGCCGAACCGCTGGAGTTCAGCGGGGTGGGGTTGCACTCCGGCGCGCCGGTGGCCATGCGCCTGTTGCCCGCGCCGGCCGGTTCGGGCATCGTCTTCCGCCGCACCGACCTTGACAACTTCGAGATCTCCGCCATCGGCCGCAACGTGGCCAAAGTGAGCTACGCCACCAGCCTGATGCGCCAGGGCGTGCTGATTCAGACCACCGAGCACCTGCTCTCGGCGCTGATCGGCATGGGCGTGGACAACGTGATTGTGGAGTTGGACAATCTGGAACTGCCCATCCTGGACGGCAGCGCCCTGCCTTATGTCGAGGCTTTCTTGAGTGTGGGCATCCGCGCCCAGCGCCGCCGCCGCGAGACCATCCGCGTGCTGCGCGAGATTGAGGTGCGCGAGGGAAACAAGTTCATCGGGATCTATCCCGGCTCCGGCTACAGAATTCAGTACGCTATTGATTTTCCTGCGCCGATCGGCCAACAGAGCGTCAGCGTGGATCTGGCGGCGGAGACCTATGGCGTCGCCATTGCCCCGGCGCGCACCTTCGGCTACCAGGCTGACGAAAAGCGCCTGCGCAACATGGGCCTGATCCGCGGCGCGGGGCCGGAGAACGCCATCATCCTCGACGCCCAAGGCCCGGTGAACGGTCCGCTGCGCTTCGGCAACGAGTACGTCTGCCACAAGGTGCTGGACCTGATCGGCGACCTGGCGCTGGCCGGCCGCCGCATCGAGGGCCATGTGGTAGCCGAGCGCGCCGGTCACGCCATGCACGCGGCGCTGGTTTCGCGGCTGCTCAAGGACCGCTCGGCCTGGGAGCTGGCCCATGTGCCGGTGGCCTCCTCCAGGCCAGCCAGAAAAATAGTGGCCGACGCGGCCATGAACGAGGTCGTCAGCCCGGCCCTCCTGGGCGTTTGACGCCCCAAGCGAGTTTTCTTCGTCATGATAGCCCTTGCCATTCTGGTCGTGTCGGCGCATCTGGTGTGGCTCCTTCTGGTCATCTTCGGAGCCCTCTGGACGCGTGGCCGTCCCTTGTGGAGCGCGGCGCACATTCTCGCTTTGCTCTGGGGAATCGTGGTGGAGGCCGGTCCCTGGCCCTGTCCGCTGACGCTTGCCGAACAGTACTTTGAAACCCGGGCCGGAGCCGCCGCCTTTCAGGGCAGTTTTCTGCTCCATTATCTGGATGCGATCGTGTGGCCCAATCTCCCCGATGGGGCGCTCACCATCTTCGGCGTCTCCGTCTGTGTCCTCAATCTCGGCATTTATTGCTGGCGATTTCGAGCCTTCCGGCTTCATCGCGGCAGATCGCGCTGAACCTTCAGAGCTATCTGCCGTGTTGAGCCGCCGCCAGACTGCGAGGCTCTGAACTCCAAGCCAGGCCCCTGCAATCTGAGTCCCCAACTGAGCCGCCAGAGCCAACCGGGTCTGCCACAGCGGCGAACCCACCTCACTCCACGCCTTTTGAATCCCTGCTCCCTCCGTCCTTCTGCCCCTGCCCCGGTTTGTGCTCCAAGTCACAGTCCATTCACACTCCGCCTGTGATAGCATCCCCTTTCTTAGCAAAAGACGCCTGGCGGATTCATCTCCCTTTCATCTGCACGGCGCCGGCCCGAGAGTTTTTGAGTCCGAGAGCTTCCAGATGGATGAGGAAGACGGCAGACCGGGAGCTGTGGCCCGCAAATCCGGCCACATGGACGCCCACGCGGACGTCCCTACGGTTTCCCTGTGCCGCGCTCATCCCACCCCCCGCATCCTGGACGAAACGCAGCAGCATCGAAGGCCTTCCCTGATCAGGCCGAGGCGAATCCGCGTTTCCATTCCTTCATGCCCGCGCATTCCAGCCGCGGGTTTTAGAAAGCCAGAACTGAATCTGCCTGTAGCCAGCCCTGAGCGCACCGGGGTGATCTTCGCCACTGAAGCTGGTGAATTTCTGCTTTTTACCGGTCAATTTCCCGCAAAAACCTCGCAATATCAAGGAGAACACCATGAAAACCTACCAGGGAAGNNACAGCGGCAAAACCACGCTGATCGCCGCTCTGTTGCATGCCGCCAAGATGACCCCCACCCAGGGCCGTGTCGAAGATGGCACGGCCGTGACCGCCTACGACGAGGAGGAGGTCGCTCGCGGCGCCACCATGCAGAACGCCGTCGCCTTTGCCGAGTGGCAGGGCGTCAAAATCAACTTCGTCGATACTCCCGGCTTCCACATGTTCTCCCACGAGGCCCGCGCCGCCCTGCTGCCGGTCGAGGCGGCCATCGTGCTGGTCAATGCGCAAAATGGCGTCGAATCCGTGACTGAGCGGGTCTGGCGCTATGCCGAGGAGGCTAGCCTTCCCCGCGTCGTCGTGGTCAACCAGATGGACCACCCCAAGGCCGGCGGCGGCGGCGGCCTGAGCGCCCTGATCGACGATCTGGTCCAGCGTTGGGGGCGCAACTGTGTTCCTGTCCAGTTGCCCATCTCCGGCGCCGATGGCTTCCACGGCGTGGTGGACCTGGTCACCATGCAGGCCTACTACTACACCCCCGGAGGCGACGGTCGCGGCAAGGCGACCGCCGAGATTCCCGCCAGCGTGGCCGCCGACGCCAAGGCCCGTCACGAGGCCTTGGTCGAGCTGGTGGCCGAGGGCAAGGACGAGCTGATGGAGGAGTACTTCGACAAGGGCACCATCGCCGAGGAGCACCTCGTTGCCGCGCTGCATGAGGCCATCCGCGAAGACCGCATCTTCCCGGTGCTCTTCTCCAGCGGCCTGGCCAACATGGCCACCGACCACCTGCTCGACTTCATCAAGGCTTACTGTCCCGCTCCCATCGAGCGCGCGCCCATCGCCGCCCGCATCCCCACCATCGATGTCGCCTCCGCCACGCCCGAGGACCTCGATTCCGGCAGCTTCACCCGCAAGATCGACGACAGCGAACCGGCGGCGATGGTGGTCTTCAAGACCATGACCGACCCCTTTGCAGGTAGAATCAGCTTCTTCAAGGTCGTCAGCGGCGTGGTCAAAAACGACGTGACGGTGGAGAACTACACCCGCCGCTCACAGGAACGGCTCTCTCATCTCAGCATCATGCAGGGCCGCAAGGCGGTCGAAGTGCCCGAGCTGCACGCCGGAGACCTGGGCGCCGTGGCCAAGCTCCGCGACACCCTCACCGGCGACACGCTGGGGGCAAAAGGCTCTGAAATCCAGATCGACCTTACGCCGCTGCCCGAGCCGGCCATGACCTACGCCATCGAGCCCAAGACCCGCGCCGACGAGGACAAGCTGGCCCCCGCCATTCACAAGCTGATGGAAGAGGACCTGCTGATCCGCTTCTTCCGCGACCCGCAGACCAATGAATTCCTCATCGCCGGCGCCGGCCAGCCGCACATCGAGGCCATCGTCAGCCGCCTCAAGAAGCGCTACCACGCCGAGGTACACCTTAAGGCGCCCAAGGTTCCTTACCGCGAGACCATCCGCGCCAAGGCCGAGGCGCAGGGACGCCACAAGAAGCAGACCNNTCGAAAAGGGCATCGTCGAGTCGGCCGCCCGCGGCTATCTGGCCGGCTTCCCGGTCGTCGACTTCAAGGCCACCGTCTACGACGGCAGCTATCACGACGTGGACTCGAATGAAATGTCCTTCAAGATGGCCGGTCGCATAGCCTTCCGCAAGGCCATGGAATCCTGCAAGCCCTGCCTGCTCGAGCCGGTGATGAAGGTCGAAATCGAGGCCCCGGACGAGTTCGCCGGAACCCTGATGGGCGACCTCAACTCGCGCCGCGGCCGCGTCGGCGGCATGGAGTCCAAGGGCCGCACCACGGTCATCAACGCCCAGGTCCCCATGGCCGAGATGCTGACTTATGGCACGCTACTAACTTCCATGACTCAAGGGAAGGGAAGTTACCGCATGGAGATGGATCACTACGACATAGTCCCCCAGTTAGTAGCCGACAAAATCCTGGCCAACGCCAAGCGGCCAGTCGAGGAGGAAGAGGAATAATCTACCTGCGCCTGCGGTGGGGTCGGCCCGGCCCCACCCAGCCGAATCGAAATAGCGTCAAATCGAATCAACGCCGAATCGAATCAACGTAGCGCCGGCCTCCCGGCCGGCTGTAGCGCGGACGTCCCCGTCCGCGCTCGGGTAACCGGAGTACAATGACGCCCATGGCGCAAGAAGATAGTTCCGCGCTCCTTCACGGCGCACTGCAGCCCCGTTACGGCGAAGTCCATATTCGCAACCGCGGTCGCCTTCCTCATTGGGAAAAAGAAGAAGGCCTCTACTTCCTCACTTTTCATCAGGCCGATTCGCTGCCCGACTCCGTCCTCGCAAAAATCGCCGAACGTCATCGCATCCTGGAAGCGGCCAAAGATAACAACGCCAGTCTCCTCCCCGAGCAAAAGGCATTGCTCGCCGCCTATAGTCAACTACGCATCGAAGAGTACTTCGACCGCGGCGCCGGCTCGTGCGCATTCAACGACCTTCGCATCGCCGGAGCCATGGCCGCGGCCCTGCGCTTCCGCGAGGGAATGCATTACAGGTTTCTCGCCTGGTGCATTATGCCCAACCACGTTCACGTGGTGGTGAGACTCTTCCCAGGCCAGGAGCTTGCAAGGGTTGTCAAAGCTTGGAAAAACTATTCCGCCAAAGCCGCCAACCAGGCGCTCGGACGCAAAGGCCGATTCTGGCAGCGAGAGTACTACGACCGCCTGATACGGAATGGGGACGAATTCGACCGCGCCATCCGGTACGTCGTCGAAAACCCAGCCAAAGCAGGATTGAAGAACTGGACTTGGGTTTGGAGCGCGGNNCCGCGCCACAGCCGGCCAGGAGGCCGGCGCTACAAGTTCGTAGCCCTTTGGAAAAACCCTCGCCAACGCCAAGCGGCCTGTGGAGGAAGAGGAAGAGTAGCACCTGCGGTGCGGCCAATCGCTCGCTATCCGCTCGCACAGGGTTCGTGGTCTCCCAGGTCTCAGAATATTGAGACCTGGGGTGTCCGGCCTTGGCGCTAGATTGATATGGGCGCCACC
>PMPH01000051.1 GCA_003161045.1 Acidobacteriaceae bacterium
CCCACCCCTTCTGCCGCCGCCGAACTGATTACCGAGGCCCAGCACAAGATCGCCGAGCACCTGGCCACGCACGCGCATCGCCTGGAACGCGCCGCCCGCTTCCAACTGCTGCAAGCCCGCCAGCGGCTGACGCGGCTTCCGGTGAGCCGCGCCGAAGGGCGCATGAGTACGCTGCTGCACCGGCTGGCTCAGCGCCTGGACGAGCTCGTCTTCCGCCTGGAAGCGGCCCTGAACGGCCGACTGCGCCGCCGTCAGCGTGAGGTTGCGGAGCTGACCGCCGCCGTCCTGCGCCACGATCCCCGCCAGAATCTTGCCCAGGCGCGCGAGCAGCTCGTCGTCTGCCGCACTCAGCTCGACCGGACGCTGGAACGGCTGCTGCACGCCTCCACGGCCCGCCTGAGCGCTCTTGACGCGCGGCTGCACTCGCTCTCGCCGCTGGCCGTTCTCGATCGCGGCTACGCGCTGGTGCTCGACGCGGCGGGCGGGCTGGTGCGATCGGCAACCCAGGTTGCGCCCGGCGACAAGCTGGTCACGCGCCTCTCTGACGGCGCCTTCATCAGCCGCGTGGAATCCGCCGCGCCCAATACCAAGGGAGTCTCCAAGTGAGGCCGCGTTTTGAAGGGTACGGGCTTCAGCCCATACATCAACTCAACAGTATCGAATAGGCTTTAGCCCCTGAGGGAATGCGGGCTACACAACGACGGATTTCCAAGAAAATGAGATTATGACCTCAG
Organism: Acidobacteriaceae bacterium; assembly: GCA_003161045.1. Taxonomy (GTDB): domain Bacteria; phylum Acidobacteriota; class Terriglobia; order Terriglobales; family Acidobacteriaceae; genus Telmatobacter. The sequence goes on from PMPH01000051.1 coordinate 735, forward strand.
CAAACGCACGCAAACTCTTCGGCACCGACGGCATTCGCGCCGTCGCGGGCGAATACCCGCTCGACGCAACCACGATCTTCGCCTGCGGGCTGGCCCTCGGCCACACACTACGCAAGAGGACTGCTGAACCCAGGGTGATTTTGGGCCGCGACACGCGCGAATCGAGCCCCTGGATAGCGGCCACGCTCGCCGCCGGCCTCGTTGCAGCCGGAACCCGCGTCGAAAGCGCGGGCGTCGTGCCCACTCCGGCTGTCGCCTTCCTCGCGCGCACGCATGGATTCCAGGCGGGCGTGGTGATTTCCGCCTCGCACAATCCCTGGCAGGACAACGGCATCAAGCTCTTCGGCGGCGACGGATTCAAGCTGCCCGACGCGGTCGAGCTGGCCATGGAAGAGGAGATTCTGTATCACGCCGCCAGGCTTGCCGCGCCCGATCCGGCTTCCCTGCTCCCGGTCGAGGACAATGCGGCGCTGCGCCAGGATTACATCCAGTTCCTCATCGACTCCGCCCCCGGCCTGCGGTTGAACGGCCTGCGCATCGTCGCCGACTGCGCCAACGGAGCGGCGGCAGCCGTTGCGCCTGAGCTTTTTCGCCGCCTGAGCGCTCCCGAAGCCAGTACGGTCGAGTTGCTGAACACCGCTCCTGACGGCCGCAACATCAACCTCGATTGCGGCGCGCTGCACCCGGAATTTGTAGCGGCTGAGGTGCGCGCCCGCGCGGCGAACCTGGGCCTCACCTTTGACGGCGACGCCGACCGCTGCATGCTGGCCGGCACGCGGAACAACGTCATCAACGGCGACTCGATTTTGCTTGTCGCCGCGCGCGACCTGAAGGCCCGCGGCCTGCTGACCGGCGACATGGTCGTGGCCACCACCATGTCGAACATGGGCCTGGAAGCGGCGCTCAAGCGCAGCGGGATACGCATGCTGCGCGCCCCGGTGGGCGACCGCTACGTGCTCGAAGAAATGCAGAAGAACAACGCCGCGTTGGGCGGCGAGCAATCCGGCCACATCCTGCTGCCCCACCTGGCCACCACCGGCGACGGCCTGCTGACCGCGCTGGTCGTCCTCGATCTGATCGCGCGAAGCAAGAAGTCCATCGAGGAGCTGACCGCGGATTTGAAGGTCTTCCCGCAGGTCATCGTCAATGTGAAGGTGCGCGAGAAGAAGCCGCTTGCCTCGATCCCCGCCATAGCCGCAACGATTCGCGCTGCCGAAGCGGAGTTGCAGGATTCAGGCCGCGTGGTCGTCCGCTACAGCGGCACCGAGGCTCTGGCCCGCGTGATGATCGAAGCCGAAAGCGAGGAGGCCATGCGCCGCCTCGCCAACGCCATCGCCGACGCCATCCGCGCGGAGCTCGGCGTGTAGCAAATCGGAGTAGGAAGATTGAATTTGGGTGCCCCAGGTCCCGCTTTTGGGACCTGGGAAAATACAAATTCCAATTTTCGACGCTCTTGTTCCCGCGCCTTTTTTCAGGCGCGGACCAGCCGAAGGCAGTTGGCCGCACCGCAGGTGCTAGCAGCAGCGTATCGGGACCGACCCGCTCTGCTCCGAGGGTCCAAAGGCCTCCTCCGGGATCGGCTCTCCGTGCAGGGTCTTCCAGATGCGCCTCACCGCGTCGGCCGCCACCAGCAGCACTCCCACGATGAAGATCACCATCAGGCTCGAGTCCAGATAACCCTGAAATTGCTTGCCGGCCACCTTCGTCAGCGGCCAGAAGATGTTCTGAATGGAAAGAATCCCCGCCGTAACGGTAGTAATCCCCACAAAAACCGCCGGGACGGCCGTAACCCAGGCGTACTTTACCTTGCCCATGTTCACCAGGAAGACCGTGGTTACCGACAGGGCTATGGTGGCCAGCAACTGATTGCCGGTGCCAAACAGCGGCCAGATGGTCGAGATATTCCCGGTATAAATCAGGTAGCCCCAGCTCACGACCACCAGCGCCGCGATTGGAACTCCGGCGACGATCGATTTCTGGTTGCCCAGCGGCGCGTACACCTTGCCCAGCAGTTCATGCAAGACGTAGCGGGCCACGCGCGTTCCCGCGTCCACCGTGGTCAGGATGAAGAGCGCCTCGAACATGATCGCGTAGTGGTACCAGTAGCCGACCAGCCGGCTCATGCCCGGAAGTCCGTGGAAGATCTGCGCCATGCCCACGGCCAGCGAGACCGCGCCACCGGTCCTCCCCGCCAGGTTTTCGCCCACCTCGCTGCAGATGGTGTTCAGGTGGACGGTGTGCAATCCCAGCTTGGCGAAGACGGCCGGAGTGGTGTTGATGGCGAAGTAATCGCCCGGCGTCATCGAGCAGGCCGCAATCAGCGCCATCACGCCCACCAGCGACTCGGCCAGCATGGCCCCATAGCCGATGAAGCGCGCATCAGATTCCTTCTCCAACATCTTCGAGGTCGTGCCGGAGGAGATCAGCGAGTGGAAGCCGGAGATGGCTCCGCAGGCGATGGTCACAAACAGGAAGGGGAAAAGATGCCCGCCGATGATCGGCCCGCCGCCATGGATAAAGGCCGTGGTGGAGGCAAACTGAATCTTCGGATGCACGATGAAGATGCCCAGAATCAAGATCGCGATCGTGCCCAGCTTCACATAAGTCGAAAGGTAGTCGCGCGGCGTCAGCAGCAGCCATACCGGCAAGGTGGAGGCAATGAATCCATAGGCCGCCAGCAGCAGGGTAATCTGGTGCGGACTGAAGCTCAGCGCCCCCGCCAGACTGGAGTTGGCTACCGTATGTCCGCCGATCAAGGCGGCCATCAGCAGCGTCACGCCGGCGATGGTGGGCACGGTTACGCGAATCTTGCCTCCCGGCCCCTTGAACATATAAAGCCCCATGCCGATGGCGATGGGGATGGTCATGCCGATGGTAAAGACTCCCCAGGGGCTGCTGGCCAGGGCGTTGACCACCACGATACCCAACCCCGCCAGCGTCACCAGCAGGATGAACAGAATCGCGATCATGGCCACCAGGCCGGCAAAGGGGCTGATCTCGGTGCGCGCGATCTCGGCCAGGGATTTGCCCTTGTGCCGCACCGAGGCGACCATCACCGTGAAGTCCTGCACCGCCCCGGCAATCACGGCTCCCACCGCCAGCCAGATCAAGCCCGGCGCAAAGCCGAATTGCGCCGCCAGGGTCGGGCCCACCAGCGGCCCCGCCCCGGCAATCGCCGCAAAATGGTGCCCGAAGAGGACCCACTTCGGCGTGGGAGAGTAATTTTGTCCATCCCGGTAGGTGTATGCCGGCGTGGTCCGGGTGTCGTCCAGAACCATGACCTTGGCGGCCAGAAATGCGCTGTAGTAGCGATAAGCCACCGCATAAATGCACAAAACGACAATGAGCACAGTGAGCGTGTTCATCTTTTCCTCCCGTTCAAGTCCCCTCTGACCGCAACCACAAGCCTCACCTGGGCACAACGATCCGATTCCGCAGCGCGGAAATAGGACTCTCCAATCTACACGCAACAGGACTTACACGCAACAAAAACCGCTTAGGTTCGCACAGAATCTAAAACAGAAACCCGCAAGGCTCCCCATAGAGCCGACACCGGGCCATGATCGGAAAACTTCCAGCCGGTCGATTGAGAATCTGCCTAAAAACTCGATTTTGGATGAAGGGTATGGGCTTTAGTGAAGGGTACGGGCTTTAGCCCCTGAGGGAGGTTTTTCGCGGCTAGAGCAGTTCTCCAATACACGTATACTGACCAATTCTGTGCAAGGTGGCTTTTTCTTGAGGAAAAAGCCACTCAGCGGCTGTGGTTTCGGGGTATAGCAATTGGAGAACCGCTATATTTGCATTGCCCTCAGCGGTTAAAGCCGGCAATTGAATCCAGCTCTCAACGGACGGGCTGAAGCCCGTCCCCTTCAAAACTCATAGTTTTTTAAACAGATTCTGAAACCCGCGGCGGCCAGCTATAAATCCCGCCAGTTCGGTCCGAAGCGCAGGTCGGCGACCAGCGGGACGTTGAGCTTGACGGCGCCTTCCATCTCCGCGCGCACTAACTTTTCGACTTCGGCCTTCTCGTTGGCGGGCACCTCGAAGAGCAGCTCGTCGTGAACCTGCAAGACCATGCGGGTTTTGAGCTTTCGCTCGGCGAGTTTGTGGTCGATCGAGATCATGGCCAGCTTGATGAGGTCGGCGGCGGTGCCTTGCAGCGGCGTGTTGATGGCCGTGCGCTCGGCAAAGCCGCGCTGGTTGGGATTGCGGCTCTCGAGGTCGGGAATGGGGCGGACGCGGCCGAAAAGAGTGCGCGCGCCGCCGGTTTTTCTGGTTTCTTCCAGCGTCTTTTCTATGAATTTCTGCACGCCCACGTAGCGCGCAAAGTAGCGGTCGATGTAGGCGCGCGCCTGCTGCTGCGGAATGCCCAACTGCGCGGCCAGCCCAAAGGGCGAAATGCCGTAGACGATGCCAAAATTTACGGCCTTGGCGCGGTTGCGCGTCTCCTTGTCCATTTCGGCGGCCGGCACACCGAAGACCTCGCTGGCGGTGAGGGTGTGAATGTCCTCGTTGTTCTGGTAGGCGTGAACCAGCAACGGATCGGCGGAAAAGTGGGCCAGCAGGCGCAGCTCGATCTGCGAATAATCGGCCGAAAGCAATTGCGTGCCGGGCGCGGCCGTGAAGGCGGCGCGAATCTCTCGGCCCAGTTCGGTGCGGATGGGAATGTTCTGCAAATTCGGATTGACCGACGAGAGCCGTCCGGTGGCCACAGCCGCGGCGTTGAAGGTAGTGTGAACGCGCGAGTTGGCGTCGGCCAAAAGCGGCAGCGCGTCGATGTAAGTCGATTTGAGCTTCGACAGGTGGCGGAATTCGAGCACCAGGCGCGGGACTTCATGCTGTTCGGCAAGCTGATCGAGCACATCCTGCGCGGTGGAAACGGCCCTGCCCTTGCCGCGGCTCGAGGGCGCGGGCAGGCCCAAATGAGTGAAGAGCACCTCGCCAAGCTGCTTGGGCGAGTTGATGTTGAAGCGGCGGCCGGCCAGCGCGAAGATGCTCTCTCCCACGCGCTCCAGCTCGATAGCGAAGCGCTTCGAAAGCCCGTCGAGAACGCCAAGGTCAATGCGCACGCCGGCCTGCTCCATGCGGAAGAGAACGGGCGCAAGCGGCAGGTCAATCTCCGCATAAACGCGCTCGACTCCCGCCTTTTTCGCCTCGGCCTTCAACGCCGGAACCAGCTTGCGAATCGCCGCCGCTCTGGCGGCCAGCGTGGCGGGCGCGGGCTGCGAGTGGCGCGCGGCCACGTCGGCCAGCAATTGCGTGGCGTGCGTGGGGTTGAGCACGTAGGAGAGCAGCATGGTGTCCTCCACCGCACCCCGCAACGCCACGCCCTGCGCGGTGAGCAGGTGGAGCGCCGACTTCCAGTCGTGGGTCTGCTTGGGAACGGCCGCGTCTTCAAGCAGCGCGCGCAGTTCGGCGGTCAGCGGGAGTCGCAGAGCCGGGGCCCCCGGCGACAGGTCTTTGTCGCTGGGGTGGAGAGCCGTTGCCGGATCGGCACAGAGGCCCACGCTGAAGCCAGCCAGCTTGTCACTCTCCTGTTTTTCCAGGGCTTCGGCCGCATCGAGCAGCGAGAGCGTCCGCTGGGGCTCGTCTTCCGCCTCTTCCGGGGCGGGCGCGGCGGCATCGAGCGCAAAGGCAAAGCCCTGCTCGCGCGCGGCGGCGTAGAACCGTGCGGCCTGCTCGTCGGTGGGGTCTTCGATGAGCTCAACCGAGGGGCTGCCAGCCGCAGGCTCAAGGTCGCGCAGCATGGAGGTGAACTCAAGCTCGGTGAAAAGCTCGCGGCAGGCTTCCAGGTCGGCGGGCTCCGTCCGCATCGCGGCCAGATCCAACGCGAGCGGGACATGAGAGTCGATAGTGGCCAGCTCCTTCGAGAGCAGAACAGCCTCGCGATTCTGTTCGAGCGACTCGCGATAGCTTTTGCGCTTGACCTCGCTGACGTGATCGAGAACGGCCTCGACCGAGCCAAATTCCCGAATCAAGTCCACGCTGCCCTTGTCGCCGANNTGTCGCCGATGCCCGGCGCGCCAGGGATGTTATCGATCGCATCGCCGCGCAGGGCCATCACATCGACCACCTTCTCCGGCGGCACGCCGAGCACCTCGACGACCTTGGCGGGATCGAGAATCAGGTTGTCCTTCTGCGGGTTGAGAATCTTTACCGTGGGCGTGACCAACTGCATCATGTCCTTGTCGCCACTGACGATGAAGACCTCGTGCTTCTGCTCGGCGGCCTCGCGGGCCAGGGTGCCGATCACGTCGTCGGCCTCGAAGCC
>PMPH01000114.1 GCA_003161045.1 Acidobacteriaceae bacterium
CTGTGCAGAGGTTCCCTAGGGATGCGAAAAACTGCTTAAGCTCCTCTGACCGGTAAACTTCTACTGCTTTTTCTGTGTACGACGGGGCCTGCTTGGCCAACTTCTTGGTGTCCACTCCAGCCCAAGTCAGGAAGCCAAAAATGGAGACGTGCTTGTTGTAGATGGTTCGGTCTGAATTTTTGGAACGGAGGGCAGCATACCAACGGAGGATGAGCATCTCTGTGAGTTGATTCGCGTTTGGGACTCGAACCACAGACAGGAACTCCTCAAACGCCTGTCGGAACTGGACGGCTGCCCGTTTCTTTCCACGGGCAATCTGACGCGCGTGGAACTCTGCTGCCTTGGACTTGAGGCTGACCATGCCTGGGGTTTCTACAAGCCCTGTTCCAGCGTCCTCAGCGGCGTCCTGGGCTGTCAGGAGCTTGGCCAGGTGCATCTGCTGCGCCTGGGCTTGGGCAGCGTCCGTACCGGCGTTTGTCCAGACCGTCCGCCGTGTGTCAGAGTGACGGAGGATATAATGTCCCCCAGGGTAGCAAATCTGGGCGTCACCGACCTGGGCGTAACGCGGACGAATCTTGCCATTGCGTCCTATGGCCGCCGGAAACCGCTTCCAGGTGCCCTGTGGCGTCTTGCAGGTATAGTACAGCGTCACTTTCTGACTTTGGCTTGCCATCCCTCTACCCCCTTCTTGTTGTACCACTGTTGTACTATGGGGGATTGATGTCTTTCAAGTGCATGAAAACAAAGGGTGTAAATTTATGAATCTGACAGTCCTTGACCGCCCTCCATAGACTTGTTTTAGACCGTCTCACGGGACTTGATTCCCGTCCCCCCAAAAACAGTAATTTTCATGAGCTTTTTATGAACCGTCATAGAATCAATAACTTAACGCTCCTATTTTTGATCCTGTTTTGAACAATCAAAGAGAGCCGTGCGCGCCACGCTGGTTGCAAACTGGCTCCTGCAGCCAGGGTGGGACTTGCTCTTGCAAGTCCCAAGGAGCCGAAACAGCGCGATTCAAGGCGCGCTATGGGAACGAGAGATTTTGGAAGGTTTCAGGCCCTGCCGCCGAACCTACATCGCAACCTCTGTCTTCTCCAGGCTTCTTTCCAGCCTGAATGAAAACCGGCTTCCACCTCCAGGCTCGCTTTCAACCGCGAGTTCCGTGCCGTGCCGCCCGGCAATCCACTTCGCCAGAGAAAGGCCCAGGCCGAAGCCGGCCGGAGCGGGCTCGCCCGCCGGAGCGATGCGGTAAAAGCGCTCGAAGATGCGCTCCCGGTGCTCGGGGGCGATGCCGACGCCGGTGTCCTCGACAGAGATCACAATGCGCGTCCCGGAAATGGCCGAGTGCAGCTTCACCGACCCTCCGGCGGGCGTGTACTTGCTCGCGTTTTCCAGCAGAATCGAGAGCAGGCGCGCGATAAGCTGCCGGTCGCCCAACAACGCCAGCCCGCTCGCCGGCGTCTCGACATGAAAGTCCAGCAGCGCTGCCTCCATGGCGCTCTTCCAACTCGCGGCAACCTGCTGAAAGAGATCGGCGACGCGAATCGGAGCGCGCGCGATGGTTTCGGCTCCGCCATCGGCCCTGGCCAATGAAAGCAGGTTTTCCACCAGGCTTGTCATGCGCACGGTCTCGCCGTGCAGGCGTTCAAGAACCGCGCGGTACTCGGTCGCCTCGCGCGGACGGATCAGCGCAACTTCAATCTCCGTGCGCAAAAGCGAGATCGGCGTGCGCAGCTCATGCGATGCGTTGCCGGTGAAGGTGCGTACACTGGCGAAGGCCTTATCGATGCGCTCCAGCATTTGATTCAAGGTCTGCGATAGATCGGAGATTTCGTCCCTGGCGCTGGCCACGGGCAGGCGAATATCGAGATGGCGATCGTTGATGCGACGCGCCTCGGCGGCCAGCGCGGCTACCGGCCTCAACGCCTTGCGGCTCATGAAGTGTCCGGCAATCGAGGAGACAAGCAGCCCCACGGTAATCAGAAGAAACAGATGAATGCGAAGATTGGATAGAATGGCCAGCGTCTTGTTCAGCGTCAGGCCGGTCTGCACGGTGTAGTGAACCCCGTGAACCGCAATGGGCGCGATAAGTGCGCGAACGGAAAAGGACTCTGCTGTGTAAGTGAAGTAATAACCCTGCTGAGGAGCCTGCCGCGGAAGTACAAGTTCAGGATACACGGCGGCAACGTGCGGCGATCGGTAGATCCAGTTGCCTTGCTCGTCGATAACTTGCAGCCATTTGTTGCCGTGGCTGGCGTTGTAAGCGGCGGTGATGGCCTCGTGCAGTTCCGCGAGCGTCTCACCCGCGGGACGGCTTTCGATAAAGCGGCGAACGCCGCGGACACGCTCCTGCAACTCATTCTTTTCCAGGTTGTTGATGGCGCGGTGCACCATCCAGAGCGAGACCAGGCCGATGATGAACAGGGTGGCCGCAATAGCCAGCGAATACCACAGCGTGAGCCGGACGCGAATGGGCAGGGATCGCATCAGGCGTTTTTCTCCGCGCCCGCCGCGCTGCGGAAGATATAGCCCCGGCCGCGCACCGTGCCGACCCGCTTTTGGCCTCCCGGCGCATCGATCTTGGCGCGCAACGAGTTCACCAGCACATCGAGAGCGCCTGGTCCCACCGCGTGCTCCGCGCCCCAGATAAACTCGATCAGCGTCTGCCGCGAAACACACTGGCCCGCCTGGCGCGCCAGGCATGTAAGCAGCAGTAACTCAAGGCGCGTCAGGCTGATGCTTTCGCCGTTGCGCCAAACCGTGCGCCGGACCGGATCGACGACCACGTCACCGGCGCGGATCGCGCAATCTGCCTTTTCGCGCCGAGGCCGCGTGATCGACTGCAAGCGGGCCACCAGTTCAGGAAAGGAAAAAGGCTTGGTCAGGTAATCGTCCGCGCCCCCGTCAAGGCCGTGAATAATCTCATCCTCGGTGTCGCGGGCGGTCAGCATCAGCACCGGCGTCCGGCGTTCGCTCGCCCGCAAAGCCCGCAACAGAGCGTACCCGTCCAGGCGCGGCAGCCCGATGTCCAGCACCATCGCGTCCAGTTCATGCGCCGTGGCCATCGCCAGACCGGTCTCGCCATCGGAGGCCGTCATCACGGTAAATCCATGTTCATAGAGCCCCTGGCGCAATAACTCCAACATGCGCGGCTCGTCCTCGACAATCAGTATTCGCATTGATCCTGTACTCTTCAGACTAAGCGAAATTCGCAAAGAAATGCAGAATTGAAAACCGAATTCATCGCAGATTCACATTCGCGTGCGAAGCTCAGTTCCCAACCTTAGAAAGTATTCATCTTTTCGTAAACAGCGCTTCACGGCCAGGGCGCAGCATCATCTCAAGCGATGCTGCGCCGCCGGCGCTGTTCGAGCTTCGCGGATTCCGACTTCGCTGCTCAAGGAGAACCATGTCTATCAAGGCCTTAATACTGCCGCTCCTCCTCGCGGTGCTCTTTGTCACACCCACAAGAGGCGCCACTACAGGCGACAAAAACTCTGCCGAAGCAAATGGCAGCCTAAGTGGAACCATCAAGGACACTGCCGGCGCGGTGCTGCAGGACGCGCAGATTGTGTTGCAGCCAACCGGGACAGCCGCGGCGTCGAATGCGCAGGGTAACTACCTGTTTCGAAATCTACGGTCAGGCTCGTATACAGTGACCGTCTCCTATGCCGGATTCACTACCTCGAATACAGACGTCGATGTATCCTCCGGCCAGACGACGCAAGTGAATGTTACATTGACCGTCGGCGCGACCAGTCAGCAGGTTGTCGTGAGCGCCAACCTGGAGGGCGATGCCGCCGCAATCAATGAACAACGGGTCTCGGAGAACATTCTGGAGGTGCAAGCCGACACGCAGATCCAAAGCCTTCCCAATGCGAACATCGCGGACGCGCTTGGCCGCATGCCCGGCGTAACTTTACAGCGCAACGAGGGCGAGGGCCAGTATGTGCAGATTCGCGGAACCGAGCCCCGGCTGAGCAACACCACCATCGACGGAGTAATTGTTCCAGGGCCCGATCCCGATGTCCGGCAGGTTGACCTCGACACGATTCCGGCCGATCTGGTCGGCTCGGTGGCCATCAACAAGACGCTCTCCGCCAACCAGGACGGCGACGCCATCGGCGGCTCGGTCGATCTGCGCATCAAGCAGGCGACCTCGGACAAGCCGACGCTCACCTTCGAAGGCCAGGATGGATATACTCCGATCGCCAATGGACGCAAGGCATTTCTGATTGATTCGTCTGCGGGAATGCGCTTCGGACCGGACAAGCGCTGGGGCCTGATGATGGGTTACAGCTACGACTACAACGGCCGCGGCATCGACGATGTGGAACCGGTCCCCGATCTTGATGCCCACGGAAATACCACTTTTGACAAGCTCTATGTTCAGCAATATCTGTATGACCGNNTTCTCCAACTTCAGAGACTACGGGCAGAAGTTCGCCTATCAGATGACGGGCAATACCAATCCAGATGATGATCCAAATGGCAAAACAGCCTATCACACCAGCATCCGGCGGCCCAACCTGCAGATAGCGGACCTGGCGATGGGCGGCAACCACATCTTCAACCACTCCTACGTCCGCTATCAGATCGCAGCGGCGCACTCGCGCTTCGGAGGAGCCGCGGGCAACCCCGGCGCGGCCTTCAAGACCAAGACCGTGGGCACGGATTGCGACTATGTCCCGGGCCCGAGCCAGTACCGCCCGCAATACACCTGCGACGTGGCGGGTAATGGGATATTCGATCCATCGCAATACAAGCTGGATACCATTGATCTGACCTTCGGGCAGACGACGCAACTCAACCTTCAGGCCAGCGGCACAGTGGGAATCAACTATCATATTGGCGCGCGCACCTCGACTCTGGAATTCGGCGGGCAGATCCGCAATGAACACAAGGGACAGGATGCCTATTCGCCGGAGTACGATTCGAACAACGGCACGCCGATGACCCAGTATCTGGGAACATTTACCAATAATCATTTCTATGGCGGAAGTTATCATCTCGGTCCCGTCACCAGCTTCGATCTGTTGACCGCCGATCTCGCCGCGCACCCGGGGGATTACACTCTGGATGAGGGCACAACCCATCTTCAGTCAGACGCCTCCAATTACAATCTGCAAGAGAGGGTCTCGGCCGGCTACATCATGAACACTCTGGACCTTACCTCCAAGCTCCATTTGCAAACCGGCCTGCGCATCGAGGCTACGCAGACCTCGGACACGGGCTATCTCGTCAGCAACGCTGCTGATGGCACCTATATTTCCACAACGCCCGAGTACGGAAGCGGTTCGTATGTGAATCCGCTGCCGAGCGTGCAGCTTCGCTACGCCATCGACAGCAGTTCGGACATCCGCGCTGTTTACGGGCGCGGCATCTCGCGCCCCGACCCGTACCAGTTGGTTCCCTACATCACACTGGACGAATCGAAGACGCCCTACGCCGTCAATATCGGCAACACGGCGCTGGTGGCCGAGCACGCCAACGACTACGACCTTCTGTATCAGCGTTACCTGCCCTCGGTGGGAATGATTGAGGCGGACTACTTTTACAAGCAGATAACCAAGCCCATCTTCACCCAAACGTCGACCATCCCGGCCACAGGCTCTCCACTGTCGCAAGCCTACGCCGGAGATAATGTTACGCAGTATGTCAATGGCGACCATGCCTATGTGCAAGGCGTGGAGGTGGCCTATCAGCAGCACCTGACCTATCTGCCGGGTGTGCTGGCAGGTGCCCGGATCAATGCGAACCTCACCTACACAGGGTCCAAGAATTACAACCTCACCGGCCGCACCGACAACCCTGCACTGGTTGGGCAGGCGCCCTTGTCGTGGAATATCAGCCCCTCTTATGCCACCAAGCGCGCCCTGGTAACCGTGGGTATCTCGCACAACGGCGCGAATATCTACACCTATCAGTATCAGAGCACGGGTCCGAATGCCGTTCCGTACGGCGTCACGGGTCCGAATGGAGATAACTACTTCTACTCGCACACCCAGGTTGACGCCAAGGCAACCTACTATCTCGGCAAAGGATTCACGGCCGAGGCCATCGGGGAAAACATGAACAACGCGGTCTTCGGCTTCTACAACGGGAGCGAGCAGTACATGGTGCAGCGCGAGTATTACAAGCCGACCTATTCGGGCGGTCTCCGCTGGACGCCGCGCCACGACAATTGAGGAGCCGGCCATCTGATTTACAGCTTCTCCTGCGGCTCGTTTAGACTTGTCCAGAGTCATTGACAAGCCTTTATCTCAATCCGTCCTGTCAGGGCCGCCGTACGCTCAAAAGCGCAGCGGCCCAGGAAAGATCTCAATGAAAAGAATTGCTATAGCTCTTGCATTTATCTTGCTGAGCGCATTTTCAGTTCACGCACAGCAGGCGCCGCCCCTTACACTCGCCCGGACCATCCCATTGCCCGGAGTTAAAGGCAGATTCGATCACCTTGCCATCGATGCGGCAAGCAACCAACTGTTTCTCGCGGCTACTGGAAATCATTCGGTGGAAGTGATCGACCTGAAGACGGGCAAGGTGAGGCAAAGCATCACCGGCCTGGGCAAGCCGCATGGCCTGGCATGGGTCGCGGCAACCGGCAGCCTTTATGTCGCCGATGGCGCGCTCGGAGAACTTAGAGTTTACAAGGGAACTCCGCTTGCGCTGGCGGGAACAATCAAGCTTTCTGATGATGCCGACGATGTGGTCTACGACGAGGCTCACCACCTGATTTTTGTGGGCCATGGAGGCTCGGACGCTGCCAATCCAGCCAAAATCGCCGTGGTAGACGTTGATAACTTAAGCCTGGCGGCCGACCTTTCGGTGGCGACTCACCCGGAGGCGCTCGACATCGACCCGCAAAGCGAGCGCGTCTTCGCTGACATCGCCGAGTCGAATGAAGTTGTAGTTATTGATGCGGCTAGCAAGGCCATTACCGCGCACTGGAAGCTGACCAAAGCCGCGGATAATGTGCCGCTGGCGTTTGATGGCGGGCATAAGTTGCTCTATCTTGCCTGCCGCACTCCGGGAACGGTGATTGCCTTGGATGCGGCGACGGGCAAGGAAGTCAGCAGCCTGCCCGCGGCTGACGGAGCCGACGATCTGTTCTACGACCCGGCACTCGGCCGCGTGTATGTGATCAGCGGCGCGGGCGAGGTGGATGCGTTTCAGGTGGATGAAGCGAAAACGCTGCATTCGCTCGGGGTACTGCGTACCGCGGCCGGATCCAAGACCGCGCTGTTTGTTCCCGCGTGGAATCTTCTCTACTTGGCAGTACCAGGCGCGTGCGCAACCCCGGCAGAAATCAGGGTCTATTCCACGGCCAAGACAGGAATGGCTCAATGAAGCGATGCGGAATGGCGGCAATTCTGCTTGGTATTCATTTCTGCGCGGCCGGCCTTCTCCACTCGCAAGCTGCTACTGCCGATACGGCGAAAAGCGCTGCCGGAAAAGGCGATGAACTCAAGTTTGTCGTCGTCGTCAGTCGCCACGGCGTGCGTTCGCCCACGGGCAATTCCGACCAACTTAGTCAGTACTCAAGGAGTCCGTGGCCCAAGTGGAGCGTTCCTCAGGGCTACCTTACAGCGCACGGCGCGCAACTTATGGCGCTGTTCGGCGCATACGACCGTGAGTTATGGGCCGCGCAGGGCCTGCTTGAACCGAGTGGCTGCATGAACGCGTCGCGGATCAGCATCGTTGCCGACTCCGACCAGCGCACGCGCGAAAGCGGCAACGCGCTCGCCGCGGGGCTTGCGCCGGGCTGCGCGCTGGGAGTTAGATCGCTTCCCGAGGGAACCGCCGACGCTCTATTTCATCCGTTGCAGGCCGGAATAGGTCATCCAGACAAGTTACTGGCGACAGCGGCCGTCTCGGGTCGCATCGGCGGCAATCCGCAGGGACTTACGGAAGCCTACCGGCCGCAGTTGGAAGCGCTGGAAGAGGTCTTGCGAGGGTGTAACCCAAATGAGAAGTGCGCGGGCGCGTCCGAGCCTCAATCGCTCTTTGATCTTCCTTCCTCGATCGGTCCAGAAAGAGGCGACCATCCGGTCGAGTTGCGCACGCCTCTTGGAGTTGCCTCCACCATGGCCGAGAATATGCTGCTGGAGTACACCGAGGGCATGGATGCGGCCAATGTCGGCTGGGGTCGCGTGGACATTCACAAGCTGCGTGAACTTATGCAACTGCACACCGCGCATGAAGAAATCACCGGGCGCACCCGTTATATCGCCCGCACGCAGTCCTCTAACCTGCTCTTGCACATTCTTCTGTCAATGGAACAAGCCGCCGAGGCGCATCCCGTGAAGGGCGCGCTTACCAAGCCCGGCGACCGGCTTCTGATTCTTGTTGGCCACGACACGAACATCGCTAACATCAGTGGAGCATTGGGCCTGTCCTGGCTCATTGATGGCCGTCGCGACGACACCCCGCCGGGCGGCGCCCTGGTCTTCGAGTTATGGAGGAAGCGCGGAAGCTCCAACTACTTTGTGCGCACCTATTACATGGCGCAGACCCTTGACCAGATGCGGAATGCTATGCCGCTCAGCCTCGCCAGCCCGCCTGAACGCGTGCCCGTATTCGTGCCGGGCTGCGGCCTGGATGACGGTTCCTGCAAATGGAGTGGATTTCAACAGGCAGTGCGGGCGGGGATCGACCCGGCTTTTACAAAGTGATTTTGCCGGTGGCACGGTCGCAACTCGTCGCGCCGAGCTACAGCCAAGGCCAAATCGAAAAGTTGTGTCTGCTTCCAACGGGAAACCTTTTCGCCGGTAATGGCCCGAGTGTTACCTTGAGCAAAGAGGTTTTTGCGCGCGAGCGAATTTCATTTCACCGGAGACTTAGGCCGCACGAATGTCCAGGCTTATTCAACTATTGCTTCTTCTTGTACCGATCGCGGCCGCATCGCTGGCGCACGCGCAGGGCGGCCCGCCTTTCATCACCGATGATCCTGGCACGCCCGGCAACAGACAGTGGGAGATCAACCTGGGTTTGACCGGGGACCACAACCCAGGCGCGGCCAGCTACCGGTTGCCCGACATCGACATGAATTACGGCTGGGGCGACCGCATTCAGCTCATGTGCGACTTGTCCCTCGCCGCCGCAACCGGCCCGAGCAACACCAATAACGGAAGCAACACCACGCAGGCCGGATTGGGCGAATCGCAGTTCGGTGTGAAGTGGCGGCCCTACGAGCATCATCGCGCGGGTGAACCCAAGTCCGACGAGAACATGGATTTTTCGCTAGGGACCTATCCGCAGGCCGTTATCAACAATCCCACCAGCGCCGTGCGCCGCGGCGTCGTCGAGCCGGGGCCGCAGTACTATCTGCCGGTGGAGTTCACAACCAAACTGGGGCCGGTGGATTTTAACGGCGAATTAGGCCGTTGGATTGGCAACCGCAACGTGCCCAGCCGCTGGGGGCGCGGACTGATTGTGGGGCACGAATTCAGCGAGCGGTTCGAGCTTTACGGAGAAATCTACGACCTGCAGGACGCCAACCGCATCGGCACGGCGTTCAGACAACGTGAATTGACGCTCGACTTGGGAGGCCGGAAAACGCTGGATCGCGGCGGGCATCTGCGCCTGATGTTCATGGGCGGCCGCGGCATCCAGGCGGTAACCCGCCAGAACAGCGAGCCCAACTGGATTGCGTACGTGGGCCTTCAAATCCTGCTGGGGCCAAAGTCGGCTGGCGTGTCGGCAGAACAATAAGATTTATTTCGCAAGAGCGCCGGATTGGCGTCGAATGGCCTTCGTTCGCCGTGGCGCCGGCCGCATCTGGCAGAAAATCCCGCCGCACCCTCACGCCGCCTGCCGCATCCAACTTTTTATGGAATATCGTCTGCTGGGAGGCTCCGGCCTCAAGGTTTCCACACTGAGTTTCGGCACCGCGACCTTCGGCGGCGCTACGGAGTTTTTCAAGGCATGGGGCTCGACCGACGTGGCCGAGGCCAGCCGGCTGATCGACCTCTGCTTCGACGCCGGCGTCAACCTCTTCGACACCGCCGACATTTACTCGGACGGCCGCTCGGAAGAGGTGCTGGGCAAGGCGCTCGAGGGCAAGCGCGACCGGGCGCTGATCTCCACCAAGACGACCTTTCGCCTGGGCGACGGGCCAAACGATGCGGGCTCTTCGCGCTACCGTTTGCGGCGGGCGCTCGAAGCCAGTTTGCGCCGCCTGGGCACCGATTATGTGGACATTTACCACCTGCACGGCTTCGATGCGCTGACGCCGGTCGAAGAGGCGCAGGAGACGCTGAACAAATTTGTCCGCGAGGGCAAGGTGCGCTACATCGCGGCCTCGAACTTCTCCGGCTGGCACCTGATGAAGTCGCTGGCCGTGGCCGAGCGCTACGGCTGGACGCGGTTTGTCGCCCACCAGGTCTACTACTCGCTGCTGGGCCGCGAGTACGAGTGGGAGCTGATGCCGCTGGGGCTCGATCAAAAAGTCGGTGCGCTGGTGTGGAGTCCGCTCGGTTGGGGCCGTCTGACGGGCAAAATCCGCCGTGGCCAGCCGCTGCCGGAGGTGAGCCGGCTGCACAAGACCGGCAGCATGGGGCCGCAGGTGACCGACGAGCACCTTTTCACGGTGGTGGATGCGCTGGATGAGGTGGCCGCCGAGGCGGGCAAGACCATTCCGCAGGTGGCGCTGAACTGGCTGTTGCAACGGCCTACGGTCTCATCGGTCATTATTGGCGCCCGGACCGAGGAGCAGTTGCGGCAAAACCTGGGCGCGGCGGGATGGAGCCTGACTGCCGAACAGGTGGCCAAACTGGACAAGGCCAGCGCCACGGTTCCGATCTACCCCTACTGGCATCAACGAGAGTTCAGCGAGCGGAATCCGCTGCCGGTGTAAAAAACGGCAGCAGGGTCAGGCGAGCGTCGTGGCCGGTTTAGAGCGGTTCTCCAGTTAATGCGGAGTCTTGAGAATAGTGTAAGGTGGCTTTTACTTCCACCCCAGCGACGAAGACCTGTCGCCGGGGACCCCGAGAGGAAAAAGCCACTCAGCGGTGGTGGTTTCCCTCTATAGCAACTGGAGTACCGCTTTGCGCGCGGATTTGAGCTTGGGAAACGCGGTGATGTGGTCGCCCGAAGAGGCCAGCAGTTCGCCGATGGTGATTTGGCGTTCTTCGAGCGCCAGAGCTAAAACCTCTCCCGCGACTCGGGCGTCCTCCAGCGCATCGTGGGCTTTATAGGCAATTCCGAAGCTTCTGGCCAGCGTGGGCAGTTTGTGGTTGGGCAAATGGGGCCATGCGGAACGAGCCAGCCAGCAGGTGTCGATCCACTTTCTGTAACCCACGGCCGGAATTCCGGCTCTCCCGCACGCACTGGAAAGCGCCGAGCGGTCAAAATCCGTGTGGCTTGCAACCGCCGCTCCCTGCAACAGCAGATTCACTTTGGGGAAGACCTTGCTCCAGATGGGAGCCTGTGCGACCATCCTCGGACCGATGCCGTGGAGGCCGACGTTGAAGGCCAGAAACTCCTCCCTTGGGTTGATCAGGCTCTGCCACCCGTCCACCATCTTCCCGCCGGCGAAAAACGCGATTCCGATCTGGCAAATGCTGCCTCTGGACTGATTCGCCGTTTCCACGTCCACAACAAAATAATCCACGCTCATCTTAGCGGCTGCCTTCCGAGTGCATTTCACTGTTGAGGTAGATTTCGGTGTAGTCGAGGTAGTTTTGGGCGTATTCGAGGATGAGGCTGCGGTCCTGGTCGAAGAGTGAGCGGCGCAGCCGGGCGGGAACGCCAGCCCAGAGGGTGCGAGGCGGGACTTCGGTTCCCTCGGGGACCACAGCGCCGGCGGCGATAATCGAGCCCGCGCCGATCCGGCAGCCGTTCAGAACCGTTGCCCCGATGCCGATGAGAACCTCGTCCTCGACCACGCAGCCGTGCACGGTGGCGTTATGGCCGATGGTGACCCAATCGCCCACGAGGACCGGAAACCTGTTTCGCTGGCCATGGAGGACGGCGCAGTCCTGCACGTTGGAGTTCGAGCCGACGCGGATCGAATTCACATCGCCGCGCAGCACGGCGTTCATCCAGACCGAGGAGCGCTCGCCCAGCGTTACATCGCCGATCAACTGCGCGGAGAGGTCAACGTAGCAACTGGCGGGAATCTGGGGCAGCCTGCCCTGGTAGCCGCGGATCATGGTTTGAGAGCCTCCGGGTCCAGTTTAAGCCATGGTGCTCCTGCTTGGTGGGTGAGGGCCGGCTCGTCCTAGGGCGCAGGATAAGCCGACAGGGGACAAAAAGCGTTCTGATGAGGAATCATCGCGAATTGTTGGGGCAATCAGGGTGAAATTTCATCCGATCTAAAGGAAATTCCACACAATCGGAAGGGATTTTCAAAGGAAAGGCCTCACGCTTGACCCTAGGTCCAAGTTTTCCAGTATCATAGAGAAGCCCCTTAGGCAGGTTTGGAGGTGTAACCCTTTTGGCAGAGGTTCGCGTACAAGAAGGCGAGCCGCTCGAAAATGCGCTGCGCCGGTTCAAGCGGAAGGTACAGCAGGAGGACATCATCAAGGAAGTCAAGCGTCACTCCTACTACCTGAAGCCCGGTGAAAAGAAACGCGTAAAGGCGGCTTTGGCGCGCAAGCGGAATCGCAAGAAGGCTCGTAAAGAGCAGGACTAGCTTTAAAAACATCGTGACAGAGGCCACCCCGGCGACTCCCGTTCGCGAAGCGGGCAGCAAGACGGAAACCCAAGGCGAGAGCCAGGTGGCCTGTCGCGGTTCTTTTCATCTTTGCACAGCCCGCACAGTGGTTGTGCGGTAGCGTCTTTTAAGCTTTCCCGGCCTGCCGGGCGAGCATTGTTATAGCCGCTGAATTTTGTTGCGGCCCGGGCCCTCGTTCGTTGATAGCAGCACGAAAACAGGGAAACGGGACCGGCAGGTTTTTCGTGGTCATGGCCGATTTCAAAGCATTTCCCTGCTTTGGGAAGCCGGCCATGGAATATACAGACAGAGTTTTGAAATGCATCGATTGCGGCGCGGAGTTTGTCTTCACTGCGGGTGAACAGCTATTTTTTCACGACAAGCAGTTTAAAAACGACCCAAAACACTGTAAGCAGTGCAAGGCGAAGCGCGTTCGCGGGGGCTCCAGGGTGCGTCCGGAGACGCGAACCCATTGTGCGCAGTGTGGTGAGGAGACGACGGTCCCGTTCAAGCCTACCCAGGGCAGGCCGGTGCTGTGCCGCTCCTGCTTTCAGAAGCAGAATCCGCAAACAGAGATGTGTCCCACTGCAGAGGATCTGTCCCCCCAGCCGAGTCCTGGGCCGCAACTTCTGGACAGGGATTAAGGCTTCTTCTTCAGGGCGCGATGGCCGANNGGCCGATGTCGCGGCGGTAGTAGATCCCCTCAAAATGAATCAGCGCCATGGCCTCGTAGGCGCGGGCCAGGGCCTCTTCCAGCGTGGGCGCGGCGGCGGTCACGCCCAGCACGCGGCCTCCCGCAGTGAGCAGTTGGCCATCCGCCAGCGAAGAGCCCGAATGGAAGATCTGCACTCCAGGAACCTGGGCGGCCTCGTCCAGGCCAGTGATGGGCAAGCCTGTTTTGTAGCTGCCAGGGTAGCCCGCCGAACTGGCCACCACACAGGCCGAGGCGCCGGGCCTCCAGCGCAGCCCTGTCTCCGCCAGCCGGCCGTCGATGCAGGCCTCCAGAGCCTCCACCAGGTCGCTTTCCAGGCGCAGCAGGATGGCCTGCGTCTCCGGGTCGCCGAAACGGGCGTTGAACTCCAGCACCTGCGGCCCGCGGGCGGTCATCATCAGCCCGCAGTAGAGCACGCCGGTGAAGGGCGTATCCTCGCTGGCCATGCCGTAGACAGTGGGCACGGCGATGTGGCGCAGAATCCATTCGGTCATGCCGGGGTCGAGCATCGTGTCAGTCGAGTAAACGCCCATGCCGCCGGTGTTGGGGCCGGTGTCGCCCTCGCCGATGCGCTTGTGGTCCTGGGCCGGGGCGAGCGGGACAACGTGCTTGCCGTCCGTGAGGCAGAGGAAGCTGATCTCGTCGCCCGCCAGGAACTCCTCGATGATGATGCGCTGCTCGGTCTCGCCCAGCAGCTTTCCACTCAACAGATCCCGTGCGGCTTCCAGAGCGGCGTGGCGCGACTCGCAGATCAGCACGCCTTTGCCAGCGTGCAATCCGTCGGCCTTGACCACGATGGGCGGATGAAAGAGGGCGATGGCCTTTTCCAGTTCGGCCGCGTTCGTGCAGATCGCGTAGTTGGCGGTGGGAATCTGGTGCCGCTGCAAGAAACGCTTGGCGAAGCCCTTGCTGCTCTCCAGCATGGCCGCGGCCCGCGTCGGCCCGAAGACGCGCAATCCGCGCTTTTGCAGGGCGTCCACAATGCCCAGCGAGAGCGGCAGCTCCGGTCCCACGATGGTCAGCCCTGGCTGCTCGGCCTCGGCCAGGCGGACCATCGCGTCCACGTCCTTCAAATCCACCGCAACGCAGCGCGCAATCTGACTGATGCCGCCGTTGCCCGGCGCGCAGACTACCTCCGTCACTTGCTCACTGCGCTTCACTGCCCAGGCCAGCGCGTGCTCCCGGCCTCCTGAACCTAAAATCAACACTTTCATGGTTGCATCCCTGCTCTTCCTTGTGTTGCCAAACCCCGAAGGTTTATCTGAGCAAAATGGGGCGGGGAAGTCAAACCGGAAGTGGGAAGAAACGGGCTGCCATTCTCTTATACTGAAGTCTTGGTGCGCTGGCATTCCCGGTGCACGAGCCAGCAGGAGCGACGCGCCATGGTGCAGACCCAGATCAAACCGTATGACCAAGAAGTGGCCGAGAAGGAGCGCCGGCGGCGGCAGTTGCGCCTCTACCGGCGCAATCAGGTCTTCGGGCTGCTGCTGGTGGCCGCGGCGATTCTGCTCTTCCGGCTGCTGCACACCAATCCGAGGTGGATCTTCCCCACAGGCTGGTGGCGGCCGTGAGGCGGAACTCGACCGGCGGGCCCGGCGCCGCCGCTGTTCGGCAGGCGGAGCTGGCAGCGTGCGAAGAGCTTTCAGCCTCCGGCGAGCGAGCGGCTGCTTCGGCGGTCGATCCGCTGGCCGTGCTGCTGCTGGGGCCTACGGGCAGCGGCAAGACGGCACTTTCCCTTGCGCTGGGTGAACAGTTTGGCGGCGAAATCGTTAGTTGCGACTCGGTGGCCGTCTATCGCGGCATGGACCTGGGGACAGCCAAGCCGACCAAAGAAGAGCGGGCACGGCTGCCGCATCACCTCATCGACGTGGCCGACCCGGACCAGCCCTTTACCGCTGGCGAATACAGCCGCCAGGCGCGGGCGGCGCTCCGGGAGATTGCCAGCCGGGGCCGGCTTCCCATCGTGACCGGCGGAACCGGGCTTTATCTGCGCGCGCTGACCGAAGGGCTTTTTGCCGCGCCCCAGCGGCACGAGCAGTTGCGGAAGCGCCTGGAAAGCAGCCGGGCAAAACACGGAGAAGCCTGGCTGCACCGGCTGCTCCAGCGGCTTGACCCGGCTTCGGCGGCGCGCATTCACTCCAACGACGCCGCCAAGCTGATGCGCGCCATCGAAGTCTGCCTGGCCGCGCATAGGCCGCTCTCGGAGATTCTGGAAGACCGGGGAAAGGCCCGCGACCCGCTGACCGGCTTTCGCCTCTTGAGGATCGGCCTCAACCCGCCGCGGCAGGCGCTCCCGCCCCGCGAGGGACTTCCGCCCCGCGAGGGACTTTATGACCGGCTCAACCGGAGGGCCGAGGCCATCTTCGCGACCGGGCTGATCGAGGAGACGCGCTGCTTGCTTGAACGCTTTGGGCCGGTCAAGGCGCTGGACTCGCTCGGCTACCGGCAAGCTCGGGCCGTCCTGGCGGGGAGTTTGAGCGTTGAGGCTGCGATAGAAGCTGCCCAGCAGGGCCATCGCAACTACGCCAAACGGCAGCTGACCTGGTTCCGTCGCGAGCCGGAGGTGCACTGGATCGCGGGCTTCGGCGACGAGCTGGAGACGCTGCGCCTGGCCGCCGAACTGGTTCAGAAGAACCTGTGAAGAGTTTTTCCTGTGGCTGGAAGGTGAGCGCCCCATTTTCGCGCACTTTCCGCACCAGCGGCGATGAACTGTCGCCTGAAACTCCGGTTTGCGAGGGACGGGAAGCGCGCATCCATTAAAATGAGGGGTGGAATGCGGCGTTCGCGCAATGGAGCAGCGCCCCGGAATGGAGTCCTTCTTGACTGAAAAGACGATGGCGGCGGTAGTTTACGACGTGGCGATTGTGGGTGGCGGACCGGCCGGCTACACGGCGGCCATCCGCGCGGCGGAGTACGGGCTGAAGGTTGCCTTGATCGAGAAGGACGGCAATCTGGGCGGCACCTGCCTGCACGTGGGCTGCATCCCCACCAAGGCTCTGCTCTTCAGCGCCGAAATCTGGGAGCACTTCCAGCACGCCGCCGAGTACGGCATCCGTTTCGGAGCTGAGGGCATTGGCGCGCCCACGCTCGACTGGGCCGCAGTGCAGAGGCGCAAGAATGCGATCATCGCCCGGCACGCCAAGGGCCTCGACTTCCTGATGAAAAAGCACAAGATTGCCCGGATCGAGGGCTTTGGCCGGCTGACCGGGCCGGCGCAGGGCGGCATCCACGCCGTTCAAGTTGCCAGCGGCGAAGCCACCTCTCAGATAAAAGCGAAAAATGTGATTCTGGCCACCGGCTCCGAGGCTAAAATGCTGCCCGGCCTCGAAGCGGACGACCGCATTCTGACCAACATTGAAATCCTGGCCATCGAGGAGCTTCCCAAGTCGCTGATCGTCGTCGGCGCGGGCGCCGTGGGCATGGAGTTCAGTTCCATCTTCCGCAGCTTCGGGGCGGAGGTGACGATGGTCGAGTTTCTGCCGCGCGTGGTTGCGTTCGAGGACGAAGAAATTTCAAAGGAACTGACGCGCCTCTTCAAGAAGCGCGGCATCGACGTGAATACCGGCGCGAGGGTCGAGAAAGTCGAGAAAACCGCAGCGGGCGTGAAGGTGAGCTTCACCGGCGCTAATGGCAAGATGCAGATAAAAGAGGCGGAAAAGCTGCTGGTGGCCGTCGGCCGTGCGCCGCGAACCGCTAACATCGGCGTGGAGAAGACGCGGATCGAGCTGGAAGGCGGCTTAATCAAGGTCAACCAGGCCCAGGAGACGGCTGAGCCCGGCGTCTTTGCCATCGGCGACATCGTGGCCGGGCTGCCGCAACTGGCCCACGTGGGCGCGATGAGCGGGATGATCGCCGCGGCCAAGATTGCCGGGCGAGCCTACCGCCCGGTGCGCCTCGACCGCATTCCCGGCTGCGTTTACACCGAGCCGCAGATCGGATCAGTTGGGCTGACCGAGGCGCAGGCCAGGGAGCAGGGCTATGCGGTGAAGGTGGGCAAATTTCCCTTTGCGGGCAACTCGAAGGCCACCATTCTCGGCAGCCACGACGGCTTTGTGAAGATCGTCGCCGATGCGAAGTACGGCGAGATTCTCGGCGTTCACATCATCGGCCCGCAGGCCACGGAGCTGATTGCCGAAGCGGTCGCCGTGCTGGAGTTGGAAGGCACGGTCGAGGAGATGATGTTCACCATCCACGCGCATCCCACGCTGGCCGAATCGTTGCTGGACGCCTACGGAGCCGTCGAGGGAATGGCGATTAACGCGTGAGGCCGAGAACCGCCTTTGGCGGACACTCACCGGAGAGGCACTCTCGAGGGCAAGCGCAATTCGACTAAAGGAGAAGCCGCACCTCAGTATCCGCGGCTTTACGCGTTCAAGGTCATCATGTCAGGCAATCTGTCATCAGCGCGCTCTTCTAGCCGCTGAAGCTTGGCCTGCTTGATCAGCTTGACCGGATAGTAGGCGTTGCGGGTGTATTGCCTCACCATGCGGTTGGTGTTGAAGAAAGAGCCATTAACGGCCAGCGTGATGCGCATCAGGCGGGCCCACTTCTCAGGCGCTTCGAGGAAGAGCGGCACGACTGCCTTCTCCAGCTTTTCATAGAGCGAGCTGGCCTCGGCGGCATCGTCGGCGCCGTCTTCGATGGCCCATCCGGTAACGCCTTCGATGCAGCCCTCGATCCACCAGCCGTCCAGAATCGAGAGGCTGGGAACGCCGTTCAGCGCGGCCTTCATGCCGCTGGTGCCCGAGGCCTCATAGGGGCGGCGCGGCGTGTTTACCCACACATCCACGCCCGCGGTGAGCATGGCGCCCAGATCCCAGTCGTAGTTTTCCAGATAAATGATGCGCAGCACGCCGTTCGAGTACTTGGCGGCATCTTCGAAGATCTGTTGAATCAGCGCCTTGCCGGGTCCGTCCTGGGGATGGGCCTTGCCGGCGAAGATGATCTGCAAGCCGCCGGCCGCGGCGGCAATCTCCTGCAGTCGCTCGGGGTCGGTGAAGAGCAAGGTGGCGCGCTTGTAGGTAGCGGCCCGCCGGGCAAAGCCCAGCGTGAGCACCTTGGGGCTCAGGGCCGGATTGGCGGAGAAGCCGTTGCGCGCGGCTACCTCGTTGAGCAGCGCGTTTTTGTTGCGGGCATGAGCGGAGAGAATCTCCTGCTCCGGCAGATCGATGGCGCTGCGCAGATAAAGGTTGTCGCGCCGCCATGCGGGGAGGTGCGCATCCAGCAACTGCTGGAAGGGCTCGGAGACCCAGGTGGGCGCGTGAACCCCGTTGGTGATCGAGTTGATGGTGAATTCCGGGAACATCTGGCGGGAGACCTTGGCGTGTTGCATGGCCACGCCGTTGGCATTGCGCGAAAAACGTAGCGCCAGCAGCGTCATGTTCAGCATTCCATCGCGGAAGCAGCCCATTTTTTCCAGGCGCGCCGTCCGGTCGCCGCCCAGAATGCGATTGGCCTGTTCGGTGGAGAAGCGATCGTGGCCGGCCGAAACCGGGGTGTGGGTGGTGAAGACGCACTGATCCCGCACCTGCTCGATGTCGGCTTCCGTGGCCGC
The DNA here is from genome assembly GCA_003161045.1 of Acidobacteriaceae bacterium. GTDB lineage: Bacteria > Acidobacteriota > Terriglobia > Terriglobales > Acidobacteriaceae > Telmatobacter. Next base: position 18,925 of record PMPH01000114.1, read on the forward strand.
GCCCAGCGGTCCGCCGCCCAACTGGCTCTCCAGCAGGCCCAGCGTCAGCAGCGCCGCGTGGCCCTCGTTCATGTGGTACACATTCACTCTCTGCCCCAGCGCCTTGGCCATGCGCACCCCGCCCATGCCCAGCACAATCTCCTGTTGCAGCCGGTAGTTGCTGTCGCCGCCATACAGGTGATCGGTCAGGCCGCGATCCCAGCCCGAGTTTTCCTCCAGGTCCGTGTCCAGCAGGTAGATCGGCACCATGTGCCCGAAGCGGCCCATCAGCTCATAGCGCCACGCGCGCACCGTCACCGTGCGGTCTTCCACTGAGACCGTGACCCGCGCCTTTTCCTCGGTGCAGAAATCGGCCGGATTCCATGGCTGAATGTCCTCCCGCTGCACGCCGTTTTCGTCAAGGTGCTGCTGGAAGTAGCCCTTGCGATGCACTAGCGTGAAGGCCGCCAGGGGAACGCCCTGATCGGCCGTGGAGCGCAGTGTGTCCCCGGCAAGAACGCCCAGGCCCCCGGAGTATGTGGGCATACGGGGGTCGATCGCAATCTCCATCGAGAAGTACGCCACCAGGCCGGAGCTAGGGAAGGATTCGTAGTAAAACGGCTTGGATGAGGTTGGCTGCATAGTTTTCGGGCCTCCACGGCGTCCCCTGCCTGAGAAGCGGCGCGCTGGGAATAGAGAATACTAACGCCGTCGGCCGGGATGAGCGATCGCGCCCGGCTGTGATTAAGGGAAACTGTTTATATTTTATCAAGGAGTGCGTCTAAAACCTATTTTAAACGGGGCGCTTTTATCGGAGATGGCTTCAGCCCGCTCAGAAATGGCTTCGGCACGCTCAGTCAGAGCCAGGTTGAACTGCTGGTTTTAGAGCATTTTCGGAATGAACGCAGTCCTTTTGAGTGCATTGAATGTGGCTTTTACTTCCACCCCACGGACGAAGACCTGTCCGTGGGGACCCCGTTAAGGAAAAAGCCACTTGAGTGTGAGCTTTCGGTCTACCCCAATTCCGAAAATGCTACAGCTGCCGGGCGAATGCAAATAGCCGCAAAAGCCCCCGGAGGCTTAAATCCTTGCCCTATCCACCTGCTCTCCCATGACCTCCGCGCAGTCGGCCATCAACCGCTCCCAGATTTGATCGAGCCAGGCCTCGTGCTCGGGCTTCATCAGCACCGAGCGCAGACAGGTCACCAATCCGGCCCCGTCTGTCGTGCGGTTCTCCGCTTCTACGTCTGCCGCGGGCTGAAACCAGCTCCACGGCAGTTGCGCCAGCGCCAGATGCAAATCCCGCGCGGCGCACGCTGCAAAAATTCTCTCCGCCAACGCCGAACTCTTTTCCGGCGTTCCCCCGTTCACCTTCCACACCACAATGTCCAGTTCCGGCCCACCGTCCGCCAGCGGCTGAAAACGCCCGGTCCGGTCCCGCCGCAACCTCCGGTCCAGTTCCACGGCCGCCGCCCGGCCGCGCACAAGCCCGTCAGCAAACTCGCCCCCTGGCACAAGTGGTAAAAGCTGTTCGGTAGCCCATAAAGCCACCGCCGCCGCCCCGGATCGCGAACACTCCAGGCTGATCTCGCCCAGGTGTACGGGGTCCCCGGCGAGCGACTTTTGCTCGCTGGGGTGGAGGTGCAACTGCTTCGAAGTGAAGTAGGTGTAGGGCGAATCGTGCCGGTAGAAGCGCCCCACCGACGGGTCGCGAAACAAAACGCAGCCGCAGCCGTAGGGCTGGAGCCCGTGCTTGTGCGGATCGACGACAATCGAGTCGGCCTGGCCGATCGCTGCGTAGGCCCGCCGCGCCGGCTCATCCAAAGCCTCGGGAATCAGCCGGAAGTAGCCTCCGTAGGCCGCGTCCACGTGAATGCGGAAGCCGTACCGCTCGCGCAGCGCCACGATTTCGTCCAGCGGATCGACCGCTCCCATGGCCGTCGTGCCCAGCGTCGCCACCACCGTGCCCACATCGCCCTTGCGCAACTCGGTTTCGAGAGCCTCCAGGCTCATGCGTCCGCGCCGGTCGGCCGCAATGGGCGCATAATCCAGCTTCAGCACGGCCGAGATGCGCTGGTGAGTGTAGTGTGCCTGCCCGGAGCCGACGATGCGCCGGGCAGTTGGCGAGCCTTGTTTCGAGCCTTGCGCCAGTTGCCCGGCTACCCACAGCGCCTCCAGGTTGGCCAGCGTGCCGCTGGAGGTTAGATGGCCCAAAAACTCATCCCAGCCGAAGATCCGCGCAATGGCCGCCACGGCCTCGATTTCCATCTCCGAGCTGGCCCGGCCACCGTCGCGCGCGTGGTTGTTGGGGTTGACGGTCATGGCCAGCGCATAAGCGGCCCGCGCCACCGGATGCGGCGGCTTCATCATCTGCCCGGCGTAAAGCGGGTGAAAGTAGGGGTAGTTGTCGCCCATCCGTCGCGCTACGTCCGCCAGAACCTGCGCCATCGCCGCCGGGTTGGCCTTGAAGGCCGGCTCAAAGCTGGGCAAAGCGGTAAATTGCTCCTCCAGCAGCTCGGTGGCGCGGGAGAGCAAGCCGGGGACGGAATCCTGGGGCATGGCGGCCTTTCACGGTAATGCCATAAGGGTACGACATTAAGAGATTCCAATTCAATAAGTTCCAAAATAGGAGACGGGGGAATTTATTCTCCCGCGCCACAATCTGCGCGCTCATTTTTCAAAAGGGGTGGTACACTGCTGTCAGCGTTAGAGCCGAACCGGGCATGAGCAGCACTCGCCCAACCAAGCAAGATTCTGCCAGTGGTCGCTCCGATTCATCCAGCGCAATTCAATTCAGGAAACACGATCAAATGGAACAAGGTACAGTGAAGTGGTTTAACGACGCGAAGGGCTTCGGCTTTATCTCGCGCCAGAACGGCGAAGATGTTTTTGTGCACTACTCTGCGATCAACTCGAGTGGTTTCAAGAGCTTGCAGGAAGGTCAAGCCGTGCAGTTCA